>NZ_JBFBVU010000049.1:0-12789 GCF_040689105.1 Meridianimarinicoccus marinus
TCGATGGTGGGCATATCGCAAGCCTTGCGCAGGCTTTCGGGAATGTTGGTCGGCCCGGGAATGAAAACGGGATTCTGAAAGCTCATGGGTGTCTCCTTGCGTCGTTGCACCCACCATAGGCGGGCTGACCTCGCAGTGAAATTTTTTTGAAATGTGTTTTCAGATTGGTTCAGTCCACGAAAAACCATTTATTGTCATGCGCTTGCTTTTTTCATATCATGAATTAGCCTTTCACAGCAAATCAGAAAGTTCCTATGGAAACGCAAGATAATGGCGGTGGGCCGGTTCGAAAGACGCGGGGCCGTCCGCGCGGATGGGACGACAAGACCAGCCAGAACACCATCAAATCGCTGGATCGCGCGATGGAGGTGTTCGAGTACCTGAGCGAGGCGCAGGGCAAGACCCTGACCGCCATCGCCAGCGAAATGGGACAATCCCCCGCAACAGTGTACCGCGTTCTGGTCACGCTTCAGGGCCGGGGTCTGGTGGAATTCGATGCCGAAGAGCAGCAATGGCACATCGGACCGCGTGCCTTTGTCATCGGCGCGCGCTTCCTGCGCCGCACCAGCCTTGTGGATCGTGCCCGTCCGATCCTGCGCAAGCTGATGGAGGCCACCGGCGAAACCGCCAACATCGGCATCGCGCAGGAAGGCTCGGTGCTGTTTCTCAGCCAGGTGGAAACCCACGCCAGCATCCGCGCCTTCTTTCCCCCCGGCACGCTGTCGCCGTTGCACGCCTCGGGCATCGGCAAGGCCTTGCTGGCGGGCATGGATGACGCGCGGTTGCAGCGCGTGCTGGCATTGGGACCGCTGACAGCCTTTACCGACCAGACTATCACCGACCCGGACGCCCTGCGCCGCGACTTGCAAACGGTGCGCACCCAGGGCTTTGCTTTCGACAATGAGGAAAAGAACAGCGGCATGCGCTGTGTCGCGGCGCCGGTGCACGATGTGACCGGCGAGGCGATTGCCGGGATCTCGGTCTCGGGCCCGACCAGCCGGATCAGTGCCGGGCACATCGACCGGCTCAGCCGCCCCGTGATCGAGGCGGCCCAAGACCTGACGGCGGCCATCGGCGGCCTTCCACCCCAGCCGCATGGATAGGCGGATCAGCGCTGCGGGCGCAGCGGCATCTGGCGGTTTACATCTTTATACAGCAGGTAGCGGAACCGCCCTGGCCCGCCCGCATAGCAGGCCTGCGGGCAGAAGGCGCGCAGCCACATGAAATCGCCGGCCTCGACCTCGACCCAATCGTTGTTCAGCCGATAGACCGCCTTGCCTTCCAGCACGTACAGACCGTGTTCCATCACATGGGTTTCGAGGAAAGGGATCACCGCGCCGGGCTGGAAGGTCACCACCGTGACATGCATGTCGTGGCGCAGGTCGGCGGGATCGACAAAGCGCGTGGTCGCCCATTTGCCATCGGTGCCGGGCATTTCCGTCGGGGCGATGTCGTTTTCGTTCAAGATCAGGAAATCCGGGTGATCCAGCCCTTCGACCGACTGATAGGCCTTGCGCACCCAGTGAAAGCGCAAGACCTCGGGTCCTGCATTGCGCAGGGTCCAGGTGCTGGATGGCGGCAGATAGGCATAGCCGCCCGGCGACATTTCATGTGCGGTACCGTTGAAGATCAGCGTGGCCGTGCCTTCGACAATGAACAGCACGCCCTCGGCCTCGGAATCGGTCTCGGGCCGGTCCGACCCGCCCCCCGGCGCCACTTCCATGATGTACTGCGAGAAGGTCTCGGCAAACCCCGACAGCGGCCGGGCGATCACCCACAGGCGGGTATCGTCCCAGAACGGCAGGAAGCTGGTCACGATATCGCGCATGGTCCCCTTGGGCAGCACCGCATAGGCGTCGGTGAAAACGGCACGATCGGTCAGCAGCTGGTCCTGGCCCGGATGGCCTCCTTGTGGCGCGTAATAGGTGGCGGTCATGGGGGGCTCCTGAATGCGTCGGGTTTGCTTCAGTAACTATGACGGCCGACCCTGCCCCCGCCACCCGGAAAGCACCGTCATCTCTTTTCGGATAATTTTGATAATCCGGGCGCATTTGTCCGCCTGCCGGGGAAAACGGGACATGTCCGGACATTCCGTGGCCAAGATTGACCTTTGTCAAAGTTGGCGCCGTGGCAGGTGTCTAAAGTTGCCGGAATCTTCTACGGATCGCTTCGTGCGAAGGTTTCCCATGAGTAAACTTCTCGGGAAAGATTTCCAGGGTCATGCGGGGGTCGAAGTGATGATCGGGCAAGACGGTCGCCACATTCGGTAGCCTGGAAAACACCGGCTTTGGGATCGAACCCCGGGTCATCGTTTTCGGCCCAGCATTCAGCCCCTGTACGGCCCCGTATATCCGAAAACGGTTTCAGAATTTCGATCACGGCCCCGTTATATTTTTTTGTATGCAAATGTACACGGCATCTGGAACGCAAGACCAATGCCAACAATCAGCGCAAATTCGTGAGGGTTTATTACCATCGCGTTGCCATGGGTTGATTTGGACACCGGACCGCACATCTGGATTCTGCTTCGGCATTAACCCGCCGACACAATGTGCCGTTCCCGTCATCCTGCAAATTCGCCTGCCTTGAATCCGCTGTTCAGGCAATGGTCCAGCGCCCGACCCTTGGGGAGGCATGGCAATGATTCGCCGACTTGTGGCCGACAATGCCGCAATTTCCATGGTCTTCCGGGTGACATGATTCGCCCACAACGGAAGCTCGCGACGTCAAGCGTTGCGGGATTACGGCATCGGAAGATGGGTCACGCCGATCCGGAGTCACTATTTCCATACACGAGGATTGCGGCGTCTTCAGGTTGGCAGAACAATGGAAGTCTGCCGCGACCCGCTTGGCATTTTTCCGATCAAATGAAAATTTCACGGAAGATGTTCGCCGCTTGACCGAATGGTTGGCCGCTTCGAATCAAAATTGACTTTCAGGTAATGAACGTCCGTTACCTGTTGCGATTGATGTAGAAATCAGGATTTCAGCTCCTGCTTCTGCCGTTCATCCCGCCGAATTGGCGCAGGGTGCGTCATCCGAAATACGACGTGGATTTCACCGCATTCCATACAGATGCCCTCATCTTGCAAAGCCTTCAAATGCGGTCTGCCCGGAACGCGTGCGCCATGCCTGCCAAACCATCTAACCCTAGGTCACTTAGGCGGATTTCAGCCTAGATCCTCGCGCTTGGGTTGCGTCAAGGGAAACTACACGCATAGGTTGCATTACAACGTCAGCGTGCATTCTGCGGAACAGCGTTTCGCAGGTGCTGGTTCAGAAATGATCAAGTGGAAGAGGTAGTAATGTCAAGTTACGGGCTGCAGAGTTCTTTTTCGACATTTGTAGATGGTCAACGCTCTTACCGAACTGTGGCTCGAGATGTCGCTGTAGATAGTGCCGGAAACATCTACGTGACAGGCGGGACATCCTCGCCGAATGGCGTCGCCATCACACCGGGGCTGGACTACAAGACCAAACAGGGCGGCGCCAGCGCAGGCCGCGCCGATGAAATGGATGTCATCATCCAGAAGTACGCGCCCGACGGCACCCTGCTGTGGTCCGGCCGGATCGGCGGCGAGGGATACGACCGCGCCTATGCGCTGGAGGTTTCCGACGACGGCTATGTCTATATCGCAGGCCGGGCCGGGGATGGCCTTGGTACGACCGCAGGGGCTTTCCAGCGCAGCTTCGGCGGCGATGCGGTTCCCAACAACTTGTACGGCGATCAGGACGGCTTCGTCACCAAGCTGGACGCCGATACCGGCGCGATGGAGTGGACGACCTACCTGGGCGGCAGTGATGCCGGGTTCATCCGTGACATCGATGTGGATGATCAGGGCGTGGTGCATGTGGGCTATACCAATGCAGACGGCAACTCGTCCGACAATCTGCTGACCCCCGATGCGATGAACCGCGCGCCGGGCAGCAACATGTACCTGCAATTGTCGTCGGATGGTCAATCGCTGCTCTATGGCACCCATCTGGGCGGCAGCGGTCACGGCGTGCCGTCCGTGCGCGTCGACGACCAGGGCGACATCAATATCTCGTTCACTGCCAATAACTACGGCAATGTGACCACGACAGCAGGCGCCCTGCAAAGCCATGCCCTGGGCGATGACGATATCTATCTCGCCAAGCTCGACGGGCAAACCAACGGGCGCACCCTGAAGGCCGCCACGTTCTTCGGCGGTTCAGATCGCGAAGGCTCGGAAACGCATCAGCTGGCTGTCAACAGCCAGGGGGATTTCTACGCCCTGTCGTTCTCCTCCAGCACCGATATCACGACCAGTGCAACGGCATATCAGTCCAGCCTGAATGGCCCGAGCGACGCCATGATCACGCATATCTCGGCTGATGGGACAACGCTGCTGGGTGCCACCTATTTCGGCGGCTCGGGTGGCGAAGGCGCCGAAGGGATCGTGGTGACGGACAAGGCAGTCTACATCACCGGCTCCACCAACTCGGCCGATCTTCCGGTCACGGATTACACCACCTTCGGGGGCTACGGTGGCGGTCAGGATGGCTTCCTTGCGGTATTCAGCACGGATCTGTCGACCCTTCTCTACGCGACCTACATCGGCGGTTCGCGGGACGATGCGGCCCGCGCCATCGAAGTTGCGGACAATGGCGACGTGATCATCGGCGGACAGACCATGTCGGGCGACTTCGACCTTCTGAACGCCAACGACGGCCACAAGGCCGGCAGCCGCGCGGGCTTTGTCACCAAGCTGAACGAAGTCGACGACTCGCTGAGCGGCAGCGGCGGTTCGGGTGGAACCGGCGGGACTGGCGGCACGGGAGGAACCGGGACCGGCAACCTGATCGTCTCGGGGGGCGACGGGAATGATGTTCTGGACTATTCCGGCAGCACCCTGAACCTCTACATCGAGGCCGGAAACGGCAACGACACGGTCATCGGCGGCGACATGGATGACGAGATCTACGGCGAGGCCGGAAGCGACTATCTGGAGGGTGGCACCGGGGATGACGAATTGTACGGACAGAACGGTCACGATTCGATCAACGGGGGCGACGGGGATGACATCCTGCTCGGCGCCAAGGGCAAGGACTCCCTGTCCGGTGGCAACGGCAACGATATTCTGGATGGCGGAACCCTGCAGGATACGATGACCGGCGGCGCCGGCGCGGACACCTTCGCGTTCTCGGTGGTCGAGGATCGGTATTGCGACAGCGTCACCGACTTCAATATCCTGGAGGGCGACACGCTGAACCTGACCGGCATCTTCGGGGGACAGGATTTGTCCGCCGGGATCGACAACTTCATCCAGCTGCAGGTCAACGGCGCCGACACGCTCGTGCTGGTGGATCAGGACGGTCAGGGCGGAAACTTCGTGGATATCGCCGAACTGGAAGGCATCGCGCTGCATCAGCTGGCCTCGGCCTATGTGGCCAGCGGGCTGATTTCCGTGGATGTCGATCTGAACCTCTGAGGTCGGCCCAGCCGAAAAACACGCGCGGCGCTGCGGAATTTCCGTGGCGCCGCTTTCCGTTATGGGGATGCCGGTCCGGACGCGCGGGTCAGGCCGTGTCCCCGGCCACATCCAGAGAGGTGGCTCCGGCGATCGCCTGGGGCGTCAGCGCGCAGCCAAGCCCCGGTGCGGCAGGTGGCACGACAGTGCCCGCCTCGGGCAGCACCATTTCCGAGACAATCGACGTGAACATCGGGCTTTCGTCGAACTGCATCTCCAGCAGCTGGCCGTTGTCCAGCGCCAGAGCAGTATGGACGCTGGCCATATGGGCGATGGGGCCGGACGGGTTGTGAATGGACACTGCGGTGCCATAGCCGCGCGCCAGCTTCGCCATCTCAAGGATCCCGTGACAGCCGCCGGCGTATTTCACATCCGGCATGATCACATCATAGGCGCCCGCCTTCAGGAACGGCAGAACCTGATCGGGCGACACCGACATTTCCAGACCCGCCAGCCGCATGTCATGGGCATGTGCCAAGGCCCGCAGGTTGGCCAATGCGGCGATGTTGTCCGTGACCTCGGGCAAGGGGCATTCGAACCAGCCCACGCCCATGTCGGCCAGCGCCGCCAGCGTTTCGGCGGCGGCGTCCGGGGTGAAGCGCCAGTGGCAGTCGACCATCAGCGACAGGTCCGGGGCCAAGCAGCCGGCCACGGCGGCGACCCGTGCCAATCCGGCGTCGATCCGTGCGCGGCCCTCGGCTGTTCCGCAGATCTCGGGAACAAGATCGTCAAAAGGCGCGACCTTGAAGTGACGAAAGCCTTGGCGCATCGCCAGCCGCGCGCTGGCTTCAAACCCCGCCGGGCTGCGATCCTCGGTCCGCCGGTTGATGTTGGCGTAGATGTGCAGCGGTGCGGGCGCGGTCTCCGGCGCAAGACTCTGCCAGACAGGCCGGCCCTGTTGCGCGGCTTCCACGTCACACAGGGCCTGTTCCAAAGCCGACAGTATGGCGCAGGTTTCCAGCCCCGCCCCCTCGGGAGGCCTGGCAAGCGCCGGGGACGGTGCCTTGCCCAGAAAGGGGCGCAGCAGGCGGGCCGCGTCGGATTGCAGGTTCGGACCGGCGTTGCCGAGCGTGTATTCACCGGTTCCGGTCACCCCGTCGGCGGTTTCCACCACCAGATGACGCCACAGGGTATTTTCGCTGACGCGGATATCGTGCAGCTTGATCGTTCGGATACTGTCGGTCACCTGAGGCTGCTCCTGAAACGGGTTGGACCGACCCGAAAATCGGCCAGCCAGGCACACATCATACCCGCGCAGCGGGCCAAGGGAATTATGACACGCCTCGGGCCGCCCCGCCGCTGGTTCCGGCGGGGCAGATTTTTCGGAGCAGTCTATTGCTGCATGAAGTTGTCGAAGACGCGGGTCAGGTCAACGACCTCTTGCGGCAGGCGGGCGCAATAGTCGGCACCCGATTGCGTATAGGGCGAAAAGCCGAAGTTGACCGCGAACTCGGTGAACGCCTCGCTGGTCACCGTGGCATGCACCAGCTCTTCCAAATGTTCCTGAACGTCATCGGGCACGCCGGACGGCAGGAAAATTCCCCGGATGACGGCGATGTCAATGCGGGCATCCTCGTTCCAGTCGCCCATGTGCCTGGTGCCGCGCAGCGGTTCTTGGCTGATGCCGGACAGATCGCCCGCAGCGGCCAGAACCTTCAGATCGCCGTTGACCACATCGGACATCAGAACCGGGCTAATGATGACCCCCATGTTGACCTGATTGGCAAGGATGGCCTTTTTCAGCGGCCCGCCGCCACCGAAGTTGACGATGTTGATGTCCAGATCGCTGGTCCCGGCGAGGGTCGAGGCCACGAAATCGGTCGGGCTGAGCTTGCCGGTGATGCCCACGGTCATCTTGCCGGGGTTTGCCCTTGCGGCCTCGATGAAGTCGCCCAGATCCTCGAACCCGTTGTCCTTGTGGCTGAGCATCCATGCGGGGGTGTTGAACACGCCGCCCGCGCAGGCAAGGTTTTCCAGTCCGAAGGGCGGGTTGTCACGGAAGGCCACCGCACCTGACACGTCCGATGAACCGTTGATGGCGATGGTGTGGCCATCGGGTTCGGATTTCACCAGGGCCATCATGCCGTTGATCCCGGCCGAGCCGGGGATGTTTTCGACCAGCACGGGAACGCCGGCCTGTGTCTCCATCGCTGCCGCGAAGGCGCGGGCAATGGTGTCGGTGCCGCCGCCGGGCTTGTAGGGCACGATCAGCCGGATGTTGTCGCTTGGGAAATCCGCCGCCTGCGCCACGCTGCCCGTCAGGGCCGCCAGTCCGAAGGCCGCGGCGACCGCGGTCTTGTGAAAATGTCGGTATTTCATATCTCTCCTCCCGAGAATGGGCCTGCGCCCGGTTCAGTCGCCGGGGGCCAACCGCCCCGTACGTTCTTCGCTTTGGTCTTTCAGCCGGTTGGCCGCGCTGCGCGCCTTGAAGGCCGAGCGGATCTCGATCCCGATCAGGATGACGATGACCGAGGCCAGCACCATACGCGGCCATGTGCCGACAAAGGTGGTCCATTCGCCGCCTGACAGGGCGAGGCCCAGCCGGATGTTGTATTCGATGATCGGCCCCAGGATCGCCCCCAGCACGATGGTCACGACGGGGAAGCCGCGTCCTTCCAGCCAGAACCCCAGAAGGCCGAAGATGATCGCCACATAGACCGGGAACAGCATGTTCGCGCTGGAAAACGCGCCGATGGTGGCGAACACCAGGATGAAGGGGAACAGCACCGACCGTTCGCGTTGCAGCACGAAGACAAAGCTGCCGATGGCGGTCCAAGCGATGATGAACATGAACACCGTGGCGATCAGCAGCGCCGCCAGCAGGCCATAGACGATATGGGGATCATCCCGCATCAGGCTGACGCCGGGGGTCAGCCCGTGCATCACCATGGCGCCCAGCATGATCGCCGTGGATCCATCGCCCGGAATGCCCAGGGTCAGCATCGGCACCAGCGCGCCGCCGGTGGTCGCGTTGTTGGAGCTTTCGGGCGCAAGGATGCCCTCGGGCACGCCAGTGCCGAATGCTTCGGGCGGCGGGTTCTTGGACTGGTTCTTGACCGTCGCATAGCTGAGCCAGGTCGAGCCATCTGCCCCCACGCCGGGGATCGCCCCGATGCCGATGCCATAGGCGGCGCCGATGACCCAGGCCTTCCAGCGGCGCAGCAGATCACCCAGCCCCGGCAGGTTCAGCTTGACATCACGGGTCAGAAGCTCGGTTCCCTTGACGGTCATGGCGATGTCGGAAAACACCACCGCGAAGCCGAAGACCCCCACCAGCACGGCGGCGAAGGGCACACCGCTTTCCAGGATCGGCAGGCTGAAGGTATAGCGCATGACCGCGTCCTGCCCGTCCATGCCGACGGATGAAATCAGCAGCCCCACCAGCACCCCGGCAAATCCCTTGACCATCGATCCCCGCGCGAAGGCCGAGACCATGACCAGACCGGCAATGCCGATCAGGGCGATGTCGGGCGGCGCGCTGTCCAATGCGATGGTGGCTATGAAGGGGATCGCGGTGACGGCCGCCACCCAGCCCAGCAGCCCCCCGGCGGTCGAGCCCATGGTGGCATATCCAAGCGCCAGCCCGGCCTCGCCGCGCAGGGCCATCGGGTAGCCATCCACCGCCGTGCAGGCCGAGGCCGGCGTGCCGGGCGTGCGCAACAGGATCGCCGAGAAAGAACCGCCCAGCTTGGTGCCCACATAGATCCCGATCATGATCGCGAAGGCCGGCAGAGTCTCCATTGCGAAGGTGATGGGCAGCAGGACGATGATCGCCATGGGCGACGACAGGCCGGGCAAGGCACCGACCAGAATGCCAAGGGCGGTGCCGACGAACAACAGCGCCAGGTTCGACAGCGAGCTCATTTCGACAAAGCCCTGGATCAGACCTTCCAGCATGTCAGAGCCCCACCATCGATAATGCGTCGAGAAGGAAAGGCGTCACCGGATCCCAGGTGTAGCCCTTCAGGTTCAGATGCAGAATGCGGACGAACAACAGCCACAGGGCAAAAGCCCCGACCAGCGAGATCACCGCATCGCCCTTCCAGTCGCCACGCGCATACAGGCGGAACAGTGCGAACAGGAAGATCGGGGTGACGATGGCAAATCCAAAGACCCGCAGCAGGCTGACATAGGCCATCAGGAACGCGAAAGTCGCCACGCGGCGGAACAGGATCAGGCGGTTCTCGGCCTGCTGTTCGGGCGGAACCGGTGTGCGGGTCAGCTTGCGCTCGGCCCGGATTTTCAGGATGGATTGCACCACGTAGATAATGGACAGCACGCTCAGAAGGCTGGAATAGATGAACGGCATCGTGCGCCAGGTCATCCCGCCCGGCCCCGGCCAGACGCCCGATCCGTTGGGGTTGATGTAGAGGAACCCCGCCAATGCAAAGACCAAAAGCCCGACGGCCGTCACAAGGTCTTTCCAGCCCTCGCTGATCTGGCCGCTGCGTCCTCCCTGCGCCTCCATGTCAGATCATCTCCATCTGGCTGATGTGGTCGTGATGTGGCGGGTGCCCTGCCCGTCCGTTCCGGCGGAGCCGCCCGGATTGCGCACCGGGTGCAGCGGCCATGCGCAAGCGATGTGTCATGCCGGGGCCGGGGTGAAGGGAATGTCCACCGTCGCGTCGATCTGCGCCCGCCCACCATTGGCGTCGATCACCGCCTGCTGGTCGGCAAAGGCGCGGCGGTTGACCTCCTCCGGGTCGCAGACCGCCCGCAAGGCACCATCCATTTCAGCCAATATTGCCGCGTGAGCCGGATCCTTTGCAAGGTCGCGCCGTTCGTCCGGATCGGCGACCAGATCGAACAATTGCGGCACCGTGCCGACATAGGCGATGTATTTCCACCGCCCCTTGCGCAGCATGAACTGCCCGGTGTCGGACCCCGAAGCGTGGTATTGCGACAGCACTGCCCGCCCCGGATCGGCCCCTTGCGCCAGATCGAACAGGGAGCGCCCCGGATAAGCCTCTGCCGAAGCCTCCACCCCTGTTGCTGCGACCGCCGTCGGTGCCACATCCAGAAGCGAGACCGGCGTGTCCACCGTGGCCCCTTGTGGCACCCCCGGCCCGGACAGGATCATCGGCACGCCGACGCTGTCCTCATACATGACCGATTTTCCCCACAGGCCCCGGCTGCCAAGGTTGTCGCCGTGGTCCGAGGTATACAGCACCGCCGTGTTGTCTCCGAAGCCCGAAGTCTCCAGCGCTTCTAGAACCTCGCCGATCAGCGCATCCAGCCGCGTGACCATGCCGAAATAGGCCCTTAAAGCAATGGCTTTGCGCTCATCGTTGAAGTACTTGTCATAGTCGAAATAGCCACGCATCCGGTTCAGGGTTGGATGATTGTCCGCCGGAGCGTCCAGACCTTGCGACAGCGCCTCCAGCCCGTATTTCTCGTAAAGATTATAGTAGGCCTCGGGCGCCACAAGCGGGAAATGTGGCATCACGAAACTGACGAACAGCACGAAGGGCGTTGCCGCATCCGCCGCCGCGCGCCGCCGCAACCAGTCGCAGGCCACCCCGGCAATCCGGGTGTCATACTCCGAATAGGTGGAACTGCCCTTGCCCGCCCCCGTCGCCATGTCGCTGGTGCCAACCTTGGCCGGCAGTTCCTTGCGGAACAGCCCTTTCAAGTCACCCTTGCCGTCGACCACATGCAGCGGGATCAATTCCTCAGTGAAGCCATAGTCGTCGCCGCCCCGAAAATGCAGCTTGCCGATGGACACCACATCCGCCCCCTGATCGCGCAGAACCTCGTGCCAACTGCGCGGGGTTCCGGCGTAGGGGATTGCATTGTCCCAATAGCCGATGTCGTGCACATGCCGCCCGGTGGCCAGCGAGGCGCGTGACGGCACACAGATCGGGCTGTTGCAATAAGCCGAGGTGAACTTGGTTCCGCCCGCCGCCAGTCGATCCAGGTTCGGCGTCTGCACGAAGGGATGCCCATAGCATCCGGCGATCTTGCGATTGTGTTCGTCCGACAGGAGGAACAACAGGTTCTGGGGCGTTGTCTGGTCGGGCAAATGGGGCCTCACCGCGTTGGGACATCAGGTGGGGCGACGATAGGCCGAACGGATATTCCGCGTTAGCGCAATTTTCATCGCAACACATAACGCAATGGAATACCTTAGCCGCAAATGCTGGCATCGCTCTGCAGGGAAAGGCAGAAAATGGAAACCCAACACATCCGATTTGTGCGCGAGGTGGCCGCGCGCGGCAATATCTCTTCGGCGGCCCGCGAACTGGGCCTCACCCAACCGGCCCTGACCAAGATCATCTCCCGCGTCGAGGATCTGGTCGGCGCACAGCTGTTTGACCGCGGCCCGCGCGGCGTCTCCCTGACCCCGCTGGGCCAGCTGTTCCTGGAACGGATGGAGCGGGTCGAACGGGAAATGCACAATCTTTCAAGCGACATCCGCGCCCGCCAGCAAGGGATCACCGGGACCGTGTCGATCGCAGCCGGCCAGTTCTGGCTGGGCCGAATCCTGCCCAAGGTCGTGACTGAACTGCATCGAAAGGCCCCCGGCATCCACCTGCGGATCAAGACCGGCACCCGTGAAG
Organism: Meridianimarinicoccus marinus; assembly: GCF_040689105.1. Taxonomy (NCBI): domain Bacteria; kingdom Pseudomonadati; phylum Pseudomonadota; class Alphaproteobacteria; order Rhodobacterales; family Paracoccaceae; genus Meridianimarinicoccus; species Meridianimarinicoccus marinus. The sequence continues at coordinate 12,053 of NZ_JBFBVU010000049.1, forward strand.
AACTGCTGCACTTCCTGCGCTCCGGGCAAGTGGACATGATGCTGGGCCGCATCACCCGCGACATGCCCGAAGATCTGATCGGAGAAGAACTGGCCGAGTTGCGCATGATGCTGATCGCCCGCGCCAATCATCCGCTGGCGCAAAAGGATACCTCGGTCACCCACGAGAATTTGCGCCACTACGGCTGTATCCTGCCGCCGCGCGACGACCCCTCGATCCGCTATGCCTTTACCAGCTTCGGGCTGGAGCCGCCCCCGGCCAGGGTAGAGGCCGTGTCGCGCCAGTTCATCGACCGGCTGCTGGTTTCCAGCGATCTTCTGACCGTGGTGCCCGCCATCAAGGGCCGCGACATCGGACCAGAACTTACCCGCCTGCGCGCCGATTGGCTGACATGGGCCAGCAGCGCGGGAATCATGCTGGTGCGCGATCGAAGCCTCCTGCCCTGCTGCCACGTGTTTCTCGACGTGTTGCGCGCCGAGATGGCCCACCAGGAGTCCTGACCCCGCTCCTCGTCACCACGTCGCAAAGCCACCCGGCGCCCCCCGTTTTTCTTGTCGGAAATACTCCGGGGAGCGCGAGGGGCTGGCCCCTCGCACCCATGTGTTGTACCTACTCGGCAGCGTCCCTGTAGGGCGCGGGTTCGCCGTAGGGGACGTTGATGCCGCCATAGCGGCGGACGCGCAGGTTGCACTGTTCGGCATGGCCGACGAAGCCCTCCAGCAGGCACAGGCGCGAGC
>NZ_JBFBVU010000004.1:0-189586 GCF_040689105.1 Meridianimarinicoccus marinus
GTTCGATCCGCTGCCCTTCGGGCCACACGCGCAACGCCATTGCGCCCGGTCCAATGCACCCGGTCTGTCGCAAGCCCTTCTCATCCCGTGCCAACCCCCCTAAAAGGCAGGTGAAACGGATGGAGACCCGCATGCGCAAGGCCAGCATCACCCGCAAGACCGCGGAAACCAGCATCACCGTCGAGATCGATCTCGATGGCAGCGGCAGCTACGACATCCAGACCGGTGTCGGCTTCTTCGATCACATGCTGGACCAGTTGGCCCGCCACGCACTGATCGACATGGTGATTCGGGCCGACGGCGATCTGCACATCGACGATCACCACACCGTGGAAGACACCGGCATCACCCTGGGCCAGGCGCTGAGCGCGGCACTGGGCGACAAGCGCGGCATCACCCGGTACGGTGACTGCCTGCTGCCGATGGATGACGCGCTGTTGCGCGCGGCGCTGGATCTGTCCGGGCGGCCCTTCCTTATCTGGAATGTGGATATGCCGACCCAGAAGATCGGCACGTTCGACACCGAACTGGTGCGCGAGTTCTTCCAGGCGTTCTCGACCCACGGCGGCATCACCCTGCATGTGGACGCGCTGCACGGGGTGAACAGCCACCACATTGCCGAGGCCGCCTTCAAAGCCGTGGCCCGCGCCCTGCGCGATGCGCTGGAAACCGATCCGCGCAAGGCCGGCGATGTGCCCTCGACCAAGGGAACGCTGTAGGCCGATGACCACGGTTCTGATCGACTATGAATCCGGCAACCTGCATTCCGCCGAAAAGGCCTTCCAGCGCATGGCGCGGGATGCGGGCACCGGCGAGGTCATCGTCTCGGCCCGCCCCGAGGATGTCGCCCGCGCCGACCGCGTTGTGCTGCCCGGTGACGGCGCTTTCCCGGCCTGCCTGCGGGGCCTGAAAGCCTGCGACGGGCTGTTCGAGGCGCTGGACGAGGCGGTCCGGCACCGCGCCGTGCCCTTCATGGGGATCTGCATCGGCATGCAGATGCTGGCCACCACCGGCCATGAGTACGAGGAAACCCCCGGTTTCGACTGGATCGGCGGCGACGTGGAACGGATCGTGCCCGCGGACCCCAGCCTGAAGGTGCCACACATGGGCTGGAACGATCTGGTCATCGACCATCCCCACCCGGTGCTGGAGGGCGTTGCCACCGGCGATCACGCCTATTTCGTGCACTCCTTCCAGTTCCACGTCTCGGACCCGGCCAGCCGTCTGGCCTATGTGGATTACGGCGGCGAGGTCACGGCCATGATCGCGCGCGACAACATGGTCGGCCTCCAGTTCCACCCGGAAAAAAGCCAGGCGGCGGGCCTGCGGATGATTGGCAACTTCCTGGGCTGGGCCCCCTGAGATCACGCCGGGTCGGGGTCTGGTCCGGGCCTGCAACTCCGCGCCGGAAGCGGATGGGCGCACCCCTTGATGCCCGCGCTTGCGGGGCGCCTCAGCAACCGGACCGCCAGAGTTCGCCCCAAGGTTAACGCAACGTGGATGCGCGGAGCCGTCCGGAACCACCCCGGCCTGAAACGCCAAGCACATGATATTTAGTCAAATTTATCAAAGCCCGCGAAACGGCCGATAGGCTTTCGGGGAATCGAGGCCCCAGGGCACTGCTCCCGCGCCGTCAGGTCTTAACCATCGCCCTCAACTCCGTTGGATTTGAGACAATTCCTTCCGCATCCTTGGATCATGACGCGCCAGATGCGGCGCTGAAGTTGTTTCAAGGAGTTGAAAAGTGAACCTGAAAACCATTGCCCTGGCCGCCATCGTCGCCCTGACGCCTGCCGCCACTCTTGCCGCGACGATCTCGCCCAGTTCCAACATCAGCAACGGCGGCAGCTATGACATCGCCAACGGGCCGTTCTTCTGGGACGCCACTTTTTCCAGAGGCGACGGCGCCGGGTCGGCCTCTTTCACCTTCACCAATTCCACGCTGGGCCGGTTCACGGCGGGGGTCGCGCAGGGCACCGTCCTGCAGTTTTCCGGCAGCTTCAACGGCGTGACCATCGGGTGGGGCAATGGCCAGTCGCAGACGATTGCCCCCGGCCAGAACGCCATCATCAACGTGCGGTCCCGGCTGGCATCGGGTGGCTCGGACACGCTGAACGTCGCTTGGGGCGCGGTCACCGGCGATATGGCAAACATCGACCTGGATATCGCGGCGGTGCCCCTGCCCGCAGGCGCGCTGCTGCTGGGCACCGCGCTGGTTGGTGTGTCCGGCTTGCGCCGCACACGGCGGTCCCGCACCGCGTGATCCAAACCGGCCCGCGTCGCCCTGTGGCACGGCGCGGGCTGGGCAGACCCGGTTACGGCACGCGGGTCCAGACCTGTGTGCGGCAGATTCCGATGACGCAGCCCGAGACCTCCAGCGTGTCGCCTTCCAGCGCCATTTTCGAGGCATAGGTCTTGTCCCGGTCCGGCGCCCAGATCTTGCCCTTGCCATAGCGCCCGCCCCCATGCGCAACCATGTCCCAGACCATGCGCTTGCCAAGGGCGGCACTGCTGCGCGAACCACCCCCGGCGTCGAACGCCTGCACCAGCACGCCGCAGACCTTGCCCTCGCAGGGTGACAATTCCACATAGCCATAGACGCCGTCGTCGCCCGGCTGGGTCTTCCAGGTGCCAAGCACGGGATCCGCGCAAGCGGCCGTCCCCAATGCGGTCAATGCTGCCGCCAGAACCAAGGTCTTCATCTTCGTCTCCTCCCAGGATAGAAGGCTCAGGTGATGTGCAGGTCAGCCTTGTGACAAGTGATACGTTGCGTCGCGCGCCCCTTGGCATTGCCGTCTGCCCGTGACAGACAGCGGCCAAGTTCTGCCAAGGAAGGTGCCCCATGATCCTGTACCCCGCCATAGACCTGAAAGACGGCCACTGCGTTCGCCTGCTGAAAGGCGACATGAGCAAAGCCACGGTGTTCAGCGACAGCCCGGCCAAACAGGCCCGCGCCTTTCAGGATGCCGGCTGCGAATGGATCCACCTGGTCGACCTCAACGGCGCCTTCGAAGGCCAGCCGGTCAACGCAGCGGCGGTCGAGGCGATCCTTTCCGAAATCTCGGTCCCGGCACAATTGGGCGGCGGCATCCGCGACATGGCCACCATCGAGATGTGGCTGACCAAGGGCATCTCGCGGGTGATCCTGGGCACCGTGGCGGTCGAGGATCCCGACCTGGTGCGCGCGGCGGCGGCAGCCTTTCCCGGACAGGTGGCCGTCGGGCTGGACGCGCGCAACGGCTTCGTGGCAACGCGCGGCTGGGCCGAGGAAACCGAGATCGAGGTCACCGATCTGGCGCGCAAGTTCGAAGACGCCGGTATCGCCGCCATCATCTACACCGACATCAACCGCGACGGTGCCATGCAGGGGCCCAACACCGACGCCACCGCCGCGCTGGCCCGCGCCACCACGATCCCGGTGATCGCCTCGGGCGGGGTGTCATCCCTGCAGGATCTGATCGACCTGCGCGACTGCGGCGCGCCCCTGAACGGGGCAATCTCAGGCCGCGCGCTCTATGACGGCGCGCTGGACCTCAAGGCGGGGCTTGTCGCCCTGGCCTGACCGTGCGCGAGGCCGTGGACAGATCTGCCGTCTCTCGTCGATACTATCCGCATGCTGGATGCGATACTCATCATTCTGGGCGTTGTGGGTCTGGCGGGCGGTTACGACAAGTTTTGTCCGCCCGACCGGAAAGCCGCGGTGGCGGAGTATGTCTTCGGCGGCGCGCGGACCGATTTCGGCACCTTCGAGCGCGCGGCGATGGAAGACATCCTCCTGCCCTTTGTCGGTGAGGCGTGGGAGGGTCCCTCCTGGCGCGCCGGTTTCGTGCTTTCGGGGCTCTGCATCCTGGTCCTGGCGCTGCTGAACAATGGTGGCCGGGCAGATCCCCGAAGCTTTTACGACCTTGTGGGACTCGTCGGATTCGGTGGACTGATTTCGCTGCCGTTCGTGATGTTCAGCCTGCATGTTTCCAACTGTATTTTCGTGATGCGAGTATGGCCACGACCGCTGCCGGTTCTGATCGCGGTGGACGCCGGTTTGTCCCTGCTGCCGCTCGTCATTCTCGCAAGCCTCGCCATGGCCTTCTTCGGAGTTTTCGATGAGACGCCCGAATGGCTGAAGCAACTGAGCGTCCCGCTCCTGCTGAGCGCCTTCTGGGCCTTGCCCGCCGTGCTGTTCGTCACCGCGGTTCAGATCGCGGTTCTGCTGTTCGGCACGCTGACCCGGATCATCCTTCTGGCGCTCCGGTCCGCCGGGCGCATGGCCGATCCCAAGAAGCTGTATCAGGCACCGTTCACCGCCATCGGCCTTGTGGCGGGGCTTGTCATCGCACTGCTGAAACTGACCGCCGCCACGCTGGGATAACCGTCAGGCGTTGAACAGGAAGTGCAGGACGTCGCCGTCCTTGACTTCATAGGTCTTGCCTTCCGCGCGCAGCTTGCCCGCGTCCCGGGCACCGCTTTCGCCATTGCAGGTGATATAGTCGTCATAGGCCACGGTTTCGGCCCGGATGAACCCGCGCTCGAAGTCGCCATGGATGACGCCCGCGGCCTGCGGCGCCAGCGTGCCCTCGCGGATCGTCCAGGCGCGCGCCTCCTTGGGGCCGACCGTGAAGAAGGTCTCCAGCGACAGCAGATCATAGCCCGCCCGGATCAGCCGATCCAGCCCGGCTTCCTCAAGCCCCAGATCCGACAGGAACACCTCGGCCTCCTCGGCATCCAGCTGGCTGATGTCTTCCTCGATGGCCGCCGAGATCACCACGGTGCCCGCCCCCTGTGCCGCCGCCATCCTGGCAACCTCGTCGGAGAAGGCATTGCCCGTCCCCGCCGAGTCTTCCTCGACGTTGCAGACATAGAGGATCGGCTTGGAGGTCAGAAGCTGAAGCATTTTCCATGCCTTGAGGTCTTCCTCGCTCACCTCGACCGTGCGCGCCGGCTTGCCGTCTTCCAGCACGGCCAGAGCCTGTTTCAGCAGGCGTTCCTGCTGCACTGCCTCCTTGTCGCCGCCGCGCACCTTGCGCGAGAGGTTCTGTAGACGCCGCTCGATGCTCTCCATGTCGGCGATCATCAATTCGGTCTCGATGGTCTCGGCATCGGCCATCGGATCGACCCGCCCGTCCACATGGGTCACATCCTCGTTCACGAAGCAGCGCAGCACATGGGCAATGGCATCGACCTCGCGGATGTTGGCCAGAAACTGGTTGCCCAGCCCTTCGCCCTTGGACGCACCTTTCACCAGCCCGGCGATATCGACAAAGGTGATCCGGGTCGGGATGATCTCTTTCGAGCCGGCAATCCCCGCCAGTTTTTCCAGACGATCATCGGGCACCGCAACATCGCCGACATTCGGCTCGATGGTGCAGAACGGAAAATTCGCCGCCTGCGCCGCCGCCGTCTTCGTCAGCGCGTTGAACAGGGTGGATTTGCCCACATTCGGCAGCCCCACGATCCCCATCTTGAAACCCATGATACGTCCCTCCTTGGCACCGGCATGCTCTTAGGCGCACGGCCCAGCCTGTGCAAGCGCTGACGCCCTTGCGGCCAGGTCACACGCCCCCGCGCGCCCCGCTTTTTCTTGTCATAAATACTCAACTTGCGGCGCGCAGCGCCGCCCGCTTGCCTTTTCCGGCCCCATGGGCGACACCACCCCGACGACATTCAGAGGGCCCGCCATGACTCGTATCGATCGCAAATTCGCCGACCTTCGTGCCGAGGGAAAGAAAGCCTTCGTGGCCTATGTAATGGCGGGCGATCCGGACTACGACAGTTCTCTGGACCTGATCAAGGCGCTGCCCGCCGCAGGGGTCGACATCATCGAACTGGGGCAGCCGTTCACAGACCCGATGGCCGACGGCCCGACCATTCAACTGGCCGGGCAGCGCGCCCTGAAGGCCGGGCAGACCCTGGACAAGACCCTGCAGATGGCCCGCGCCTTCCGCGAGACCGACGACAGCACCCCGATCGTGATGATGGGGTACTACAACCCGATCTACAATCGCGGCGTGGAGCGCTTCCTCGACGATGCCAAAGACGCCGGGATCGACGGGCTGATCGTGGTCGACCTGCCGCCCGAGGAAGATGACGAGCTGTGCATTCCGGCCCAGAACGCCGGGTTGAACTTCATCCGCTTGGCCACCCCCACGACCGATGACAAGCGCCTGCCCAAGGTGCTGCAGAACACCTCGGGCTTCGTCTATTACGTGTCCATCACCGGCATCACCGGCGCGGCCGCCGCCTCGGCAACCGACGTGGCCCCGGAAGTCGCCCGCATCAAGGCCAGCACCGATCTGCCGGTCATCGTCGGCTTCGGCATCCGCTCGCCGGAAACGGCACAAGAGATCGCCTCGGTGGCCGATGGCGCCGTTGTCGGCTCGGCCATCGTCAAGCTGGTGGAAGAGGGCAAGTCGACCTCCGAGATCGTCGCCTTCGTCAAGGGGCTGGCCGAGGGCGCGCACCGCGCCTGACGGCCTCCACCAGACGCGGCACCGGCCCTTACGGCTTCAGCCGGAAGCCGGTGCGGAACCAGCGCAGGCAGACAGCCAACACCGCCGCGGTGGCCAGCAGGCAGACCGGCAGCCCGATCCAGGGCGAGCTGTCCGAGGTGCCCAGCACGCCAAAGCGCACCCCGTCGATCAGATAGAACACCGGGTTCACATGGGTCAGCACCTGCATCGCGGGCGGCAGCCCCTCGACCGAATAGAAGGTGCCGGACAGGAAGCTCAGCGGCGTGATGATGAAATTGGTGATCGCCGCCATCTGGTCGAACTTGTTGGCCAGGATCGCGGCGATGATCCCCAGCCCGCCCAGAAGCGCACTGCCCAGCACCACGAAGACCAGCACCCAGACCGGATGTGCGATCCCCTGGCCCAGGAAAATCGCCGCAACGATCAGGATGGCCGCCGCCACGAACAGACCGCGCCCGACCGACCCGGCCAGATAGCCCGCCACCAGTTCCGCCGGCGACAGCGGCGGCATCAACGTGTCGACGATATTGCCCTGCACCTTGGCAATCATGATCGCCGAGGATGTGTTGGCAAAGGCGTTCTGGATCACCGTCATCATCAGGATGCCCGGCGCCAGGAACTGGGTGAAGGGCACGCCCATGACGTCGCCCCGCCGGGTGCCGATCGCCAGCGAGAAGATGGCCAGGAACAACCCCGCCGTGATCAACGGGGCCATCAGGGTCTGCGACCAGACCGCCAGAAAGCGCCGCACCTCGCGTTCGGCCAGGGTTGCCACGCCCAGCCAGTTGACGCGGCCAAAGCGCCGTTCGCCCATTCCGGTCATTTCCGTCATGTTCCGCCTTCCATGTTTCGCTGCTGTCTCGGCTTCCGGTCCGTCACACCGGACTCAATCCGCAAGGACACCTTGTATCCGGCGGCACGAAGATTAAAATAGGCATCTGCTGAATTTCTCCAAGGCGTCCGGGTCGACGGGCGCCTTCTCGTTTGACCCATGTCTGCAAGGTGGCCTCATGTCCTGGACCGAAGAACGCGTCGAGATCCTGAAGAAAATGTGGGCCGACGGCCAAAGTGCCAGCCAGATCGCGAAGGAACTGGGCGGGGTGACCCGCAATGCCGTGATCGGCAAGGTGCATCGCCTGGGCCTGTCCAACCGCAATACCGGTGCTGCACCGGCCAAACCGGCGGAGCCTGTGGCCAAACCCGCACCGGCCGCCGAAAAACCGGCCGGCCCTGCCGCTGCAGCGAAACCCGCGCCGCAACCGGCCGCCGCGCCTGCGGCTGCGGCCCCTGCCTCTCCGGCACCGAAACCGGCGCTGCCGGCCCGCAAGGCGATCATACCCGCGGGCCAGCCGCTGCCGCCGCAACCTTCGGCCAATGAAATCTCGCCCGAGGCCCTGGCCTCGCAGCGCGAGGTCGAGAAAAAGGCGCGCAAGCTGACCCTGATGGAACTGACCGAGCGCACCTGCAAATGGCCCATCGGTGACCCCGCGACCGAGGATTTCTGGTTCTGTGGCCTGCCCGTGGAACAGGGAAAACCCTATTGCGAGGCGCATGTGGGCGTGGCGTTCCAGCCCATGTCCTCGCGCCGCGACCGCAAGCGGTAAGCCCCGGCCCAAGGGCCAGGACGCGCCAACCCCCGACCCGATCTGTTCGGGCCGGGGCACCCTGTGCCGGGTCCGGGACGACGGCGCGGCGCCCGCGCTGCCAAGGGGGCGCTTCAGCACTGGAAAATAATGGCGCGCGCAATCACGCCGCCCGGCCACTGCGCAGTTCTTCTTGGGAAAAATACTTCATTCCAAGTCACAACGGGCAAAAATCGTGCATACTCGGGAAGGCCCCGCACCAAGAGTGGACCGGCGGGGCCGCGCGATCAGGATGGCCATCGGTCTGCTCCCCCCGAGAGAAAGTCCCCGGAATGAAACAGATCCTGACGACATTCACCGCCATCGCCCTGACAAGTCCGTTGTACGCCGCAGAGATCCTGCCGGCCAACGGTGTCTGGTCCGGCACGTCCGCCTCGGAAGTCCACCAGATCAACGAAAACCACATGGTTCTTCGTTCGAACTCAGCCTACCTGAGTTTCGACCCCGCCAGCGAAGTCAGCGCCATGGTCGGAATGAGCGGCACGTGCTACGGCGCGGTTGAAATGGCCCCGCCCATGGCAAACGGGACCGGGCATTGCGTGTTTTCGCGCGACGATGGCGATGCGATGTTCTCGCATTGGACCATCACCGCGCTGACTGCCGACGGCGCGGCAACCGGGACGTGGTCCGTCCTGGGCGGCAGGGGCACGCTGGAAGGGGCGTCTGGCGGCGGCAGCTTTGCGTCGAAGACCGATCCTGAAACCGGCGTCTTCCAGAACACCGTCACCGGCGCCGTCGTGATCCCCTAGGACCGGACGGCATCAACAGGGGCGGCCCCCATGGCTGGCCCTGTCCGCCGGGACGCGATTAACCCGGCGCTGCGCCCTTGCAGGTCGCGTCCGACACGGCACTCATTGCACCAGACCGCAGGCTTGCCTATAGCGCCCCCATGACCAGCAATCCGCCCAGCCTCCGCCCCGACCTTGCCCCGCGTGCCAGTTTCGATGGCACCGCCCCCCGTGACGGCCAGCCAACCATCGGCATGGTGTCCCTGGGCTGCCCCAAGGCGCTGGTGGACAGCGAACGGATTCTGACCAGGCTGCGGGCCGAAGGTTATGCCATTTCGCCCGATTACGCAGGCGCCGGCGCGGTCATCGTCAACACCTGCGGGTTTCTGGACAGCGCCAAGGCCGAAAGCCTGGAAGCCATCGGCGAGGCCCTCCACGAAAACGGCAAAGTCATCGTCACCGGCTGCCTGGGGGCCGAGCCCGAATACATCACCGGCGCGCATCCCTCGGTCATGGCTGTCACCGGGCCGCATCAGTACGAACAGGTCATGGATGCGGTGCACAAGGCGGTGCCGCCCAGCCCTGATCCCTTCATCGACCTGGTGCCGGGCACCAGCGTGCAACTGACCCCGCGCCACTACGCCTATCTGAAGATCTCGGAAGGCTGCAATCACGCCTGCAAGTTCTGCATTATCCCCGACATGCGCGGCAAACTGGTGTCACGCCCCGCCGCCGCCGTTCTGCGCGAGGCCGAGCGCCTGGTCACCGCCGGGGTACGTGAATTGCTGGTCATCAGCCAGGACACCTCGGCCTATGGCCTTGACCTGCGCCACGCCGCCAGCAGCTGGAAAGACCGCGAGGTCCGGACCCATATCACCGATCTGTCGCGCGAATTGGGGCAGTTGGGCGCCTGGGTGCGGCTGCACTATGTCTACCCCTACCCGCATGTGCGCAACCTGATCCCGCTGATGGCCGAAGGTCTGGACGCCGCCGGCGGCGGCATCCTGCCCTACCTCGACATTCCGTTCCAGCACGCCCACCCGGACACGCTGAAACGCATGGCCCGGCCCGCGGCGGCGGCGGCGGCGAAAACGCTGGACGAGATCGCCGCCTGGCGCGCCACCTGCCCGGACATCACCCTGCGCTCGACCTTCATTGTCGGCTATCCGGGCGAGACCGAGGCCGAATTCCAGACCCTGCTGGACTGGATGGACGAAGCCCAACTCGACCGCGTGGGCTGCTTCCAGTACGAAAACGTGGCCGGCGCGCGCGCCAACGCCCTGCCCGACCATGTGCCCGCCGAGATCAAGCAGGACCGCTGGGACCGCTTCATGGAAAAGGCGCAAGCCATCTCCGAAGCACGGCTCGCCGCCAAGGTCGGCACCCGCCAAAAGGTCATCGTCGACCTGGTGGAAGATGACGCCGCCACTTGCCGGACCATGGCCGATGCCCCCGAGATCGACGGCAACCTGTTCATCGACGAGGGTTTCGAAACCCTCAAACCCGGCGACATCTTCGAGGTCGAGGTGGACGAGGCCGGCGAATACGATCTGTGGGGCAAACTGGTCTGATGCCCACGATCACCCTGATGCGGGTGACCTGCCCGGACGACGACAGCGCCCGCGCCATCACCCGTGCCGCCCTGACCGAGCGCCTGGCAGCCTGCGCCAACCTGGGCGCCATCACGGCGGAATTTCACTGGGACAACGCCCTGAACAGCGCGGCCGAGATCGTCGTCCTGTTCAAGACCCGCCCCGAACTCGCGGAACCGCTGGCCGCGCAGATCCGCAAGGCGCATCCCTACGATCTGCCCGCGATCACCTGGTGGGAGGTGCAGACCGACGCCGCCACCGCCGATTGGGTGGCAAGCGAAACCGGGGCTCACAGCGCCTCAAGATAGACCCGCACCGCTTCCTGCACATGGCGGAAACGATCGCCGCCCAGATGCTTACCGCCATACCAGCGGGTCACCACGATCACATGGTTGCGCAACTGGGCACGCTCCAGCATCCGCAGGATCACCATCCCGGCCCCGGATTCCCCGTCGTCGGACTTGAGCGGCCCGTCGGCCAGCAGCACCCCCCATGAATTGTGGGTGGCCTTGGCATATTTCTTGGCCCGCTTGAGGTCCTTCAGAAAGGCCTCCACCTCGGCCCGCGAGGTCGCAGGTCCGCCCGACACCGCGTATTTCGATCCGCGATCGGTGATGACGTTTTCGATCTGTCGCATGTCCCCCTCGTGCCGCATGGCACCGCCGGGGTCCAGTCCGGATCAGGCTTCGGATGCGGTCGCCTCGGCCAGCGCATCGAATTTCTGCTGGTTCACGCAGGCGCCCGGCACCTCGGCGCTGCCCGCCTCCTGCAAGGACAGCCAGCGGGTGCAACCGCCGTCGCGCTGCCAGTCGCAGTCGCGGCAGCGTTCCACCATTCCGGCCCAGCCGTCGTGGGTCAGCCGCCCCTCGTCCATGGCGGTCACAAGGTCGACACCGGCCGCGCGCGCCATCTCCAGCACCAGCCAATAGTGGGTGATCGGGTCTCCAAGCGGCTTGGGCGTGTGCAGGGTCATGGGCGGGTCCTTCGCGTGGTTGCCCCGAGATGAAGCGGGCCATTCCGCGCCGCCACCTTGATTCAGGTCAAAATCAGGCGGGAATCCCTGACCGGCGCATCCGCTTTGATCAGGATTCCCAGACCATGCTCAAAATTTGGGATCTGTTAACTTTCGTGAAGACCAACGAGCAAGGATCACACCCATGGAAATCGCCGGCATCATGCTGTCCTGGAAAGACCTCCCCGGCCTGCTGGGATTTGCGCTTTATGCCTGCAACTACGTGTCCCTGTGCTCGGGCCGCCTGACCGGGACCGAGTTGCGGTACTTCGCCCGCAACGGGGTGGCCGCCGCCCTGGTGCTGATCGGCCTGCACCTGGATTTCAACCTGGGCGCTGCGATGCTTCAGGTCTTCTACATCCTTGCCAGTGCCTCGGCGATCCTGACCCGCCTGCGCAAGCCCGCGCAGGACGGGGCGCCGGTTAACGGGTAGGGGTCGGCGCGGTGCTCCCCCGCGCCGACCCCGGTGCGTAACGAGTTTCCTCAGTTCAGCTGCGCCGCCACCTGCCGCACCACCCGCTGACGCTCGGCATTGGGCGGGTGGGTGCCCAGGAACTGGTTTCCGGGGTCAGGGATGCGCGTGAAATAGGCCGACCCGCGCACCGGATCATACCCCGCCTGATAGGCAATCACCGTGCCCAGGGCGTCGGCCTCCAGCTCGTAGTTCTTGGAAAACGCCCGCGATCCCGCCAGCGCGCCCAGATCCTGCGCCGCCTCGACCGAGGCAATATCCCCCCCGCCCGCGGCCACGATGGTGCCGGCCAGGATGGCGCCGAGCACCGCGGTGTTGCTGGTGCGGGTCAGATGCCCGCGAATGTGATGCGCGGCCTCATGCCCCAGAATGAAAGCCACTTCGTCGGCATTGCGGGTCTCGGCCAGCAGCGGCTGGGTCACGATCAGCAGGGGCCGTCCCGACTTGTCGACGGTCTGGAAGGCATTGGCCGGCACGCCGGGCCGGGTGTCCACGACGATGCGATAATCGCATTGCGCGACGTTTCCGCTGCGCCGGCAGGTCTCCTCGGCCACCGGCTCCACCCGCCGCACGATGGCGCTGAAATTCACGTCCTGCGACGGGGCGCGCTTCGGGGCGGCGGTCGCGGGCGTGCTGGACGTGCGTGGCCCCTGGGTCGTCGAGGTCGCGCAGCCCGCCAGCATCAACATCAGCCCTGCAAGGCCCAGCTTGTGCCAGTTGTTCATCCCACCCTCCGTTGCAGTCCATCACCGCGCCATTGAAGCCTGAAACGCGCGGGCTTCACAATGGGTTCCCACCCGTCCTTGCGTCACCTAGGCAAACAGGGCTGGCCGCGCCGCCCGGCCCGGCCTAGCCTGCAAAGAAAACCAGCCGGAGCCTTGCCATGTTCTCGATCGAGCACGATTTCGACGCCACTGTCATCACCCTTGTCGACGATCAGGCCGGGCCGACCTCCGAAGACATCTCGGTGCAGGCCTTCGAGGATTGCGTCACGGTCGAGCAATTCGACCCCCGCCGCAACGACATGGTGCGCATCACCTTCACCCTGCGCCAGATCCAGGATCTCGCCGCCGCCCTCGATCTGCCCGAAGGTGTCTACCGGCTGAAACCCCGCACTGCCCCGGATTGATTTTTCTTGGCGCAAATACTCCCGCCGGAGGCGTCCCGCCCTCTCCGCCCGCGCTTAGGTCAGGCGGAAGAGCTTGTCGCGGGACTTGGCGCCGCGCACCAGGTCCAACCGTCCGGGCGCCACGCCCAGATGCTTGGCCAGCAGTTTGCGCACGGCGGCATTGGCCTTGCCGTTCTCGGGGGCCACGGTGACATAGACCCGCAACCCTTCGGCGGTCTCCTCGACCCGCGCCCGCGACGCGCGCGGCGTCACCCGCACCTGCCATTGCTGCTCCACGTCCGCCATCCGGCCCACCTTTTGCCCCGTTCTTCCCGGTTCAGGCCCGGCAAACCGGTCCCGCCCCTTGCAACTGCGGCAAGAATTGCACAGGTCAGGGGCAGACAAAACGCCGGACCCCTTGATGCCTGACCCAAATCCTCCCGTTCTCGACTTTCTTCTCACCCGCCGCTCGCGCCCCGGCAAGCTGCTGGCAGCGCCGTTTCCGACGCCCCAGGACCTGACCCCGATCCTCACCGCCGCCGCCCGCACCCCAGACCATGGCGCACTGGAGCCGTGGCGCTTCATCGTGCTCACCGGCGCCGCCTTGCCCCGCATCGCCGATCTGATCGCAGATCGCGGCCCGGCCTTGGGAAAAACCCCTGAGGACATCGACAAGCTGGCCGCCGTCTATCGTAGCGCGGGCTGCGTGGTGGCGGTGATCGCCAGTCCCAAGCCCTCGCCCAAGATCCCCGAGATCGAACAGACCTATTCGGCCGGGGCCGTCTGCCTGGCGCTGGTCAATGCCGGGCTGGCCGCGGGCTGGGGCGCCAACTGGCTGTCGGGCTGGATCTCGCATGATGCCGAGTTCCGCACCCGCGCCCTGGACCTGGCCGAACACGAACGGATTGCCGGATTCATCCATCTGGGCACCGAACCCGCCGCCCCGCCCGAACGCCCGCGCCCGGACCTTTCGGCCATCACAAGCTGGGTGTCCGCATGATCTTCAGCGATTTCCTCAAGGCGCTCGGCCAGTTGGGCGACCCTCGCTTCCGCCGGGTGCTGCTGCTGGGGCTGGGCCTGACCTTCGGCCTGCTGCTGGCCGCCTATGTGGCGACGGTCTGGCTGGTGGGGGCGCTGGTGCCCGAAACCCTGACGCTGCCCTTTATCGGAGAGGTGAGCCACATCAGCGACATCGCGTCGGGCTTCTCGCTGATCGCGGTCATGGGGCTGTCGGTGTTCCTGATGGTGCCCGTGGCCTCGGCCTTCACCGGGCTGTTCCTGGACGACGTCGCCGATGCGGTCGAAGACCGCCACTATCCGAACCTGGCCACCGCGCCACGGGCCGAGTTCCTCAAGGCGCTGGCCGATTCGCTGAAATTCCTGGGCGTGATCGTGCTGGCCAACCTGCTGGCGCTGGCGCTCTACGCGGTGTTTCCGCCCTTCGCGCCCTTCATTTTCTGGGGATTGAACGGCTTCCTGCTGGGCCGGGAATACTTCCAGATGGTCGCCATGCGGCGGCTGTCACAGGCCGATGCCAAACGCATGCGCCGCCGACATTCGGTGCAGATCTGGCTGGCAGGCGCGCTGATGGCGGTGCCGCTGACCGTGCCGCTGGTCAACCTTCTGGTGCCGATCCTGGGCGCGGCCACCTTCACGCATCTCTATCACCGTCTGCGCGGCGCCGAAGGCGTTTGATTTCAAGCAGCGGTGCTGCGCCGGCCCAGAAACCCCAGTCCGGCCAGTCCAGCCAGCAACAACAGGCCGGTCGCGGGCAGCGGAACGGCCTCCAGTTCCAGGTCGAAGGGCTTGGGCGGGTTGAAGAAGTCGAATGGTCCGGGTCCGTGGAACCCCTCCAGTTCGATCAGCCAGCCCCGATTGGTCACATTGTGGCTGCCTCCAGTGGAAACGTTGTAGAGGGACCTGCCCTCATCCAGCAGGAAATCGACGAAATAGGTGTCGGTGGCCGGGTCGTGCGGCACTGATCCGCCGATGGATTCGATGGTCTCGACCTGCGGATTCCCGGTACCGCCACCGGTCAGATCGTCGAAATAGAACCGGGGCGCGGCGTCCGGGTACAGGTGCTGCGCCCATCCCGACGCGTCCACCTGCCGGTTCCCGCCGCCATTGGTGCTTTGGGTCAACTTCAGGAAGCCCTGCCAATACTGGCCCATCCAGCTCATTGCGACGCTGGTGCCGGGCTGGATCCGGTCCCCCACGAACAACGCCTTCACATGGTTGGGCTCTTCGCACAGATGCACCTCAAGATGAATGGTCGTGCGTTGCTTTTTCGGTGGAACGTCCAGAACGTCCTCGCCGAAACAGGGCGGCAGGGAGGCCGCGTCGAAGACAACAGCCTGAGCCGGCATCACTGGCAGAAGCAGGGAGGCCGCGCTGGCCGCCATCCCAATGAAAAGTGTCCGTAGCGCCCCGGTGTTCCTCGTCGGTTTCATGTGACTCCTCCCCCTATGCGGGAAGTCTATCACAAAACTGACAAAATGTCGCAGCCCTGAGTTAGTCGCTGCCGGCCACTGGCGGCATCCGCCCCATCACGTCGAAATCGCGCACGGTGATGGTTTCGGTGACGATGATCGTGAAGATCACGATCCACAGCCCCACCGCCCAGATCGTGGTGAGCCGCGCCTTGCGGCCGATGGCGGGGTTGGTGGGTGCCGAGGAATGCGTGCCCGGCACCACCTCGCCGCTTTCACCCTGCGTGGTCAGGCGCAGGGGCAACACGACGAAGAACACCATGAACCAGATCACGGCAAACAGGACGATGGCAGAGGTGATGGACATGGGTCCGCGCTCGCTTTCCTAGGGGTCCGGTCAGACCTGTTCCAGTTCGACCAGACAGCCGTTGAAATCCTTGGGATGCAGGAACAGCACCGGTTTGCCATGGGCGCCGATCTTGGGCTCTCCCGATCCCAGCACCCGCGCGCCCGAGGCTTTCAGATGATCGCGGGCGGCCAGGATGTCCTCGACCTCATAGCACACATGGTGGATGCCGCCCGAGGGGTTCTTTTCCAGAAAGCCGTTGATCGGGCTGTCGTCGCCCAGCGGGTACAGAAGTTCGATCTTGGTGTTGGGCAGTTCGATGAACACCACGGTGACGCCGTGATCGGGCTCGTCCTGCGGCGCGCCGACCTTGGCACCCAGCGCATCGCGGTACTGGGCCGAGGCCGCCTCCAGATCCGGAACGGCAATGGCAACATGGTTCAAGCGACCGATCATGGCAGTATCCTCCAATGGGTTTTGCGGCTTATCCCGTGCCGGACCGGGGCAGGCAAGACACGCGAGCGTCGCAGCCGCCTTAACCGCGCGTTCACCATGTAGGGTCTTTTCTGGGAACAGCCAGAATGGAGAAAAAGGATGACACCAGCCCCTGCAAGACTGATCCCAACATCGGCCCGGCCCCTGCTGGGCCTGACCGTCATGGTCGTGGAAGACAGCCGCTTTGCATCCGAAGCCTTGCGGCAGATGTGTCTGCATGGCGGTGCCCGGATCCGGCGTGCCGATTGCATCGCGTCGGCCCGGCGGCACCTGGCGGCCTATTTCCCCTCGGTCTCGATCGTGGACATGGGGTTGCCCGATGGCGACGGGGCCGAGCTGATTGCCGAAATCCGGCAACGTTGCGGCGACCTTGCCCCGGTGATTGCCACCTCGGGCGACCCGGATCGGGAATTGCCGGCGCGGCGCGCCGGGGCGCATGACTTCCTGCCCAAACCGATCGCAAGCCTTGGCCTGTTCGAACAGGTGATCCTGCGCCATCTTCCCGACAGCGCCCGCCCCAAGGGGCCGCGCATCCTGCGCCAGGACCTGCCGATGCCGGACCGGGCTGCGCTGCGCGACGATCTGGATCATGCGGAACGGCTGTGCCGTGGCGAACCGGATACAGAGATGCGGACATATCTGGGCGCCTTCGTGGCCGGGGTGGCCCGCTGTGCCGAGGATGAACCCTTGGCCCGTGCCGCCGACGACTTGCCCGCCACCGCGGGTTCCGGCGCGCTGCGGCAGTTGCAGGCATTGCTGAAAGATCGTTTGCGCAAGGAGACGCGCGCGCCTGTCTGACCCCCCCAAGCAGGAAACCGGCGTTCCAGTCTTGCGCGGCGGATGTCGTCAATCGCAGGGACGCCCGGCCCGCGCCCCTTGGCCAAGGGGCGCAATCGATCCCGACGGGCGGAATTGCGCCTGCCCCCTCTGGTCCTTGCCGCCGCGCGACGGTATCGACACGGGCAGAACCCGGCTGCCATACTGCCGGATGTCCGCGGCCCGCCGCCGCCCCGGCCAGAGGAAGACCGACCATGTCATTCGACCGTTCGATCAAGATCGCCCCGTCGATCCTGTCAGCTGATTTCGCCAATTTCGGCGCCGAGATTCGCGCAATCGAGGATCAGGGCTGCGACTGGGTTCATGTAGACGTCATGGATGGCCATTTCGTGCCCAATCTGACCTTTGGCCCGCCCGCCGTCAAAGCCTTCCGTCCGCATGTGAAAACGGTGATGGATGTGCACCTGATGATCGCGCCGGTCGATCCCTACATCGACGCCTATGCCGAAGCCGGGGCCGACATCCTGACCGCGCATGTGGAAGCCGGCCCGCATATTCATCGCACCCTGCAAGCCATTCGTGGCGCCGGTATGAAGGCGGGCGTGGCCCTGAACCCCGGCACCCCGGCCGAATCCGTCGCCCATGTGCTGGACCTGACCGACCTGATCTGCGTGATGACCGTGAACCCCGGCTTCGGCGGGCAGAAGTTCATCGACATGACCGGCAAGGTCAGCCAGCTGCGTCAGATGGTCGGCGACCGCCCGATCCATATCGAGATCGACGGCGGTGTCACCACCCAGACGGCCCCGCTGGTGGCCGCCGCCGGAGCCGATGTTCTGGTGGCCGGATCCGCCGTCTTCAAGGGTGGTTCGGTCTCGGCCCCAGAGGTCTACGGCAGCAATATCGCCGCGATCCGCAACGCCGCCCGCGCCTCGGCCACCGCGGCCTGATCCCCTCACTGGAACTGGAGACTCGTCATGGCCACAGAAACCCCGGTTTGCGACTTTGGCTGGCCGGCCCCGGATTTTGCCCTGACCGGCACCGATGGCCAGACCCACAAGCTTGCCGATATCGCCGGACCAAACGGGACGCTGGTGATATTCATCTGCAACCATTGCCCCTATGTTCTGGCGGTACTGGATCGCATCATCCGCGACGCGCGCGACCTGCAGGAACTGGGCGTCGGAGTTGCCGCGATCTGCGCCAATGATGCCACTTCGCACCCCGCCGACAGCTTCGAGAATATGCAGAAGATGGCGGATGAGAAGGGCTTTCCCTTCCCCTATCTGCACGACGCCGATCAGACCATCGCGCGCGCCTTCGATGCCGCCTGCACGCCGGATTTCTTCGGCTTCAGCGCCGATCTCAAGCTGCAGTATCGCGGGCGGCTGGATGCCTCGCGCAACACCACCGGCCCCTCCGACCTGCGCCGCGATCTGTTCGAGGCGATGAAACAGATCGCCGAAACCGGTCAGGGGCCGCGCGATCAGATCTCGTCGATGGGCTGCTCGATCAAATGGAAGTCCCAGGTGTGAAAGCGGTCGTCTTCGATCTGGACGGTACCCTTGTTGACAGTGCCCCGGACCTTCATGCCGCAGCCCTTGCCATGCTGGCCGCCGACAGCCTGCCACCGATCACCTTCGCGCAGACCCGCAGCTTCATCGGCAATGGCGTGCCAACCCTGGTGGCGCGGATCATGGCGGCCGTCGGCCTGCCCGAGGATCCCGACCGTCACGCCGACATGGTGACGGCCTTCCTGCGGTCCTACAACGCCGCGCCGGACAATCTGACGACGCTCTACCCCGGCGCCCTGCGCACCCTGCAGCAGCTGGAAGCCCTCGGCTGCCCGATGGCGCTGTGCACCAACAAGCCCGAGGCCCCGGCGCGGGCGATTCTGGACAGTTTCGACCTGTCGCGGTTTCTGCCGGTGGTCATCGGCGGTGATACGCTGGCGGTGAAGAAGCCCGACCCGGCCCCCTTGCGCGCCGCATTGGACGGCTTGGGCGTCGAAAGCTGCCTGTACGTCGGCGACAGCGAAGTGGATGCGGCCACGGCTCAGGCCAGTGGCCAGCCCTTTGCGCTCTATTCCGAGGGCTACCGAAAATCGCCGGTGGAGCAGATCCCGCACCAGCATCTGTTCGACCATTTCGACGCGCTGCCCGGCATCGTCGAAACCGCGCTGCGCCTGCCGGCCGCGTGAAAGGGGGCACAACCACCCCCTCCCGCGATCCCTGTCACAACGAGATGCGGAACCGCGCAAAGCCGGTGTCGGCCATACCCGCTTCCTCGATGGACACACCCGGCACCTCGGCGGCATAGGCCGCGCCGTTCGGCCCGGTCTCGAAGATGACCGTCGCCCCGTCCACCGGCGCAAAGCGCCAGTTGCCATCGGCGCGCGGGCTGACGGTGCCCTTTTCGACGATATAGCGCACGATCACGTCCCGGTTGGTGTCGGGGCCATCGAACACCACAGTGCTGTCGTTGGCACCGGGGAAATTGCCGCCACCCGAGGCCCGGTAGTTGTTGGTTGCGACGATGAACTCCTGCGCCGGATCGATGGGCTGCCCGTCGAACATCAGGTTCACGATACGGTTGGCCTCGGGATTGATCGGGTTGCCCTTGTTGTCGAATTTAGACGGCTGTGACAGGTCGATCTGGTATTCCACGCCGTCGATCACGTCGAAGTTGTAGCTGGGAAAATCGGGGTTCAGCAGCGGGGCATCCTGCGCGCCCACGTCGATCTGGTTGAACATCCCGGCCGAACGTTCCAGCCAGTCCTTGACGGTCGCCCCGGTGATCCGCACCGCCCGCACGGTGTTGGGATAGAGATACAGGTCGGCCACGTTCTTGATGGCAACATCGCCCGCCGCCACGTCGGTGTAATACTCAGGCCCGCCCCGGCCCCCGGCCTTGAACGGTGCCGCCGCCGACAGGATCGGCAGGCCCTCATGCTCGGTGCCCGCCATCATCTGCGCGATGTACCAGACCTGGGCGTTCGACACGATCTGCACCGACGGATCATCGGCCACCAGCGCGAAATAGCTGTGCAGCGGCGCATCGGTCTTGCCCACGGCCCGGCGCACATAGGCCAGGGTTTCGTCATGTTCCATCTGCGCGGCGGCCAGAACCGCCGGCACATCCTCGGCCAGCGCCGTGGTGGTGCGATCCTCGTTGCGCTTGTAGATCGGCCGCGCCTCCGAGACATGGGACAACACCCGCCAGCCCGCGCCGTCACGTTCCAGCATCAGGTCGATCAGCCCCATGTGCGAACCCCAGAACCCGCCCATGGTGGCCGGCGTTCCCATCAGCGTGCCCTTTTCGATGTCGACACCGGCAAGCTCGGCAAAGGCAGAGGACGGGAACACAAGATGGTTGTGCCCGGTCAGGATCGCATCGATCCCCTCGACCGCCGCCAGCGGCACCGAGGCGTTCTCCATCCCGTCCGAGGCGTCCGCAGCCCCGATGCCCGAATGGCTGAGCGCGATGACGATGTCGGCCCCCTCTTCGCGCATCTGCGGCACCCAGGCGCGCGCGGCCTCCAGAATGTCACGGGCCGCGACATTGCCTTCCAGGTGGCGCCGGTCCCAGGTCATCACCTGCGGCGGCACAAAGCCGATGAACCCGATCCGGATCGGATGGCTGTTGCCCGCGCCGTCGACGATCTCGCGCTCGACGATCACATAGGGCGGCAGGAAGGTCTCGTCCTCGCGCGGGCTGGCGCCCAGCGACTTCGCGATATTGGCGCAGACCACCGGGAAATTCGCCCCGGCCAGCGATTTCACCAGGAAGTCGAGCCCGTAGTTGAACTCGTGATTGCCGAGGGTCGAGGCATCGTAGCCAAGGGTGTTCATGGCGGCGATGATCGGATGGGTGTCGCCCTCCTTCATCCCGCGCTCATAGGCGATGTAGTCGCCCATCGGGTTGCCTTGCAGGAAATCGCCGTTGTCGAGCAGCAGCGCATTGGTCGCTTCGGCCCGGATGCCGTTGATCAGATCCGCCGTCCGCGACAGCCCGACCTGATCCGTCGGACGGTCCGCATAATAGTCGTAGGGAAAGACATGCACGTGCAGGTCGGTGGTTTCCATGATGCGCAGATGCGCCTGGTTGGCGGCAGCCCGGACCGAGAACGGATGCAGGGCAATCATGCCAGCCGTACCGGCCAGAAATCCGCGACGGGTGAGAGTCAGTGACATTGGAGGCCCCTATCGTTTGGAATGTTCCGGGGCACGGTAGCACCCTAAGCGAGTCGTGACAGCCTTGTGTTGCCGTCGTCTTTTCAGACCCATGGGCCAGCGGGCCGCGCGCCCACACGGCAAACGGGTGGTTCCCTGCGGCGCGGTTTCGGTATCTACTCGGCATGACCGCAGCCTGGCAGCAAGGCCGAACCGATGCCCGATCTTCACCCCCCGTCCAACGCGGCGCCGTTCCGGACCCCCGCGTATGGATAACGCGCCCATTCGCCGGATCCTGATCGTCGGCGGCGGCAGTTCCGGCTGGCTGACCGCACTCTATCTCAAGCGGTTCCTGAAGGCCGCACCGGTCGAGATCACGCTGCTGGAATCCGATGCCATCGGCACCATCGGAGTCGGCGAGGCCACGATCCCCTCCATGGTGCGCTATATCCGTCAGTTGCGCATCGACGAGGCGGAGTTCATGCGCCGCTGCTCGGCCAGTTACAAGCTCGGCATCCGGTTCGACAACTGGCACGATGGTGATCACAGCTATTTCCACCCGTTCGGCGTCGCCGGCGGGATGATCGACGGGGTCGATCTGTTCCACTTCTGGCTGCGCAGCCAACAGGACGGCGCGCCCGACCGGCCCTATTCCAGCTATTCGCTTCAGGCGCGGGCGTCCGATGCCCATCGGGCGCCGCGATCGATCCGCCAGGGATCCCCCATCATAGACTCCGGGGCCTATGCCTTTCACCTCGATGCCGGCAAGATGGCCGACTATCTTCAGGAGCTTTCGGTTGCCGACGGGGTGCGACACGTCATCGCCCGCGTCGCCGAGACCGAAAAGGACGCCAACGGAAACCTTGCGGCAGTCCTGACCGAGGATGGCCAGCGCATTCCGGCGGATCTGTTCATCGATTGCACCGGATTTGCCAGCCTGCTGATCGAGAAATCCATGGGCGATCCCTGGGTCGATCTGGGCCACCAGTTGCTGTGCGACCGGGCCGTGGTGCTGCCGCGCAAGCGCGACCGGAACATGGCTCCCTACACGATATCCGCGGCGCAACAGGCGGGCTGGATGTGGAAGATCCCCCTGATGCATCGCATGGGGTCGGGGCTGGTCTATTCCTCGCAGCACATGACCGACACAGCCGCGGCCGATTTCCTGCTGCGCGATGCGGGGGACAGCCGTCTGGAGGGGGCCGAGCCGCGGTTCCTGCGCATGCGCGTGGGCCGCCGCAGCGATTTCTGGCGAGGCAACGTCATCGCCATCGGGCTCAGCGCGGGCTTCGTCGAACCGCTGGAATCGACCGGGCTCTATTTCGTGCACCGGGCCCTGGACCTGCTCAGAACCTTCTTTCCGGACCGCAGTTTCGGCGCTGGTTCGCGCCGTGCCTTCAACCGGCACATGCGCGAAAGTTTTGACGAAGTGCGCGACTTCATCGTGCTCCACTACTTACTGAACGGGCGCAACGATACCGATTTCTGGCGCGACGCGCGGTCGGTGCCCTTGCCCGACAGCCTGGCACAGGCGATGGACAGCTACCATGACAACGGGCTTCCGGACCTGCCCACAGAATGGGTGTTTCGCGATACCAGCTATTATTTCATCCTGTCGGGAAACGGCCGGCTTCCGCGCCGGCCGACGCGCCGGGCGGAACTGGCCGATCCAACGCGTTACCTGGATATCCTAGCGAAGATCGACGCCCAGAACGCCCGTGTTCTGGAAGATCTGCCCGGCCATCGCGCTTATCTGGACTGGCTGGAGGCACAGGGGCGACCCGTTGGTGCGGGGACAGGCCCCGCACCGGACTGAGGATCATTCGACTTCGGCGTCTTCCAGGACCGGCGTTTCGCTTTCGGCGCGGGCCTGGCCTTCCGGAACAGCCCCGTCCAGACGGGCCACCAGCCGTTCGAAGTTCCGCATGCTTTGCAGGTGGATGTAGATCAATTCCAGCTCATCCGCGGCGCAAAGCCCCTTCAGAACATCGGCTTCCAGCGCCTTCAGACGATCCCGGTTGACCGCCTGGAACCCGGTCAATTGCACGATGTCCCCCGCCGGGCCGCGGAATTGCGCCTGCATCGGCTCCAGCAGATCATACTCCAGAAGGCGTGCGCAGAACTGCTCGGTCCGCCGGAAATGCTGCTGATAGCTGCGCGAAAACTCGACCATGCCTTTCAGGTATGTGGTCCGCTCGCCGTCGGAATCGAACAGACGCTCACCCCGGCCATCGGTGTTCACGCCGGTGAATTCCTCATCCAGACACAGGGTCAGGGTTTCGCCATCGTTGCTGGAGGCAAAGACGAAAGGATACTGGCGGATGAAGGCCGGCAGATAGGGCGCCTGCCATTTGCCATCGTCGCTCACATAGAGGTTTTCCTCGGCGCGGGCGCCGCAAACGGCAGTCGGCATGACCCGCCCCTCGGTCCCGGCGAAGACAACCGCGAACTCCTGCGCGGCTGTCGAAAATTCGGTCGCCATCAGCGGCACCGCGTTGATCTTGGCGGCAAAAGAGTAATCCTCTCCCGTCTTGACCGAATGATCCTTGTGGCGGGACACCGTGATCGGGGTCGCCCTTTCGTAGATAAGCAGTTGCGTGGCCATATCTTTTCCTCCCAAAGAGCGGTTCGAACGCCAGCCTGTGACGCCTGTGTCACCCTAGCCAGCGGCTTGAATCATGACAACTCCGGATCGCCTGGCGCGCGACGTTCACGGCGCCGAGCATCCGCATAAATTGTCAAGAATGGGTTGCCGTCGCGGTCCAGTCCCCACGACAGGTGCCCCACAGCGGCGGTCGCCGAAAACTCCGGCAGCGCGGGGTCCTGGCCCATGGCGGAAACCGCCCTGGCCAGCGGATCAGCGATATCGGGCAGGTGCAGGCGCGACTCGTAGAAGCTGAAGTTCAGGCTGGCGCGCAGCGTTCCCGCCTCTTCCACGGTCATCAGGGTCAATTCCTCGGGCGGGCAGCTTTTCGCGGCGATGCGCAGGATCTCGAACAGGGGCGCGGCCAGCGCAGGGGCGGTGGTTTCGGCCATCGGCCACTGGCGGTTGCGCAGCACCGCCGCCACCGGCACCCGACGATACAGCGACCGAACCACCGGGCGGCCGGGTGCGACTTTCCAGGCGATGTAGCGCAACTCGGGAAGGTGGGCGGGGGCCTGCGGGAATTCAAGATAGATCTTGCGCACCGCCGATGCGCCCGCCCCTTCCTGGCCCAGAAGCAGCATATGCGCCTCGGCGAACAGAAGGTCGATCTCGTCCTGCCCCGTGTCCGGCACTCCCAGCGCCCGCGCCGCGCCGATCAGCGCCTGTCGCAACCCCGGACGGGCCTCGTCGCGGTGAATGCCCAGAACCATGCGCGCGGACTCGCGGGCATCGGCGCGGAACTTGACCGAAGGCTCAAGGTAGTAGCCGTCGCACAGCGGCAGGATGCTGTCGCGCAGTCCTGGAATGTCGGGCAGCGCATCGCGCCGACGGTCAGGGGGCACCGAAATCGACCTCGCAACGGTGCCCGGCGGGCAGGACCGCGTCAGGGTTGGCCAGCGACAACCGTACGCCGAAGGTGGCGCTGGCCGGATCGAAGACCTGATCCACCACCACGACCTCGGCCTCATATGTTCCGCCGATCGGCGCGTTGGGCCGCACGGTGGCCGTCATGCCGGTGCGCACTTCGGGATACAGCTCGACGGGCAGGAAGGCTTCCACATGCAGCGGATCGAGCTGCGCGATGATCGCCACGTGGGAATCCGGGTCCACGAATTCGCCGCGGAACATCGTCCGCTCCACCACGATGCCGTCGATCGGGCTGCGGATCACGCGCTGTTCGCGGGCGGTGCGGGCCCGGGCAAGCTCCAGCCCCAGCACCCGCTGGCGCAGTTGCGCCAGTTCCAGCTCCTGCTGGGCCACATCAAAGGACGCCCGCGCCTCGTCCATCTGTTCGGCGGTGGCCACGCCGCGTTCAACCAGCTTGGCCACCCGCTCGCGGTGGCTGGTGGCCAGGTCCAGCCGCACCTGGTACAGCGCGATTTCCTGCGCGCTTTCCGCCTGAAGGACGTACAATTCGATCGCGGCGTCTTCCATGTCGGCATCCAGCGTGGCGATGATCTGCTCCCGGCGCACCCGCTGCCCGCGTGAGATGTCCACCGAGTCGATCAGACCGCTGACGGGGCTGCCGACCGAGACGATCACGGCGGGATCCATCACGCAATCGAAGCTCTCTGCCGCCGCCGGCAGGGCCAGCGCGGCCGCGACGACGGCAATTGTCAGTCTGGACGTCATCTTGTCATTCCTGCTTCCCGGCGAAGGCGAGCATATCGCCCAGAGCCGTGTCAATGCGCAGCAACTCGCGCCGCATGGATTGGTGGCGCCGCTCGGCCCGCCGCTGGGCGTAGCTGAACAGCTGGTCGCCCGCCCCCAAAGCCGCCAATGTGCGCTGCGGCACCATTTTCAGTTCGGCCAGAAGATCGTCTTCCAGTGACAGGAAGGTTTCAACCCGCCCCGGTTGACCCTGCCGGGCCGCGCGCCCGGCAAGCTGGCGATCGATCCGGGCGCTGTCGTGACGCTCGGTGGCGATGACGTGCAGACCTCCCAGATCTTCTGCGCCGGGGCCCAGCTTGATGTCGGTGCCGCGTCCGGCCATGTTGGTGGCCACGGTGACCGCGCCGACCTGCCCCGCGGCGGCGACGATGGCGGCTTCCTCCTCGTCCTGATCGGCGTTCAGCACCACATGGGCCACCCCACGGACCGTCAGCACATCCGACGCCGCCAGAGACGCCTCGACCGAGCGCGTGCCGATCAGCACCGGCGCGCCCCGGTCGTGAATGGCGGCGACACGATCGGCGACCGCCTGCCATTTCTCGGCGGCTGTCGGGAACACGCGCGCGGGCACCACGGTGCGCCGGGGGGGCCGGTTGGTCGGGATCGTCGCCACCCGCAGCCCGTAGGAGGCCAGCAATTCGGTTGCGACCGGGCGCGCGGTGCCGGTCATGCCGGCGATCCAGCGGTAGCGCCCGAAATAGCGCTGATAGGTCATCCGGGCCAGCGTGTCGCGGCCCGCCGTCAGTTCGACCCCTTCCTTCAGTTCGACCATCTGGTGCAGCCCCTCGGACCAGGAGCGGTCGGGCATCAGGCGTCCGGTGTATTCATCGACGATCTGCACCTTGCCCTCGCGCAGCACATAGCCCTCGCCCCGGCGCATGACGTGCAGCGCGGTCAGCGCCTTGCGCACCAGTTCCTCGCGGATCAGCGGCACCCGCCACGGACCCTCGACGCCGTCAGCGTCGCCGGCCAGTATCTCGCGCCCCTGCTCGGTGATCTCGGCCACCCCTTCGGCACGGTACAGCCGGTAGTGCGTCCCCTCGGTCATGGCGCGGGCCAGGTCCAGCGCGCGGGTGTAATCGGCGGCGGCGTCCCCGGTCGCCGGTACCGTGCGCGAGATGATCAGGGGGATGCGGGCCTCGTCGATCAGCACGCTGTCAGCCTCGTCGACGATGGCAAAGGGAAGCCCTGCCTGGGTCAGGGACCCGCGCCGGGGGGTGACCCCATACAGGCCCTCGGCCCGCAGATGGATGTTGTCGCCGCGTTCGCGCAGCACCAGCCGGTCGCGCAGATAGTCGAAGGCCGCTTCCTTGTTGCAGCAATAGGTGATGTCGCTGCGATAGGCGGCGCGGCGGGTGGGCGGCTCCACCCCATGCACCACGACCCCGGTCCGCAATCCGAAGAAGGCATAGATCGGTTCCATTTCCTCGGCATCGCGGGCCGCGAGGTAATCGTTCGCGGTGATCACATGCACCGGGATCCCTGCCAGACCGGCGGTCACCGCCGCCAGCGTCGCGGTCAGGGTCTTGCCTTCGCCGGTCGCCATCTCGGCCACCATCCCGGCCACCATGGCGGCGGCGCCCTGCACCTGAACGTCGTAATGCGGCGTGCCGAACAGGCGTCCAGCGGCTTCCCGCACCAGCGCGAAGGCCGCGGCCTGATCGGATTTGCGCGGCGGCCAGGATCCGGCCCGCAGGCGGTCGGACAGGGCGGCGGCGCGGGCGCGCAACTCATCGTCGCTCAGCCCCTTCGGTGGGGCCGCGTTGCGGGTACGGGCCACCACATCGCGAAAGCGATGCGCCCGCCAGCGGCAGCCCCCGGCCTGCAGCTTCGACAACCGCCAGCGCAGCCAGTGATCCAGCGCCGTGTGATGACGGGTGGTCTTTTCGGGATAGACCTCGGGCTGCGGCAGGCGCAGCGGCGGGGCGGCGGTCAGGTCAGACACTGAACTGGCTCAGGAACAACTGGCGCACGGCCCGGTAAAGACGCGGGGCGATGGGTTCGCTACCGTGATCGAAGCGGACCCAGACCCGCTCTCCGACGCGGGGCGGCACCGCTTCGCCCTCGGCCACCAGATCCATCTGGAACGCCGGGATCAGCAGGCGCTTGCCCTCAGGATCGGTGGGATCGACGGCCAGCGTGCCGCCGCCATCCGGCGACAGCGCGCGCGCGGGCAGTTCGCGGCTTTCCGACAGGCCACGCACCACGACGGCGCGATACACGGTTTCCGGGGTGCCGGCATAGCGCAGGGCGATGCCCTGGTTGCGCTGGCGCACCAGCTCCACACGCGTCTGCGGCACGACGGTGCGCACCACCAGACGCTCTGTGCCCAGCAGATAGCCCAGATCGGCTCCTTTCGGCGCCAGGCGGCCCACGTAGTTGCCGTCGATCCGGGTCAGGAACAGGCCCGGCCCCGGCGCCACGACCACAAGATCCCCGGCGCGGCGGGTTTCGCTGGCCAGAACCTCGCGGATCTGGGACAGCTGGGCACGCAGCGCCCCGGCCTGAACCCGGTCGATCACCACCGCCGAGGCCAGCCGAAGCACGATTTCCTCCTCCTGCGCCCGCAGCACGGCGATCCGCGCCTGGAGCGACGGCTCGGCCAGACGGGTCAGGACGGTGCCGGTCTCGACTCTCGTGCTTCCGGCCACCTCGGGCACCGACAGCACGAAGCCTTCGGTGCCGGTACGCACCACCGCCCCCTGCGGCGGCAGCGCCACACCTTCGGCCATGGTGGCATAAGGCAGCGGCACGGTCAGAACGCCCGCCAGCACCGCCAGAACAACGCCTGCGGTGATGGCAATCGCGCGCTTGCGCTGGCGATGCAGGGCACGGTTGGTCAGCACGAACCACAACCCCTTGACCAGCGGGAAGACGAACATGTTCGACAGCGCCCAGATCGCCAGCAGCACCCCCACGAAGAAGAACTTCTGCGCGATGAACAGGGCGATCGAGACGGAAATCCCGACGCGGTAGAAGAAAGACGCGATGGCATAGAACAGGAACCAGCCGCGCTCTCCCGGGGCGGTGACCGGGCTTTCCACCTCCTCCATGTTGAACAGGCGGGTCTGGATCAGATAGGTGAAATACCGGTTGGACCGCTGGCCCAGGTTGGGGATCTCGACCAGGTCGGCCAGCACATAGTAGCCGTCAAAGCGCAGCAACGGGTTGCCGTTGAACAGCAGAGTCGACACGCCGCCGATCAGCATCACGTTGAAAGCGATGGCGCGGGCCAGCCCCGGTTCCGCATAGATCCAGAAGATCATCGCCGCCGAGGCCAGCGCCAGTTCAACGAAGATCCCGGCGGCCCCGACCAGCGCCCGGTGCCACTTGGTCGCAAAGGCCGAGGCGGCGCTGGCGTCCACATAGGGGATCGGCATCAGGACAAGGAACATGATCCCCATCTCGTGCACCTCGCCGCCCGCGGCCTTGGTGGCGAACCCGTGCCCCAGTTCGTGCAACGCCTTGACCGCCGGATAGACCAGCGCCAGCAGCAGCAGGTTCTCGGTGGCCAGCACCCGGTCGGCCACATTGGCCGCCAGCAGGTCGAAATTCATCACCGCCAGCGTTGCGCCGGTGCCCACCAGCGCCAGCCAAAGCAGCGCACCGAACGGGGAGAACAGCCAGCGCACCAGCGGCAGCAGCGTGGTCAGCAGGCGGTCCGGGTCCAGCAGCGGGAAACGCAACGCCAGCGGGTTGCGGATGCGTTGCAGCAGGGCGCGGGTCTCCTGCTTGACCGCGCGGCGCTCGATCTCGACAAAATCGGGCGCGGTTCCGGTCAGAAGCAGGTCGGCCTGATGCAGTTGCGACAGCAGCCGGATGGCTTCGTCCTGGGTTGGCGGATTGTCGGGAAAGCGCTCGCAGGCGTTCAGCCAGAGATCCTGCATGGAGCGGCGCCCGTCCATCAGGCAGATCATCAGGTTGGCGGCGGGCGAAACCCGGAAGAATTTGCCGCTCTGGTGATCCTGCAGGATGTGCCAGGTCTGGCCGCGAAACCGTTGCCGGTGCATTTCGGCCTGGGCCTTCAGGCGTGGCGCCAGGTCAGCCACGCGGTACCAATGGGCACTCAGGAAGGTCTTGGCCATTCCGCTACAACCCCGGCGCCCAGCGCCACAGCGTCAGCCGCGCCCAGTCCACCATGGGCTGGGTCCATATGCCGATCAGGCGGCGCTCTCCCAGGGCGATCTTGGCCACGCCTTCCATGCCGGGGCGCAGCCCGTCGGCGGGCGATGTCAGACGCGCATCGACCCGGAACACGTTGCGCCCGTCCACGGCACTGGCGATCGGAGTGATCTTGGTGACCTCGAAACCGAAATCCGCCTCGGGCAGCGAGGTCAGCACAAGGGTGCCGGTCTGTCCCAGCGCGACCTCGTCGATGCGCCGCTCGTCCACCTCCAGAACCAGCCGGTAGTCGCCCTCGGGCGCGATCTCGAACAGGATCTCGCCCCGGCTGGCGGAGGCGCCAATGCGCTGCGACAGGTCGCCCGAGACCACGAGACCGGCGAATGGCGCGAACAGCCGGGTCCGCGCAAGGCTTTCATCGGTCAGGGCAATCTGGGCGTCATACTGCGCGATCTTGGTGCGCGCCACCTGCGCCGCGGCGCGATCGCGTTCCGCCAGCGCACGTTCGTATTCCAGGGTCTGGCGCTGTTTCTCGGTGGTCCAGCGCAACCGCTCCAGCACCAGTTCACGGTCGTCGAAAGCCAGCATCAGCGCGCCCTCCTCGACCAGGTCGCCGGCGCTGTAGGGGGCTTCGCGGATGTAGCCGTCGAATTGCGCCACCAGTGCCCGCTGAACCGAGCCTTCCAGACGTGCTTCGGCCGGGATGTTGTCGGGCGCGTTGGTGAACCAGAAGAAGGCGCACAGGCCGAGCAGCCCCAGCACCGCCAGCTTGCGCTTCAGATGCACCGGCCCGAACAGCCGCCCCAGATGCGCCATGGCCACATCGGCGGCCTTGGACATCAGCCAGCGATCCTCGCGCCGCCGCGTGTCCAGCACCGGGCCCACAAGGGCCGCCGCCCCGTCGACGAGATCCAGATCCTCCTGCGAGAACGGGCGGTCCGCCGCGCGCTCCAGCACCATGGCGCCGAACAGCCGGTCCTCGGCCAGAAGCGGCACCGTCAGAACGCTGACCCCGCCCGCCGCGCGCGACAGCGCCTCCTGCGCCCGCCGTGCCAACTGCCGGTGGTCGCCTTCGGGCGGCTGCAGGATGGCCGCGCGCTGATCGAGGGCTTCATCCATGGCAGCGGCCAGTTGGCCCACAAGGCTCATCTTCTTGCCGAAAGCCGCGCTGTGCGAGATTGCCACCACGCGGGTGCGGCCCAGCTTGCGGACACCGATGCTGACCCGTTCGGCCCCCAGCTTGTCCGCCATTTCCGAGGCCACCCCCCGGCAGGCCGACTGGAAGCCATCGGCGACAAGGGCCGTGGCCTGCAGCGACAGTGCGGTGCGGGCGGTGGCCAGGGCCATATCGCGTTCTGCCAGCTGCGCCTCGCGCAATTGGTCGCGCAGCCAGCCCAGTCCCCATTGCAACTGCCGCAGGCTGAGCTTGATCCCCGCTTCGCCCGCCGCGCCGATATCGACCAGGACGGCGCCATGCAGGCTGCCATCCATCATCAGCGGATAGCCGACGACCTTGGTGTCCTGCCCGACGGCAACACCGGCCTCGCGCTCCACCACGGTGCGCAGGGCACGCTCCATCGTGGCGGTGCGCGCCTGTTCGCCCGGCCAGAAGGTGACCGGCGACAGTCGGTCCGCCTCTCCCAGGAAGACGCCGCCGCCCATTGCGCCCGAAATCTGCTGACACTGCAACGCCAGCCAGGCCGAGACCGCTTCGGTCAGGTCGTCCGACTGGGTCAGCTTCTGCCAGAAGGCGGGTTCCAGAAACGCGACATCCGCGGGGCTTTGCAGTTCCCTGGTTTCGGGTTCCAGCCCCCGGCTTTCCATTGGCCCGCGTCCGCCCTATCGGTCCAGGTCGAGCGTGCCGTGGCGGGCTTCATGCTCCCGCAGCACCGAATTGAGCATCAGGCTGAGCCGTTTCGCCGCCAGCGGCGACAGCATGATCCGGTGCAGCAGGTCGACCTGCACCGTCGGATCCTCGCGCAGGTTCCATGTCTGATTGACCCCGAAGAACAGGTCGACCTGTTCCCGGGTGCTTTGAACGTTGACGACATTGGCAAAACTGCTTTCCATCTTGTCGTCGTTCCACCGCATCTTCGGCGTGGTCTTCTCCTTGACCGCGCCTGCGTCGGTTTCCGTCATGAGATCCTCCGGGCTATGCCGGATCATCTTGGGCGCCGCCGTGGCGTGGGTCAAGCGCCCGCCAGTCAGGCCGAGGCAGAATTTCCCTTCACTTTCTTACCATTGCCGGTTGGCGCCGTTTCGACCCAGATATCCGGCGCCACCTGTTGCAGAACCGTATCCGTGCTGGACCCGCTCAGGCTGCCGTCCTCTTCTTCCAGGATCAGGACATCATCCGGCAGCGTGTCGCCCCCGGTGTTGTCGTCCCCGACGCTGATGCTCACCTCGTTGGTGTCCAGCAGCGAGATCACCGGGTCGTCGTTCAGACCCAGCGCCGACAGATCGAAGAGGATCGGATCGCCCGAGTACCGCCGGCCGGTCTCGATGACCGGATCCATCAAGGTGTCGCTGCCCGCGGCATCATGTTCCAGACCCAGCGCATGGGCGATTTCGTGCAGCATGGCGGACATCAGGTCGACGCCGCTGTCCGCACCGCTTCCGGCAATGGCATTGCCCGCAGCGTCGAACTCGGCATCGTCCAGCGGCGTCGCGTCGACGAACCACCCGGCGCCCGCGGCGTCGATGTCGATCACGATCCGGTCACCGGTCCAGCGGCTGACCACGGCCCCGCCGAGATCGGCGATTTCATAGACCAGCGTGTCCACCAGGGCCGCCTGTTCCGGGGACAGCCCGGCCTTCAGGCGGCGCTTGGCCTCTGCGAAGATTGGTGCGGCCTGCTCCATGGTCAGGGTCTGGGCGGCGGTGATGGTGTCCAGGCTGCCGGTCGCGAGAACAAGATTGCCGCCATTCGACCCCAGCGCGGCAAGTGCCGGATCGCTTGTGGCCATCGTCACATCGCCGAACCGCGCCCCGGTTTCATAGGCCAGCAGGCCAAAGCCGCCATCCACCGTCACTGCGTTATAGACATGGCCCAGTACCGCCTGGCCATCCACGGTCACACTGGCCGTAGTGCCCTTGAGCGACAGGTCCACGGTATAGCCACTGCCGGACTGCAGGTTGAAGCTGGCGCTGGATTCGATCACCACACCGCTGCGCGCGGTGTAATAGCCGAACAGCACGGCGTCGGCGTTGTAATCGAGCAGGACCATCTTGTAGCGGTCGACATCGGCGGCGTCGAAGATCAGCCCGGCCATGTCCGTCGCCTCGACTGTGGCGCTCAGTTGCAGCAGCGAGTCGCTGGCAATGGTCAGGTCATACAGCCATTGCGCCTGCCCGTTGGACAGGGACATCACTTCGGCCGCGGTATTGGCGCCATTGCCAGTGATCTGGAAGCTGCCGCTGACCGGAGAGATGTCGAAGAAATCGCCGACCCCGTCCGTGAAATCCTCGACATCCGTGAAGGTGGTGTCGGGCCGCAGGATCTGGACTACGAAATTGTCGATCTGCGCCTTGGAATTGTTGCCGGCAACACCGATCCCGCCCGCATTCAGGTTCAACGGCAGGCCCTCGCTGTCCAGCCGCGGGGCGAAGGCATGGCTGAAGTACTGCGTGCCGTCGATCACGACCGTGGCCGTCAGCCCGTTGATCGCGACCAGCATGTCGTAATCCTGGTTCGGCTTCAGCCGCGCATTGGTCTGATCCACCACATGCCAGCCCGCGGCATCGCGATATCCGATTTCCAGCTTGTCGTTGGACACATCGACACCCGCGAACTTGAAGTTCTGTGGATCCACATAGTCGAACACCATATAGGCATTGGCCTTGAAGCCGCCGACCGGCTTGACCGCGTTGATCTTGGCGACAAGCTCGAAATAGCTGGGCAGGTACTGGTCCACATGAACCACCGCCACGGCATCGCCGCCAACCTGCGTCGGAGCAACTTGCAGCGCGCCGTTCTGGACCGACCAATTCCCCGTATCGGGCGAGAATCCGTCCGCCCCGATGGTGCCATCGAAGTTGGCGCTGCTGCCACCGCCACCGCCCTGGACGTTGTTGAAGTTCGACGACCGCAGAACATCGCGCGGCCCGCCGGGAATATTGCCCGGCTGCGGATCGTCCGGCGCGCCGGTCTGATCCTGCCAATCGCGGTCCTTCTGGATCACCATGCCCAGTTCGCCCTCGGGCTCGCCGTTGCGGCCGGCGGTATCGCCGGTGTCGGTATCGCGGGTGAAATCGGCGCCATCGGCTTCGGAAAGATCCAGCAGGAACTGCTGCAATTGCGGGTTGACCCCGCGCGACACCGTGGCCAGGCCGAAGGGCGCGAAGGGCACGATGTACGAGTTGAACTCGCCCGCCCAGTCGATGGTGCGATCACCGCCGGTGTTGGCCATCAGAACGTCGCGGCCGGCCCCGCCATAGGCGCGGTCCTCATAGCCGGCGTCGGGATCGGGCGCGTCGTTGAGCCCGCCGTTGGTCGACAGATCGTCGTCGATGTTCAGCAGGTCGTTGCCATAACCGCCATAGACGTTGTCGCGCCCGGTGCCACCGACGATCCAGTCGTTGCCCAGATCTCCGAAGATCCGGTCGTCGCCATCGGTATATGTGACGATGGACGGATCGACATCCACGACCGAGCGCGCATCCAGCGGCGCGTTCAGGTCGGTCTCGTCAAAGTTCAGCAGGAACTGATGGATGGTGGTGCCGTCGTCCAGCTCGATCCGGCTGCGCGGGTTGTATTCGTCGTAAAGGAAGAACTCCTCCACCCGTGCCGGATCCAGCGCGAAGCCCAGTTCATTTCCGGCGTTCGACGGGCGGTCATAGCCGCTGATCATCAGTTCGCCGACCTGCACCACGCCGTCGCCGTTCGGGTCCAGCCAGGTGGCAACAACCGGCAGCGCTTCGGCCCCCGACATCGCATCATCGCCGGCACCGCCGTGCATGAAGTCGTCGCCGAGGCCGCCATAGAGGATGTCGTCATGCCCCTGCGGGTCCGACAGCGCCAGGCTGGTCACATCGGCACGATCCTGATCCGGGTCGAAGGGAGTCAGATGGGCGTATTTGGTCAGCTCGCCAGTCACGTTGATGGTGGCTTGCTGCACGTTGCCCGGTGTCGAAATGAAGCTCTCGGTGGTGGCGACTAGACCATAAAGATCCTCGGCCGTGCCGTTGCGGGCGGTCAGGATCCGGCCGTCGTCGCCCAGGATGCCGTCGATGCCGGTACCGCCCGAAATCCAGTCGTTGCCGACGCCGCCGATGATGTCGTCGTCCTGCGCTTCGCCGAACACCACGTCGTCGCCCAGCATGGCGTTGATCGTGTCATCCCCGGATTCGCCGTGGATCTCGTCCCCGGCCCCGATATTTTCCGCCACCAGCTCATCATCCCCACGCGCGCCATCGAAATCGATGCCGCCGGCGGTGTAGTCCAGCAATTCCTGCGCCCGCGGCACGATTTTGAGCGCCGGGTCGTAGCTGTCATAGGCGAAGGTCAGATAGGCGCCCGACCCGATGCCGTTCACCCCCACGAGGCGATAGATGTTGCCGTTGTCCCCCATGATCGAATCCGCATCCGCGGCATGGATGGTGGAGGCCAGCGACGCCTCGTCGACGAACTGCGCGTTCGGCACCCCGAAGTTGTTGCGCTCGATCAGTGTGCCCGAGCCGCCGAAGATGGTGTCGGAACCATCCGGACGCTGGGTCCGCAGCAGCAGGCTGAACTGATCGGAACTGCCGCCGATGATGTCGTCCTGGCCCATGTTGCCGAAGATCAGGTCGTCGCCGCCGTTGCCCTCGATATAGTCGTCGCCGTCTGCGGTGGTCGAGAACGACGGGTTGAAGGCGGTCGGATCGATCACGCCGCTGGCGTCGCGGCCAAAGTCCACGTCCGGCAGGCTGGTGCCCGCGAAGACATCCTCGATGGCGCCGTCGCCCTGGATCACGTCATCGCCCAACTGGCCGAAGATCGTGTCATCCTCGGTGCCGCCGGCGATGTAGTCGTCGCCGAAGCGCCCGAAGGTGGCCGGATCGACGATCAGGGTCGGGTCCGTGGCGCTGACGGTCAGGGCCGTGTGATCCTCGATCGTGGGATCATAGGCGGCCCAGTCCGGCGCGGTGCCGGGGGTGTCATAGACGCTTGAGGTGACCAGCACTTCGCCCGCGATGCCCGGTGCGATATTGGCCAGGCTGTAGATCTGCGTCCCGCTGAGCGCCCGGAAGCGCGGGCTGGTCTCATCGCCTGCCACCAGGGTCAGGTCGACGTTGTCCCCGAAGATCAGGTCCTGCTCGCTGCCGCCATCCAGACGGTCGTCCAGGGTACCGCCGACAAGGATGTCGTCGCCGGCCCGGCCGAAGATGATGTCATTGCCGCCGATGTCATTGTCGGTGGTTTCGATCAGGACCGCCACGCCCCCCGAGAAGGTGATCTGGCCGTTGTCGCCATGGCCGAAATCGGGCCCGCTGCCCAGGTCGATGCGGTCGCCGCCGGCGCCGCCGAAGACCCGGTCGCGATTGCCGCCGGTGGTGATGACGTCGCCGCCGCCGATGCCCGGTGCGGTTGTCTCGACGAAGGTGATGACCCCCGCGGTGGTGAACAGGGCCTCGCCGCTGTCGCCCAGCACAAGGTCCATTCCGGTGTCGCTGCCCGCATCGGTGCCTGCGTCGATGATATCGCCCGCCGCCCCGCCGAAGACGATGTCGCCGCCGTCGCCTGTGAAGATCGTGTCGATGCCGCCGATGGCTTCATTGCGGCTGGTCAGCCGAATCAGGATGCCGGTATCGGTGAAATCCGCCTCGCCCTCATCGCCCAGCACGATGTCGGCGAAATTGCCCGCGCCGGTATCGATCCCGTCCGCATCGGTGCCGCCGAAAACGATGTCGCCGCCGCCGCCGGTGGTGATGGTGTCGACCCCGCCCACATCGCTGGCGGTCGTGGTGGCGTAGGTCAGAACCCCGGCCGTGGTGAAGGTCAGCGCACCGCTGTCGCCCAGCACGATATCGCCGGCCACATCCGCCGGACCGGTATCCTCGCCGGCACTGATGATGTCATCCCCGGCGCCGCCCAGGATGATGTCGGCGGAAATCCCGGTCGAGAGGATATCGCCGCCGCCCTCGCCCGCACTGGTCGAGGTGATGGTGTCCGGATGGGTGATATCACCGTCCAGCGTGTTGAAATCGATGACCCCGTGATCGCCCAGCACAATATCCTCGGCATCCGCGGTGGTGACCACGTCCATGCCGATGGTCTCGCTGCCGGTGGACAGGGTGTAGTTGTGACCGGCCAGGATGATGTTGCGTTCGGTCCCGGCGCCCCCGACCAGCACGTCGGAAATCATGTCCGCGCCGCCATCGGTTTCGTTCACCGTGAACACCCGCTGCACCAGATGCTGGTCGATCAGGCGGACCGTGTCGGTCAGCAGTTCGATCACCCCGTCGTCGCCAAGAAGGATGTCGTTGCCGCGCCCGCCGAAGATCATGTCCTCGCCACGGGTTTCACGTCCGACCACCGCCGTCAGCTTGCGCAGACGGGTGTCGAGCGCATAGGGCACGGTGTCGGGATCGAGGCTCTCGTCCAGGGGCGTGCCCGGCGCGATGTCGAAGCCGCCATCGCCGTAGACATGGTCATCGCCATCCTCGGCCATGATGGTGTCATTGCCTTCGCGACCGGCAATCTGGTCGTCGCCCTGGCTGCCGGTGATGATGTCGTCGCCGAAGCCGCCGTCGATGACCACGCCCGCCGTCGACAGGCTGGCGTCGATGATATCGGCGCCGGGGTTCTGGAACTGGACGCCGTTGCCGTTGGGTGCGTCCGAGGCCGCCGAATAGCGCACCCCGTCCGCCGAGGTGTCGCCGAAGATCACCAGCGGCGACAGGTCGCCGCCCGAGGCCGCACCGCCGCTGACGATGATATGATCGTCGCCGCCGCCGCCATGCACCACGGTGATGCCGCCATGGGTAGACCCCAGGGTCGGCGCAAGCGTGCTGGTGATGCTGATATCGTCGTCCCCGCGGCCATTGAGAACCTCGAGGATCTCGATATCGCCATAGGTGATGCCCGCGTCGAAGGTCACCGTCGAAGTGGTGCCATCCGATTGCAATTCCTGGAACACCACCGCGTCGTTCATGCCTTCGAAGAAGACATTGGTGGCGCTGATGGTGACCGTCTCATCGGTCTCGCTGGTATCGTTGTAGATGTTGAGCCGGTCGATGCCGGTGGCCTCATCGAAGCTGGTCGAAACGCCGAACAGGTCGCCGTCTGTCTCGCCGGGCAGCTTGATCGCCGCTTTCAGCGAACGGTCGGCATCGGTCTCGCCGCCGATGATCTCGATCGGGCCGCGGATCTTGTTGACCAGATGCGGTTGCGGCGCGAAGACCTTGCGCGGCTGCGCGTTGGGATCGGGCTGGAACAGCGGGTTGGCTTTCAGGATCACCGTCTGCTCGGTGAACCAGTCGAGGTCGGTGAAGACCAGCGTGGCCACGGCATTGCCGTCGACGAAGCTGGCACCGCCGTCGGTCGAGGCCAGCACCTGACCGTCCGGCGCCACATTCACCGTCACCGTCTCGCCGGTGCCGACCGGCGCGGTCAGGCGGATGGTATAGGTGTCGGTCGAGGTGATATCGATGGCATCGACCACAGTGTCGCCGTTGCTTTCCTGCACCAGCACGCCGGGCGCGTCGTTGTCATACAGCGTGACGTCGATATCGGCGCGTTCCGCGAACAGATAGTTGGCCGGACCCGAAATGACCGAATGCGCGATCAGATCGGTGAACGGGCTTTCCTCGATGCCGTCGTCGATCGCGGCCACGTTGAGGATCACCTCGGCATTGCTGCCGGCCAGGAACGTGATGGTGTTGGTGACCGCATCGAAGCGCAGATCGGCGCTGCTGATGTCGATCTGTGTGGTGTCGAATTCCAGTTCGACGGTCACATCCGACGCCGGCGGCGTGCTCAGCTTCACCGAGTAGCTGTCGGTGATGCCGTGGGTCGCGCCCTCCAGCAACAGCAGGTCGCTCTTCTGGATGACGATGGCCGGGCGTTCGTTGTCGAACAGGGTGATCAGCACGTCCTTCACGTCAACCTGATCGTAGTTGACGAAATCATCCACCAGCGGATCGGGATCGGCATCGAAGATCGACCCGTCCGAGGTGATGACCGAATGGCTGATGGAAATGTCGCGCGTGCCCTCGGCCCGCAGGTCGTCCTCGGCCCGGACCCAGACTTTCTGGATCGCACCGGCCTGGGTGAAGGTCAGCGTTGCCGCGTTCAGCCATTGCACGACGCCAAGCGACGGGTCGGAGGTGGCGATCAGCACACTTGCGCCGGTCACGCCGGCCGCGTTGAAGGCATCTGCCTCGCCATCCCGCTCGCGGACCGGCGACAGCGCCGCCGAAACGGTGACATAGACGGGGGCGCCCAGCAGACCGGCCCCGGCCAGGCTGACGTCATAGCTGACATAGGCATTGGGGGTCGCCTCATCCAGCACCAGGTCTCCGCCGGTGTCGATCTTGACCAGGCCATCGCGGGAATCCGCGATGTTCAGATCCAGCCCCGGCACGAACAGCGTGTCGAAATCCGTATCGCGGTTCGGGTCGTCGGTGTTGATGCCGTGCAGCACATAGGCCGACCGGCCCTCAAGATCCCGCGAGACCACGCCCGCCTCATCCACATCGCCCGAGACCTCGAACAGGTCATGGCCCAGGCCACCGATGATGGTGTAGCCGACGCCCACATGGGTCGACAGGATATAGAAGGTATCGTCGCCTTCCAGACCGTCCACCTCGATGGATTCCTCGCGGCCCGAAAGCTGGACGTTGAGTCCCGCGCCGAAGACGCCGTCCTCGGTGATGACGAAGGCGTCGCCCAGTTCGGTGCCCAGCACGACCACCTCGTCGAAGCCCGAACCGCCGTCGATGTTCACCGGGGCATTGATGTTGTAGCGGATCTCGTCGTTGCCGGCGCCGCCCAGAACCTCGGTGCCCTCGGCGATCGAATTGCCGCTTTGCAGGACGAAGGCGCGGACCACGAAATCGTCGTCGCCATCGTTGCCTTCCAGCCGGACCGCCGACTTGTTGGAATAGATGGTGAAGGTGTCGTTGCCGATATCGCCCTGGATCAGCATGGGCAGGCTGGCCCCGCGCGACAGGTATCCGCGCGTCGTCAGTTCGGTCGCATCCGCGAAATCGTCGAAATCGGCCACCGCGTTATAGTCGCGCTCGGTGCCGTACAGCTGCCCGACCTGGAAGTCGTCATTGCCGGCGCCGCCGTCGATGGTGGTGATGGCGGCATTGTCGTCGACCGCGACCACATCGTCGCCCGCGCGGGTGTTGACCTGCAACCGGCCATTGATCGACCGGTCATAGTTGATGCGCTCCACCGGAGTGCCGGCGGGTTGACCCAGACGGATCGCGTCGACGGTGCCATGCAGCAGCGCCACGAAGGCCGCGCCCGGGCCCTTTTCGGTGCTGTAGGCGGCGGCATTCGGCAGATCGAATTCCGGGTTGTAGGACATGCGCCGCAGCAGGAACACATCCTCGGCACCGGTGCCGTCGATGGTCAGCACATCCTC
Organism: Meridianimarinicoccus marinus; assembly: GCF_040689105.1. Classification (NCBI taxonomy): domain Bacteria; kingdom Pseudomonadati; phylum Pseudomonadota; class Alphaproteobacteria; order Rhodobacterales; family Paracoccaceae; genus Meridianimarinicoccus; species Meridianimarinicoccus marinus. The sequence goes on from NZ_JBFBVU010000004.1 coordinate 40,256, forward strand.
GCCTTCGTCGGGCAGACCGCTGTCCAGAACGTCGATGGTGTAATTCAGCGCCACATAGCCGACCTGTCCGGTCTCGGCGACACTGCCCGCCGTCTGGATGAAGACGGAATCCGACCCCGCTTGCCCGTCGATCAGCATCGAGTCGCGGGCCGCCTGGCTGGCCAGACGGTCGACGGACATGGTGTCGTCGCCGGTGCCCAGCCGCACCTCGACCGCGCCCGACAGGACCGCGACCGGGGTGACGGTCACAGTGTCATTGTCGGCGCCCGTGTCGAAGACGATCCGCTGGGTGTCGGCCAGATCGGCGCGGCGTGTCGCCGGGGTGGTGTCGGTGTCGTCCGGCGTGGCGGTGGCGGTGATGTCGCCCTCGACCAGCAGCGTGTCATCGCCGGCCCCAGTCTCCACCCGCACCCAGGCCCCGCTGGCGGTCGAGCCGTCCTCGAACTCCACCAGATCCTCGTCCGAGCCGAACAGCAGCGACAGCGAGCCCACCGCGACCAGCGCGGCGCCGGTCTTGACCAGAACGTCGTTGTCGCCGTTGCCGCCGGTGATGTCGATGGTGGTGCCCGCGCTCAACAGGGCGCCGGTCTCCAAGGTGATCGAATCGTTGTCGGCGCCGGTGGTGACGGCGATCTGCCCGCCGGCCTGCAGGGTTGCGTTGGTGTCGAACAGGATCGTCGAGCCGACCCCGGCATCGGGATCCACAAGCTCGCCATCCGCCGTGATCAGGATCGATCCTGTGGCGATCAGCGACGCATCGGCCTGGATCGTGACATCGTCCCCCGCAAGGATCACGATATCCTGCCCGGCCAGCCCGCCGGATCCGGCTTCGACCAGAAGACCGGCCAGCACCACGAAATCATCATCGGCCGTGGCGCCCGCCAGGGTGCCATCGTCCAGCCCGTCATCCGAGGTCACATACAGCACCGACCCCAGTGCATCCACGTCTTCGGTAATCACGATGGGGCTGGAGGCCGTGACCTCGATATCGCCGCCGGCCTGCTGGCCCCCGGCCTGAACGGTCACCGCCGCGGTGGAGTCGATGACCCCCCCGACGGTCAGCGCGCCACTATTGAACACATAGGTGCTGCCCAGTTGCGACCAGCTTTCCAGACCGGCGGTCGCGGCCACGATGCGCGCCGCGCTGGTGCCGATGTTGTCCAGCGCGAACAGCCAGACCTTGCCGGACAGGATGTTCGGCGTGGCCTCATCTGCATCGCCGTCGAAGATCGACCCGTCCGGCGCCCGGATGAAGGCAGTGTCGCCGGACACATCGATGGTGATGGTGTTCAGCAACAGGTCGCCCAGGTTCTCGGTAATCCGCTGGCTGGCCATCGACCGCGTCGTCAGCACCCCGCCCAGATAGGCGCGGCTGTCGATTTCAAGGTATTCCAGCGCCTCGCCGATGGACCCGACGGTGCCGGTCTGCTGCTGGTTGATGTCCAGGAACCCGGCCCAAAGGGTGATGTTGGTGCCGATGATGTCGGTCAGCGGTCCGCCCGGCAGGCTGTCGGACACCGCGTCCACCAGATTGCCGTTCATGACGCCGATGGTCACATCGCCAAAGGCGGACTCCACCCGGTCAACCGCCAGGTTGCCGCCCAGGAAGGTCTCGCGCACATGGATGTCGCCCTGCGCGACGCCGGTGATGGTGCCGTCGTCCAGGCCAAGGCTGTCGACCAGCTGGATATCGAACATCTGCGACGACGAACCCACATCCCCGGCCACGTCGAACACGAAGTCATTGGTGGTCAGCACCGGCGTGGCATCGGCAAACAGCGTGCCCTTCAGCAGGTCGCCCTTGGTCGTGGTCAGCGTCACCACGTTCTGGGTGAAATTGTCCAGGGCCGAGACATCCCGCACCAGCAGGTCGCCCCGGTCGCCGGTTTCGCCGGCCAGCGTGTTTTCCGTGATCCAGATCGACCCGGCGGAACGCGCCGTCAACTCGCCGTCATTGTCCAGATCGATGACCAGCGCATCGGTCGAGGTGCCGATGTCGCCGATGTCCCCTTCGACGATCAGCGATTGGGCCACGACGCTGGCACCGCTGCCCGGCTTGACGTCGTAGACGCCGTTGGAGCTCTTGATCTGGGCTTCCTTGCCGGCAATCAGCGACAGGATGCGCATGCCGAGAGTGCTGTCGGACCCGATGAAGACCTCGCCGTTGATCGCGTGGGCGGTGATATGGCCGCTGGCGGCGATATCCAGATCCTCGGCGGGATCGATGCGCACATAGACCGCCGTGGCATTCGGGTCCTCGCTGTCGATCGGCACCATGTTCGCGTCAAGGAAGAAGATCTCGCTCGGCTCGGCTGCCGCCAACTGCTTGATTAACGCGGCGAATTCGGCATTCAGCACCGGATTCGACGAGCCGCGCTTGGCCTCGATGTCGGCGATGGCGATGTCGATCTGATCCTTGCGCGACCCGATGTCCGCATCGGCGCCATTGGCATAGATTTCGACGTTGTGACCCAGGAAATTGTGCTGTTCGCGGGTCAGAGTCGTGCCCGGAACCGCCTTGGGCCGCAGGATCGAGGCCGAGATGGTATTGTCGAGCTGGCTCTGGGTCCATTCGGCCCGTGCCCCAAGGGCTGCGCCTTCCGACAGGCGATGGCCGGTGCCGGTGCCGATGGTGTCGTCCAGCGTGACGATATTGGCGCCGTCACTGGTCGTGGACAGCGACAGCTTGGTGCTGTCGGCGGGATCGAGGACCACGAAGTAGAACTCCAGGTCAGTTAGGCCACCGATGGCTGTGCCGCCGCCGGCGCTGTATTGCACCTGCCGTCCGGTGACGAAGGTATTGATCCCGAAGTCGATCAGGTTGCCGGTCACATCCGCCGTGCCGAACGGCCCGTGCAGATTGTCGGTCGAGGCCGTTGTCCGGTCGCCGGCGTCATATTGGAAGGTCGCGTCGAACACATCCGCGCTGTAGGGGTTTCCGGTCTGGATATTGCCGACATCGCCGTAAGTTGCGTGCAGCACCGCGAATTCCACGGCGCGGCTGGCTTCCAGAACCGCGATCCGGTTGCTGATCTGCTGCGGCGTCAGCGACCCCGTCAGGCTGTGTTCAACGCCGGTTGCCGCGCTGGGATCCAACACGATGGTCAGCCCGTAGATCACGGTCAGCGCGGCGGTGTCATTGGCAGTGTTGCCATCGGCCAGATCCGCCATCGCCGCATCGAACTGGGCCTTGTCGGCAATGTCGATCAGCTTGACCCGCTCGTTGTTGGTGCCCGCGAGATAGGTCAGATAGGTTCCGCCCTCGACCAGCCCGCCGATGGCGGTCGCCGGAGTGCCGTCGGTGTTCAACCCGGCGCTGTAGACCACCTGGGTGCCATTTTCGAAGCCGTGCCCGCCCAGAGCGATGGAATAATCCAGCGCGTCGCCGTTCACATCGCCGTTGATGTCGGTCGCGGGCGTGAATGTGCTGACGCGATCGGTGCTGTAGAAGGCGGTAAAGGACGCCAGTTCAGCCGCCGACAGCGTCGGGACGAAGGTCGGATCGTAATACAGATGCATGTAGCTGACGGCGGTGCCGCGGGCCAGGCCGCCGCTGAGGATCAGCGAATCCGAGGCATCATCGAAGGCCCCGACCCCCGCTGTGGGATCGAAGGCCGCGATCAGGCTGTTGTCGTCACGATCCGCAGTGGGGACTGCGCTCTGGAAGAACCGGTGCAGCGCCTTGCCGGTCTGGAAGGTGTGCGCATCCGTATCCTGCGCTGCGCCCTGCGCGAGGGCGATCAGGTTGGTGCCCGCCAGCGCGTCGGCATGGGTGGCGGCAAGTTGCAGGGTGGTATCGCCCGATCCAGAGACCACCGCATAGTAGATGCCGCCATCGGTCAGGCCCGAAATCGCGGTCGCCCCGTTCGAGGAATAGACGATCTCCTGCCCCAGATAATAGCTGTCCGCCGCCACCGGAATATATCCGGGGCTGGTTGCCGACAAGATGGAACTGGGCGTGATCGCCGTCACCGTGGGGGCCGCGCGCCCCTGCGAGATGCTCAGATCGACGGCGATGGGAATGAAACGTTCCACATTCTCGACGGAATCCGCGAGCTGCACCCGGTCGCTGCCGATCACATCAAGGCGCATCAGCGCCACAAGGCTGTTGCTGACGTCCATGGACACCAGCGCGTTGCTGCCGTCGCGCAATTGCAGCGCACCATTCGACAGGTCAACCGTGTAGGTTGCGCCGTCCACCAGCCCGCCGGCATTGGCATTCAGCGCGCGCCATTGCGAGATGTCCGAAAAATCTTCGGCGGTCAGATCGACGCCCGTGTCCGGCGAACCGAGCCACCCGTACAGAACGCCGCTGTCCTCGACCACGCTTCCTGTGGACAGGTCCGCATTGGTGTCGGTCGATTGCAGGGCCGTCACCGCGCCCAGCCAGCGCGTTGTATCGGTGAAATCTTCCGCCTTCAGGTCGATGTTCGCACCGCTGGTGTCACCGCCGACATAGGCATAAGCCCCTGTAGTCGCAGCAAGAACCCAATCGGTGTTGTTGCGGAAGGTCTCGCCGCTCAGATCCAGCGTTCCGCCCATCAGATCGGCCCCGGCATAGCGGTAGACGACCCCGCCCACCGACACCAGATCACCCGCGACGACCGCCGCCGCGGCATCACTGCTGTTGAAATCGGACACGATGGAGACCAGGTCTCCGGTGCTGACCGAGACAACGCCATCCTGCGTGGTCATCGGCGTGTCGCTGCTGGTGATCACCGGCGAGAGCGCATGGAACACCACCTGATCGCCCTGTTGCAGCCCGGATGCGGGATCGTAGACCGCCGCATCCGTGGTGGTGACCACCCGCCAGCGGGAGCCGTCGCCGAAGTTCTCGGAGGTCAGATCCACATCGGCATCATCGACCGGGCCGCCATTGTCGTCGGTCTCGCTGACCAGCGTCCAGCGGTTGGTGTCGGTGTAATCCTCCAGCGACAGATCGACGGTCACATTGCTCCAGCGCGAGGTGTCGGACAGATCCTCGCTGGCGAAGTCGAAGCTGACGCGCACCCAGCGGCTGGTGTCGGAATAATCCTCGCCGGCCAGATCGACATCGGCGTCATCCACCAGCGTACCGGTTCCGTCGTCCTCGCTGACCAGCGCCCAGCGATTGGTGTCGCTGAAGTCTTCGCCGCCCAGATCGACGCCGAATTCCTGCCCGATCTGGAAGCTGTAAAGCGCGCCGACCTGCCCGCCGGCCAGATGGCCCGCGGCCACCCGCACCACCATGGTGTTGTCCAGATCCTGCCCAACGCCCACGTCCGAGGCGAGATCCGCCGCGTCCGCGAAGGCATAGATCGCATCGTCGGTGCCGCCGTTGCTGTGGCCGCTGACCACCCGCACCAGGGTGCCGGCGCTCAGATCCTGGTTCGACCCGATATCCGAAGCCACATCCGAGAAATCCTGCAGCGCGTAGAGCTTGTTGAGACTGCCGCCGGCCGGATTGGCCGCGCCCGCGCGCACCAGCGCGCCGACAACCAGATCCTGCGGGCCAAGCGCCGCGAGGGATCCGGTCACGAGATCGGCGATTTCCACCACCTCGTAAACCGCATCGGCGGTGCCATTGCCGCTGTGGCTGGCCGCGACCCGCACCCGCGTGCCCGAAACAAGGTCCGAATTGGGCGCCGCATCCGAAGTCACATCGGCGATGCCAAGGAATTCATAGACCACATTGCCCACGGTGACGCGGGTGCCTTCGGTGATGTCGAACAGGCCCGCGGTCGCGGAATCCAGATCGCCCAGGGCCACGAACCCGTCCCTGGCCAGTTCCACAACGTCGCCGATGGCATAATAGACGCCGCTGTGTTCCAGACCGCCGAGGGACTCGTCCTGCTGGCGGCGCAACTCCCAATAGGCGTTGTATTCCTGGACCCGGGCGGATTCGAACGACTGGATGGTCAGCGCCACCCCCGCATCGTTGTTCAGGTTGCTGCCCAGAAGCCGCTCGAACACCGCCTGCACCTGTGCGTCGGTGCGCGGATCGGTGGTTTCGGCGGTATTGGCGTCGATCAGGTCACCCGACAGGATCCGCAGACGGATGTTGCGGTTGGTGCCCACATCGTCGGTCGACGGATACAGCCCCGGATCCAGCGTCGCCGGATCGATGCCGCCGGCGGTGTCGATGCGTTCAAGGCGCAGATCGCCTGCGATCTCGGTCACATTCACATCGCTGGTGGACGACAGCCGCACAAAGTCGGTGTCATTGTCGCCGCTGTCGATCCGCACGGGGATGTCACCCGCGTAATTGCCGATGCCGCCGGACTGCGCGTCCAGGATGATGCGCGAGCCCTTGATCAGGTTGCCCGCGTCGAACCCGACGATGCCGCGTTCCGCGGTCACGGTGGTGGTGTTGCCGAAGCCCGAAGTGATGCGGTCGAACCGCAAATCGCCATCGACCTCCGTCACCTGGATGTCGCCGCTTGTGGTCACCACGTTCACCAGACCCAGGACGTTGGATCCATTCTGCGTCTGGTCGATGCGCACCGCCTCGGTCGCGCCGATGCCCTCCTGGGCGCGGATTTCCACGCTCTTGCCGGTGACAACGCCGGTGCCCGACTGGATCACCTGGCCCTGTGTGACGATCTGGGTATAGCCAGCCTCGTTGAAGATGCTGCCACCCAGTTGCACATCGCCGACCGAGCGGATTGCCACCAGGGCCCCGGCCGAAGCGGCCGGTTCGGCGGCGATCAGGTCCACGCCGTAGAAATCGACGTCATCGGCCGCCGCGTCATAGCCGATGAAGTTGATGGCGATATTCTTGTCGGCGTCGATCGAATGCGTGTAGATGTTCTTCCGGTACTCGACCTCGGTCTCTTTCATGTAATAGGTCGTGGTGCCGTACCAGGTCGTCTTCTTGCCGTCCTTTTCCTGCTTGTAGAAGTACTTGTTCAAACCCTGAAGCTGACCGGCCTCACCGGCGGGCGCAGGGGTCAGCGAGGTGAACTTGGCGAAGGTGCCGTCGCTCTTCTTGTAGTTCAGTTCGATGATCGTGGTGTCATTGACGGTATCGCGGGTGACCGAACGGACCTTGTATTCGGTGCTGTCCGAGGTGGTGTCATTCGCCACCAGGCCGATGCTGGTACCGCCGCCGGGGACATAGCGCACCTGGTCGCCGGGCTGCACCGCGATCGACGCGCCGTTCAACGTGATGGTGTCATTGGTCGCGTTGATCCCGGTGTGGGGATCGAAACTGAACTGATCGGCGATCCGTTCGTATTCGAACAGGTAATCGGAGTTCGAAGCCTGCTGTTCGAAATAGGAGCCGTCTTCCAGCTGGACCGGCGTGCCGGCAGTGCGGGTGGGACCGGTGACCACATCGTCGGGATCGGGCGCCCAGCTGTCCAGCCCCAGCCAGGACGAGGTACCATAGCGGGTGACCGTCTTGACCGACAGGTCCTGACCCGTGGTCCAGTTGTAGCGGAAGTCGTCGGACCGGGTGTCATAGCCGCCGGTCACCGACCGGTTGCCGACATTCGCGGAATAACCGGTCTGCCCGGTCGGCACCTCGGTCAGATCGGCGCTTGCCGTGCCATTCGCCGTCAACTGGATGGTCGCGCCGCCCAGCGTGGACTTCAGCGAGACATAGGTGACATCGGTCAGAGGATCGCTGCCGGTCGTGCGCACCGAGGCGACGTAATAGACGCCATTATGGGTCAGCCCGCCAACCGGCGCGCTGCCATCCGAGACCTTGTAGAGAACCTTGTCGTTGACCGCATAGTCCAGACCGATGCCCTGCAGGAGGATTTCATCGGTGTTGCTGTCCACATCCGTGGCAGGATCGAATCCGCCCTTGCCGGGGCTTTCAAACAGCGTGACCGTCTTGGCAATCTGGGTGCCGATACGCTCGTAAGTGGTGGTCCAGATGCCGTTCGAGGTCGAATCCGCGCCAAAGTCCGTAATCTTGATGACCCCGGCAATGTCGTTGCCGGTGTTCAGCGTGTCGATGTAGATCGGAATGTCGATCTGGTTGTCGATCAGGATCCGGCCATAGCCGTCCACGGCGCGCAACTCACCATTGCCCGACGACAGGATCTGTCCGGTCAGGGACAGGTAGCCGCCCTTGACCCGCGCGGCCGACACTTCGATCCGGTTTTTCAGGACGTTGTAATAGGCGTTGATCACGTTCTCCGAGATGTCAGCGTATCCGGGAACGGCCTGATCCACGCCCAGTTCCTCGCCGATATCAACCTCGGCCGCCTGGCCCACATCCAGCTTGACCAGAACCTCGTCGGTCGAGCTGCCGAAGGTGTTCTCGGCATTGGCAATGTCCTGCAGCACACCCGCGCCGATGGTCAGCTTCTGATCCGCCAGACCGGATTGGATCACGCCGTTGACATTGATCCGCGACGCGGTGATCTGCACGATATTGCCGGCAATCAGGTTGCCGATCTTGGACGTATCCGCCAGGGCCGCGGTCAGCGCTGCATCCACGGCGGCATTGTTGCCGTAGTAATCCTGGTAGTTCGCTCCGAACAGAATCGCGAGGATCGCCGGCGGAATGTTGGGGAACACCGCGGTCCAGTCGCCGATATCGGCCGCATCGGTTTCCGGCCAGGAGCGGGACGCGCTGGTCGCGATCCCGTCCTGCAGCTGCTTGGCCACCGACGCGAAGCGCGAGGCGCTGCCCGCCGGGTCACCGCCCGAATGCAGGGTCTTGCCAAGCGCGCTCAGCACGAAATCCTGCTTGGCGAGAATGTCCAGCTTGGAGGCGTTGATCGAGGCAAAGGCCAGAATGCTGCCTTCGCTGCGCATCCGCACCGTACCGCCCAGATTGTTGATATCCGCCGTCACCTCGATATTCGGCGACAGGATGAAATCATCATAGGGCGCGCTTGCCGGGTCGTCGGCGTTGAACGTGTTCTCGATGTTGACCAGCGATGTACCGGTCCCCGAGGTCTGAACCGTACCGCCCGAATACTCCCCCGCCAGCAGGTCGGAATTGTTCCACAGGACACGGCCACCCTGACTGTCGGGCACTTCGATCCGGCCCAGGCGCAAGGCCGCCGGCGAGTCGTTCTGGATATCGACCAGCACATCGGCCGGGGAATACAGATGACCGGAGCCCGCCAGACCGGCCCCGTCGATCCGAATCACCCCGGTCTGGGCGTAGATGTCGTCGAGGTTGATAACCGGATAGACCAGTTCGACGAAATCACTCGTGCCAAAGCCGTCGTCGGTCTCAAGCCCGTAATCGCGCAGGGTGCGTTCGATCCGGTCCAGATCGGCGGTATAGGCCGCCACGGATTCATCGTCCCCCTGGTATTCCTCGATCAGGAATTCAAGGCGCGCCTTCTGCTCGAACAGATTGGCGGCCAGAGACTCGTAGGTCACGGTAAAGCCGGTGCCGGAGGTGTTGATCGAATTGTCGATCAGGTCGGATTCGCTGGCCGGGTTCGCCTTGCGGTCGAAGCGGATAGTCTGTTCGCGGAACAGCCCGGTCTGGATGAACCCGTCGACCGTGACGTTGCTCAACGACGATTTGTTGACGGTGCCGCCCACCAGTTCCTCGGCCACCCCGTCTGACCCGAACAGCGCATCGATGCCGTCGGCGACGGCGGTCAGCCAGTTGTGACCGGTGCCATAGGCCAGCTTGTCGCCGCCATCCAGGGTTTCGGCCGCCAGCGTGACATCGCCGCCGGCGTTGATGCCGGTCAGGATGGTGCCCGCGGGTTCCGAACCCGGCGTCTTGCCGGTGTTGTCCGAGGATTCGACGATCACCCGGTTCAGGATATCGAGATTGATTTCCGATTTCAGATCGTCGATCGGGACCGCCGAGGCGTTCAGCGCGTCACCATGCGAGGTCAGGACCAGGTTGTTGACATTGCCGAACCGGTCGCGGCCGGCCAGCAGGTTCACATTGCCCACCGCAACCAGCACCGCATCGGTGCCGACACGGGTGATGTTGACGATGTCCATCGCCACTTCGCTGTCAATGACCGCCCCGGCCGCCAGCCCGTAGGTGTTGACCTGCGGCTCGACTTTCAGATCGGCCGCGGTGCGGGTCTGCAGGTCGATGTTGCCCACCGTGGTCAGTCGGGTGCGAGCCCCGATCTCGACCGTGGCATCGGCCTGGCGCACCTTGATGTTCGAGGTCGCCCCGGCCCCGGAAATCAGCCCGCCTGCGGTCAGATTGGTGTCATCGGTGCCGTAGAACTCGTTGACGGCATCCAGCAGCAGATCGCCCGGATCGAAGACGCTGCCGATCACATCGATGATGGCGGCGTCGCCGATCGCTGCGGTGGTGTCGTAGTAAAGGAAGTGCTCGCTTTCACCGGCGTTGCCGGCAACCACGCCGCCCGAGGCCGCCTCGACGTTGTATTCATTGGCGCCCAGCAGGTTCTTGTCGGCGATGTTCTCGGCATAGATTTCCAGATCGCCGGTCTGCACCGACACGAAATCCCCGATACTGGCCTCGACATCCGCATCGATGTTCGAGGTCAGCCAGGCTCCGGAGCCGCCGACCAGCGCCACATTTGTGGAATTGGTGGCACCGTCGAAATTGCTGGTGTGCGAAGCGCGGATGGTCAGGCTCTCGACCCGAAGATCGCGCACGCCGCCATCGTCCGAGTAGTCGGCGATATAGGCTTTGGTGGTGGAATCGTCCGAGATGTTCACCTGCGAGGCCGCGCCCGAGAAGCCCACCGAGACGCCAAGCGCATTGGCCTTGCCCAGGTTGGTGTCCTGCCCGATGGCCTGCACCGTCACATTGGCCCCGCCCGAGCGGTTGTAGACGACCGCCTGCCCGGACAGCAGGTTGAAATCGGTGGGCACCAGCCGCCAGCGGGTGATGTCCGAGTAATCCTCGCTGCCCAGGACCACCACTTCCGGCACCGTCGGGCGGAATTCGTAAAGCGCCCCGATGGTGCCGCCAGCGCTGTGTCCGGTCAGAACCTCGACGGTTTCACCCTGGCTCAGCGTGCGCGAGCCGTTCGAGGTCGTCCAGTCGCCCGAGAAGTCCAGGCCGTCGCCGAGATTGATGAAATTCGAGGCGACGCTGGCATTGGGATCGAAGTTGAAGCTGCCCGACTGGATCGAGGTCGTGGGTGTCAGCGAATGCACCAGCCCCTGGGTCGCATGCGGCGTCAGGGTCTTCACGGTCGGAGATTCGGTTTCGGTCGCGTCGCGCAGGGTATCCACCAGCCCGACCTGGCGCGGATCCAACAGGCGCAGATCATGGCCACTGGCCGCAACCGATCCGCTGAGCGACACCGTGCCCGCGTTGAAACCGCCGACGCCATTTTCGCGGCGCAGACGGAAGTTGCCGGTCGAAACCTCGACCAGCTTGTAGCTGACGCCGTTTTCCAGCCCACCGATATCGGCGCCCATGGTGGTGTTGCGGTACACGACCACATCGCCGTCACGAACATCAAAGACGGTGCTGAGCGCGACGGTGTTCGCCCCGGTGCTGTAGCTGGAAACATTGACCAGATCCTGCACCACGATGTAATAGACCTGCCCATCGACAAGACCGCCCAGATCGGTGCCGTTCAGGATCGAGACATCGGCGCCGATATAGGCCTCGGTATCGACATCGGACATGGCGGTCACCACATTCGCCCCGATCCCCGCCAGTCCCGCAATCACGGCGCTGTCGGAATCGGCGAATTGGTCGCTCTGCGAATTGGCCCGGATGTTTATTTCGCGCCCCACGTCCAGGGTGGCATTATTGGCAACCCGCGCCGTCACGGCCCCCAGGCTTTTCGAGGTGGTCACGGCGCCGTTGACCCCGATCAGCGAACCGCTGGAAGCGGAAGCAAGGGTCTGTGCCGCCGACTGGCCGTTCAGCAGCAACAACGCGGCATCCACGTTCAGCGCGCCGTTCACGACGACGGTGCCGCCGACATAGGCCTCGACCGTGGGGGTGCTGATCGCCGTGGCGACAGAGGCGCCGACCGCCAGTGCACCGCCTGCCACCCCATAGGCGGTGGCGACGGCCCGCGGCGTGGCTTCGGCCCGGACCTCGAGGTCGCCGCCGACGAAGACGTCGCCGCCCCGGACATAGGCCTTGACCGAGGGCGTGACCGTCGAGGTCGCCGCCGATCCGTTGGCCGCGAACGAGAAGATCCCCCCGGCAATGCTGGCCGATCCGGTCAGGGTCGTTGCCTGGGCCGTGTTGCGCGCGGTCACTTCGGTATCGCCGGTGATCGACACCGACTTGCCGCGGCCGTGCAGATAGGCCTCCACATCCGTGGTGTTGAGGCTGTTGGCCACCGCCGCACCGCCCGAGATCGCAACGCTGCCCAGGCTGAGGCTGGCCGAGATCGACGCCGCCGCCGCAAGCGTGGTGATGCTGGCGTCTTCCAGCGCTTCGATCACCGTGGTCCCGGCGACGTTCAGCGCGACATTGTCCACATGGGCCTTGACCACATTGTCGATGTGGTTCTCCGAAAGCGACTGGCCCATGCTGACTGCAGCCCCGGCGATACCGGCAAACGCGGCGACCGAGGCGGAGACCACATTGGTGTCGATCACCGACTGATCGTCGGCGCGCACCACCAGCGAGCCAAGATCATAAGTGCCCGTACCATCGATGATTTCCGCCGTTGTATCGAACCCGATCAGGTTCACCGCCTCGGCAAAGCTGCCCGACAGGCTGGCGCCGACGCTGCCGGCGGTCAGGGCGACCGAGGCCACCCCCATATCCGCCGAGATTGTGTTGCGGGTGACGGCCTCGACCCGGACCCGACCGCCGGCATCGACATGCGATCCGCTGATCTTCGCGGTCGCCTGCGCCTGCCCCGGCATCCGGAACCCGAGCGGGTTGTAGCCGATGAAGTTCAGCGCCACGCCGCCGCCGATGGATGCGCCCACCGCGTTGCCGAATCCGATCGACAGGGCCGCCGATGCCGAGACCACATCCGCATTGATGGTCGCGGTCTGGTCGGCGTCCACATGTACATTGCCGCCCGCCGAAACCGTGCTGTCCACGATCTGCGCGTCCAGCGTCGTCAGGATCACGTTCTGCGCCAGCGCCCCCGCGCCGGTAAACGCGTAGGACTGTGCACCAAAGGACGCCGCGACCGAGGCCGCTGCCGCCAGGGCATTGATCACAGAGGTTTCTTCCGCCAGGACAACGACATTTCCGCTGACGGTCATCAGGTCCATGTCTTCGATGCTGGCCGCCGTCGCGCTTTCGATCACGTTGAGCGCCGTGTTGACCGCCAGGCTCATCGCGGCGCCGAAACCGCCCAGCCCGGCGGAGACAGCGGCCGTCAGGGCAAGGGCATCGATTGAACTGTCGTCGGTCGCGGCCACGCGCACCGCGCTGGCATCGGCGGTGTCGGTCGCATCGGTGTCACCGCTGGCGGCCGCCCCGTCGATCTTGGCCAGCGTGTCGACCCGGATGTAATTGACCACATTGGACCCGGCACCGGCGCCGCCGGCTCCGGCGCCGCCCACACCGACTCCGACGGCCAGCGATTCCACCAGCGCGTCGATATCCATGTCCGACAGCGCCTCGACCGTGATCTTGCCGGACGCGATCAGGTCGCTGTCCTCGATATAGGCATGGGTCTGGGCCGTGAGCGCGGTGTTCGGATTGCCGATGTTGACGCCATCGCTCTGGTTTACGACGCTGACGCCGAAGCCCACATAGTTGTGCGCCACGGCCACGCCTACCGCCACGCCAACGCCCACGCCGCCACCGCCGACTGCGGCTGCATTGGCCCCGATCAGGGAATTGACGGTGGCGTTATTGGTGGCCAGAACGTCGATGGTGCCTGCGGAATCCAGGTCGCTTGAACTGACGAAGGCCAGCACATCAGAGTTTACGATGTTGACCGACGCCGCCCCGGCACCGGCCACCGCGACACCGACCAGCCCGAAGCTCGCCGCCAGCGAGGCGGCCAGAGCCAGGGAATTGATCGTCGCCGTCGAAGAGGCATCCACCGTGATGCCGCCCACCGTCGAGGCCACTTCGGTCATGTCGGTGATATAGGCGCGGGTCGTCGAGCCCAGGTTGTTCAGCGCCATGGTGCCGGCCAGCGACACCGACACCCCGACCATTCCGGCCGAGAAGGTGATCGCAACCGCGCCGGCCTGCGAATTGATGGTCGACGTGTCCGACGCCGTCAGCGTGACGGATGCCGCCTCGACCCGCTCATCCGCGCCGGAGTTCACATCCGTGCGGTTGTCGTTGGCACTGCCATCGATGAAGGCGGCGGCATCCACGGCGATGTTGTTGATGACCGACACGCCCGAGCCTGCGGCGGCAACGCCGACCTGGCCTGCCGCGATCCCGATCGACGCCGCGTCCACGGCGGAATTGATGGTCTGGTTCGACGTGGAGTCCAGAGTCAGATCGCCGGCGATGGTCAGATCGCTGTCTTCGACATAGGCGTAGACCACAACCGGGTTCAGTGTCGGTATGCCTTCGGGATCCAGGCCCGGCACGAACCCGATATTGTTGATCGCCACCGCGGCGCCCACAGCCACGCCGACCCCGACCTGGCCCCCGGCAATGGCCGCCGAGGCCGCACCGGTGATGGCGTTGATGGTGCTGGTGGAACGGGCGTCGATATCCACGTCGCCCGCGATGGAGCTTGCATCGCTGTTGCGGATGAAGGCCTCGACACTGGACAGGATCACGTTGGTGGTGATCGCGCCCGCGCCCGACACCGCAACCCCGACTTGACCGAATCCGGCCGCCAGCGACGCCGCAGCGCCAATGGCATCGATTGTGCCTGTCTCGGCCGCGCTGATCACCACGTCGGGATTGTCGTCGCCGCCATCGGTGGTGATGTCGGTCACGCCGTCGAACCCTGCGCGGGTGCCACCGGTGATGAGGTTGCGCGCGAAGGCCACGCCGACCGAGACGGCCACCCCGACCTGCCCGACCGCCGCCGCCACGGCCGCCGCACCCGCAAGGGCCATGATCGAGGCGTTGTTGGTGGCCTCCAGCGTGATCGTGTCCGCGCCGACCGTCGTGGTGGTGCCGGTGCTTTTGACCACGGCCTCGACATTGGCGGAAATGTTGTTCTCGACGAACACACCGGACCCGCCGACACCAACGCCGGTTTGGCCGCCCGCGATGGCAACAGCCCCGGCTGCAACCGCAGCATCGATAGACTGATCCGCGTCGGCCTCGACCACCAGATCGCCGTCGGTATCGACCACGCTGTCACTGATTGTCGCCGAAATATCCGCTGTATTCAGCAGCGATGGCCAGGTTTCGAAGGCCGTGTCAAAGCTGATCAGCTCGTACCCGAGGTTGTTCTGGGCGATGGCCGCGCCAATGGCGACGCCAACCCCTGTCTGCCCGGCCCCGACCGCCGCGGCGACCGCCAGCACAAGGGCGTCGATATCCCCGTCCGACAGCGCCCGCACCAGGATATCGCCGTCCGCGTTCACGCCGCCATTCTGGCCCGATCCGGTGATATGGGCGCTCAGATCCGTCAGGATCGTGTTCAGGGCGAAGGCCGCGCCGCCGCTGACCGCGATCC
Source organism: Meridianimarinicoccus marinus (assembly GCF_040689105.1). NCBI lineage: Bacteria > Pseudomonadati > Pseudomonadota > Alphaproteobacteria > Rhodobacterales > Paracoccaceae > Meridianimarinicoccus > Meridianimarinicoccus marinus. Next base: position 55,696 of record NZ_JBFBVU010000004.1, read on the forward strand.
CCTGCGAGCCGATGCCGACCCCGATGGAGGCCGCCGCCACATTGCTGGTGATCGTCGCCCCGTCCCGCGCCGTGACTGAAATATCCGGCAGCAGATCGACATCGGTCGTGGTCACGCGGTCGACATTCAGGATCCCGGCCTCGATCCGGCCATCGATCCGGTTGGTGGAGAACGCCAGCCCGATGGACACCGCGACCCCCGTGGACCCGAGTGCCGCCGCGACCGCCGCCGACCCGGCGTTGGCGGTAATGGTCGAGGTGTTCTCGGCGCTCACCACCACGCGATCCGCATCCACGGTGGCGTCAGAGTTGCCCGTCGCCGTGCTGCCGTCGATCAGGGCTTCCACGTCGGCCCCGATATTGTTCATGGTCAGAACGCCCGATCCGGCCACGCCGACCCCGGTCGATCCGGCGGCCAGCGCCACCGAGGCCGCAACCACATTGGCGTTGATCGTCCGGTCGCTTTCGGCGGAAACCTCGACGATGCCCGTGGCATCGACAGTGCTGTCGGTGATCGCAGCGCGGATACCGCCGCCGCTGCGGGTCACGCCCCAGGAATTCTGATCGGCACTCCAGGTTGCGGGATTGGCGCCCGACCCCCGGACGCCAACGAAGCCCATGTCGTTGATGGCAAGCGCGGCGCCGATGGCCACGCCGACCCCGGTCGAGCCGCCGCCGACCGCAAGCGCGATGGCGACATTGCTGGCGTCGATGGTGGCGGAACTGTCGGCACGCACCCTGATATCGCCGGTCGCATCGACATCGCTGTCGGATATTTCCGCGGTCAGGCTCGACACGACCTGGTTGAGACCGATGGCCCCGCCGCCCGAAACGGCAACACCGGTGGAGCCGATCGCCACCGCGAAGGAGGCCGCCGCCGTGATCGCCGAGATCGTTGCATCCTGAAGGCCTTCGACCAGAACCGTACCGGAGGAATTCAGCAGGTCGTCGACGCCAAGGATTTCCGCCCGCGCGTCGGTGTCGATCTGGTTGACCGCCGTGGCCAGCCCGATGGAAATGCCCACAGCCGTGTTGCCGAAGGCCGCCGCCGCCGCGCCGCCGAAAGAGATGACCTGGATGCTGCCGCTGTCGCTGGCGCGCACGGTCACATCGCCGGAACGGATGCCCGCGCCCTGCCCGGTGCCGTCGCCCGAAATGAAAGCCCGCACCGAACTGCGGATGGTGTTGCTGGCAGCCGACGCGCCCAGGCTGACGCCGACGGCATTGCTGCCGCTGCCGGCCAGGGCCATGGCGGTGGATTCGACGATGGCCCGGATCGCAGCGTCGGAGTCCGCCTCGACCGTGATGTCCGAGGCGTCGATCTTGCTGTCCTGCACATAGGCCCAGATCTTGTTGCGCGCCCCGTCGCTCTGGATGTCGTTGAGCGCGATTGCGGCCCCTGCGGCAACCCCCACCGCGTTGTTGGAGCCAAGCGCCGCCGACGCGGTGACCGCCGCCACGATGGCGTCGATGGACCCGTCGAACGTGGACCGGACGACCAGTGACCCACTGTCCAGATCCACCCCGTCCACATAGGCGATCACATCGTTGTCGATGTAGTTGGCAACCAATGCGCCCCCGGCAGAGACCGCGACGCTATTGCCGCCAAGACCGGCGGCGGCCGAGATCGACACAGATGCGCCAATGGCCTCGATGACCGAGGTGTTGTCCGCCGCCACGGTTATGGCGCCCGCCGCCTGCACCAGGGTCGTGCCGTCGATATAGGCCTTGATGTCGTTTTCGATATTGTTGAATACCAGCGCCAGCGAGACCGAAACGCTTGTCGCATTGCTGCTGCCGATGGCCGCCGTGCCGCCGACCGCCGCTGCCGCCGCCCGAATCGTCGCGGTGTCACTGGCGGTAACCGAAATGCTTTCGTAAGTGCTCTTCACCAGCGAGCCGCCGGAAATATAGGCGTTGGAATCGCGGCCGATGCTGTTTTCGGCGCCAAGTCCCCCGACCGCAACGCCGGTGGCATTGCCCGAGGCGCTGGCCGCCACCGCCAGCGAGATCGAGGCCAGCAGCGCGTCGATCTGGGTGGTGGTGGTGGCGCTGACGGTGATGTCCTCGTCAGCGGTCAGCGTGGTGTTTTCGATATAGGCGTTCACGCCCGACGCCGGGCTGGATTTCGGCGACAGCGGACTGCCGAAGTTGTATTCATCCCAGCCAATCAGGTTGCGCGCGATGGACACACCGATGGCCACCCCGGTGGCATTGCCCGCCGTCGATCCCGAGAAATTGAAGCTGAGCGCCGCGATCACCGCATCGATATCGGCGCTGTCCGAAGCCGACACGGTGACACTGCCGATGTTGTCGTCGCTCTGGTTGCCCACGGTCAGGGAACTGTTCGCCACGAAGGCATCGGTGCGGCCGCCGATCTTGTTGACCGCTGTGGCGCCGCCGCCCGAAACCCCGAACGAGGTCGAACTTGCGGACGCACTGACCCCGATGGCCGCCGCCGCCGAGGAGGCGAAGATCGTGGCGCTGTTGGAGGCGGTCACCGACAGGTCGCCGTCGATCGATCCGGTGGTCACATTCTGGATGCTGGCGCTGGTGTTGCCGACAGATTCGTTGCGGGCGATGCTGATGCCCACGGCGATGGATGTGCTCTTGCCGCCGGCCGAGGCGCCTATGGCCACCGCCGGCGCGATGACGTTCGACACGATGTCGCCCGTGCTGGTGGCCGCCACCGACAGATTGCCGCCGGCCGTCAGCGTCGAGGCTCCGTCAATGGTCGCGGTGGTGTTCAGGGCCAATCCGGTGCGCGCCACGTTGCCGGTGATCGAGATCGCATCGCGGTTGCCCACGAACCCGGGGTTCAGGGACACCGCCGAGGTCAGGATGTTCGACGTCAGATCCGCCGCGTTGGTGGCGGTCACGGTTATCGACCCCGCCGGGTCAAGATCCGAATTGAGGACACTGACCGCCACCGAGGCCGGATTCAGGGTCGCGATCCCGGTGCCGAAGACCGTATCCACCAGGTTGAACAGGAAGTTCTGCGGATCGTAGCCGATGGTGCTGAAGGCCAGCGTCACCCCGACAGCGGTCCCGTTCGCCGTGGTCTGGTTGTTGATCTCGGCATCCAGGACCGAACTGTTGTCCCCGGTGACCACAATGTCGCCAGAAGTGGCCGTGGTCAGATCGCTGTTGGTGACCGTCGTGGTCGCCGAGGACAGCAGCACGTTGGTCGCAATGACCCCGTTGAACGCGGTCGAGGAGCCGTCGGCGAAATAGCTGTTGCCGTCGGATTCGACGACGCTGTCATTCATCGCCGTCAGCGTGGCGGTTTCGCTGGCCGAGACCTCGATCGGGCCGGTGGTGCTGTCCAGGTCGATGTTCGTGACCAGTGCCGAGACGCCGCCGCGCAGATCGTTCAGGCTGATCATCCCGCCCACTGCGGTGCTGTCGGATTCGGTGATGTTGGTGTTGACCAGTTCGGTCAGATCCGACAGGCCGAAATTGACGATCTCGATCCAGTCCGCGGTCTGGAAATCGACAAGATTCATGTTCGACAGATCAATGTCGAAGCCCAGGTCCGGCGCGATGCCGGCCGCCGGCGTGATGCCGTTGTAAAAGGCCTCGATGGCGTCTTCGAAGGTCAGGTCCACGTTCAGCCCGGCGGGATCCTGCAACAGGCCCGTGAAGCGGAAGAGCCGGCCCTCGTCTGTGCCGAAACCGCTGCCCAGGCGCACCTTGTCGCCGATCAGCACATTGCGGGTGCCGGACAAGGTGGTGAACTTGTAGTCCTGCGCATAGCTGTCGATCAGATCCGCCGCGATCGAGATGCCACCATCGTTCTGAACCGTCGAGATCGCCTTCAGCACCACCTCTGCGTCGATGGTCGCGGTCTCGTCGGCCGTTACCGATACCCCCAGCGCGCCCTGGATCCGGTCAGCGTTCAGCGCGTCCGGATTGGCTTGGGAATGCAGGATCGAGGCCTCTGTATTGGCCGCCACCTTGTTCGAGGTCACGATCGCGCCGACGGCCGTGCCCGATGCATCGACCAGCGCCGAGGCCGCGGAACTGGACTCGTTGCTCATGTCGGCGATGATGGCGGCGTTGTTGACCGCTTTGACCGTCACGGCCCCCGCGGTAGAGATCACATCCGAATTGTTGATCTTCGCGATGGTGTCCACATTGGTCTGACCGCCAAGCGCGCCCGAGACGACAGGATCGCCCAGCACCGTGTCGATCAGCGTGATGAAGGTCGCCGTGGGTGCCCAGCCGACGCTGTTGAAGGCGAAGGTCAGGCCGACGCCGGTATCGCCGGTGGTGGTCGTGCTCTTGATCAGCGCGTCCAGAACCGTGTCGTTGCGCGCCTCGACCGACACCTCGCCGACCGAGAATATATCGCTGTTGTCAATCAGGGCCAGCGCGTCGGCATTGACGATATTCGTCGCCAAAACAAGGTTGTAGGCGTCGCTGCTGCCGCCGCCGGTGGCCGATCCGCCCGAGGAGGTGACGGCGCTGTCGATCTCGGCCTTCATGGTGGCGGTTTCATCCGCCGCGACACTGACCCCGCCGGCCCCGGCAGTGATGTCCGCGCCAGTGATGGTGGCCGAAGTCGCGGCGATCAGGTCGTTCAGCACCACCATGCCGCCCACGGCAAGCGACTCCGACCCGGTGATGTTCAGCCCTTGCGGAACCGCATTGGCGACCGGCTCTTCCTTCCAGAGGTCGAGATCGAGGTAGTTGGTGTTGTCCAGATCCACCTGCGCGGCGGTTGCGCCCATGAAGGTGTAGATGCTGCCGGCATTGCCCGCGCCGGTGGTGGTGGTGCCGAAATCATCGGCCAGGCGCACCCGGTCGCCATAGACCAGATCCCGCAGCTGACCGGCCCCGTCGGCGGCGGCATATTGCACCGGAAGCAGGTCGTTCAGGGTTTCCTGAACCACCGCCGCCCCGCCATCGTTGGTGACCGTCGAGGAGGACACCAGCTTGGTGTTGGCGAAGTTCTGGCTCAGGTCACGGGCCTGCACCACCACCGCATCCCCGGCAATGATCAGGCGCGCCGCGCTTTCGCTGATATAGGCAACCGCGCCGCTGTTGACCTTGTTCGAGGTGACGATGAACCCGAGGCTCTTGCCCTCTGCGTCGTACAGCGCCGAGGCGGTGCTGTCGGCGGCATTCGTCGTGGTGGCGTTGAAGGCCGCGGTGTTGTCGGCGATCACCCGCAGGTCGTCGCCCGCTGTCACTGTCGAATCCGAGACATAGGCTGTCGCCGTGGCGGCCTCGGAATTGTCGAACCCGTTGACCGAGGACGAGGCCGACTGGATCAACCCGCCCAGAAACACATCGAACAGGTTGAACAGAACGTTCTGGGTGTCCCAGCCCAGCGTGTTGAAGGCCAGGGTCACGCCATAGCCATCCGCGCCCGTATTGGTGGCCGATTCAAGCCGGGCATCCATTTGCGCGTCCTGCACCGCATGTACCAGAACGTCGCCTTCGGTGGTGCCGCCATCTTCGGCGTCCACCGGTCCGGTGTCATTGCTGTCGGTCTGCGCCGTGATCGTGGAGTCGGTAATATAGGCTTCCGCCGAGGCCATCAGCCCGTTGGTCACGATCTGTCCGTTGGCGGCCAGGGATGTCCCGGTGCCGAAGGCCGATCCGCCCGAGGAAGACACACTGGCCAGCACGTTGGACGACAGTGCCGCGCTTTCCAGCGCGGTGACCGACACCGCGCCGTCGGTGGTCGTAACCGATGCGCTGTCGATGCGCGCACTGACCCCCGCCCGCGCCTTGTTCAGCAGCACCAGCCCGCCGTAGGATTCGCTGTCGCTGTCGGTCAGATTGCCGATGTTCGGGAACAGGATGTCGGCGTAGTCGGTCGCCGTCACCTCGGTCCAGGCCAGTTGCTCCGCCAGCCAGGTAGCGTCATTGACGTCGCCAACCACGCTCAGATCGTACAGTTGCCCCGGCAGCAGCCCCAGACCGGTGTATTCGTAGATCTTGCCGTCGACCCCCAGCACCATGGTGCCGCGCAGCGAGGCATTGCTGATCGCCCCGAAGTCGAGACCTTCCTTGATGCTGGCCGGATTCAGGGGATCGGTCTGCCAGAATTCTTCCGAGATCGCGTTCACCGTCTGCACAAGCTGCGTGCCGGACCGGTGGGTAAAGTCGTATTCGGTGCCCGCAAAGCGGTTCACGACCCCTGCCAGAGCGTTGATATTGTTGGTGGAGGCCTGTTCGGCCACCATGGTGCTGTCGGCCTGGATGAAGGCGGTCTCGTCGGCGCGCACTTCCACATCGCCGCCCGCGATCACCGTGGTGGTGTCGCCCGCCTGACCGATCCAGGCCTCGGTCGCGCTGAGCATCCGGTTCGAGGCCAGAAGCCCCACCGCGGCCATGCCCGAGGCTTCGTATTTCGCGTTGATGGCGAATTCATTGGTGGAGGTTACCACGTTGGACGCACCGACCACCGCATGGGCCTGCACATCGTTGACGGCGATCACCCGCACGTTGCCATCCGCCTCGACATTGGCATCGGTGATATAGGCCTGCGCGAACGTCTCCGGACCTTGCCCCAGCCCCATGTCGATCAGATCCGAGAATATGTCGTCGCCGATCAGGGCCTCGAAGGCGTTCAGGAAGGTGTTCTTGACCGGCGATCCATAGCCGATGGCGTTGAAGGCAACGGTGAACCCGAAATTCTTGCCGGCCTTGCCCGTGACGTTGGACGTCGTCGAGGTATCGAAGATGCTGGTATTGTCGGCGCGCACCAGAACGTCGCCACCGATGCCCGAGCCATCCGCCTCTTCAATGTTGGTATCATTGACGAAAGCGCGGGCCCCGCCTTGCAGGTAGTTGGTGGTCAGGATGCCGTTGACGGCCCCGAAGGTGCCGACGTTCTTGCCTTTCAGCTCTCCGCCCTTGCCGCTGGAAGACACGGTGGAATCGTCCACCGCCTCGTGCCGGACCGACAGATCCGCATGAACCAGGACACCGCCGCTGCTGGTGTCGATATTCGCATCCGTGATCCAGGCAGCGGCCCCGGCGCGCATGTCGTTGAACGAGATCAACCCGCCGAAGGCATTGCTTTGCCCCGTGCCCAATCCCGCCGATTTCAGGGCCGCCTTGGCGATGGCCGTCGGGATCAGATTGTCATCGACCACCTCTTTCCAGTAGTCGGCATCGGCAAAGTCCTGCGCCGCGCCGCTGTGCAGCGTCGACAGATCGGTCGCCGCGCCGCTGGCCGCAGTGCCCATGTACTGGAAGACCTTGCCGACCAGTGCGCTGTCCGCGAAGCCGCTGTCGATGAACACAAGGTCGCCGAATTCCAGATCCACCGTGGCGGCATTGGCGTCCTCGCTGAGCGTCGTATAGTCGTAGTCGCGTGCCAGATCGTTGATGAAATCGTTCAGGATCCCCGCGCCGCCATCATTGCTGGCGGAAGAAATCGACTTGACCAGGGTCTCGCTGATCAGCGCGCTGTCATCGAAGGCGGTGACCGTGACCGCGCCCGCCGCTGTGATGGTGGTGTCATGGGTCAGCAGTGAACCATCGCCGGTGCCGCTGCCATCGCCGATCCAGGCCGCGGCCCGGGATGCTGCCTTGTTGCTGGCCATGCCGGCCGCCAGGCTGGAACCGTTGGCACCGTAAAGCGCCGAGGCCGCGGTGGTCGCGGAATTGCCCATGCTGGCGTCCAGCACCGCCGAATTCAGCGCATCCACCGACACGCCGCCGCCCGAGATCACCGTGCTGTCGGTGATATAGGCTTCGGTCGCGATCCCCGGATCGCCGATCGAGATCAGCCCTTCCTGTTCCAGCGCGCTGTTGCCCAGCAGAACCTCGATGCCCTGGATGATGAAGCTGCGCAGTTCCAGACCGAGATTGTTGAAGGCCAGGACGATGTTGATGCCATCGGCCCCGGTTTCGATCATCACTTGTGTGTTGGCGGTCAGCACGGCGGAATTGGTGGCATCCACATCCACACCGGCGGTGCCCGCGTCAATGTCGGAATCCTCGATATAGGCCTTCACGTTGGCGGTCAGCGAATTGGTGCTGAGCGCGCCGCTGAAAGCCTTGCTTTCGCCGCCGCCAAAGGCGTCGCCGCCCGAGGAGGTGGTGGTGCCGTCAACCTCGACATTGAAGGTCGCGTTTTCCAACGCCTCGACCTTGACGCCGCCCGTGGCCCCCGTGGTGACATCCGCGCCGGTGATATGGGCCAGTGCATTGCTGCGCATGTCGTTGACCGCCAGCATCCCCGACAGGGCCTTGCTGTTGGACGGGGTGACGTTCAGGCCCTGCGGAATGACCTGGGCCTCCAGAACCTCTTTCCAGATGTCGGTATTGGCGAAATTCTCGCCGTCCAGCGCGATTGTGGTGCCGGTGCCGGTCAGGTCCGGTCCGAGGTATTCGTAAACGCTGCCGGCATTGCCGCCGGCACCGCTGAAATCATCGGCCAGCCGCACGCGTTCGCCGAATCCGACTTCCACCGGACCGATGTTCTGCCCGGTGACATAATCGACGGCGAAAAAGTCGTTGGCGGTCTCCTGATACAGCGAGGCGCCGCCGTCGTTGCTGGTCGAGGACGCCGTGATGATCTTGGTGTTGGCATTGGCGAAAGCCGCGTCATTGGCGGTGACGCTGACCCCGCCGGTCGCATCGATGGTGCGCGAGGCGGATTCGGTGATCCAGGCTTCGGCGTAGGTCGAGATGCGGTTCGACGACACCACGATGGCCTGCCCCTCGCCACCGGCGTTGAACAGGGCCGACGCGGCTGAGGTCGCGGCATTCGAGACGGTCGCATTGAAGGCGGCGGTATTGTCGGCGGAAACGCTCAGCACCCCGGCGGTGGAGACGGTGCTGTCCTGCAGGCTGGCGCGGGCGCCCGAGCCGATGTCGAGGTTCAGCAGGTCCGAGGCGAAATTGTCGCCGATGATGGTTTCGAAAGTGTCGAACAGGATGTTGTTCGACTTCCACCCCAGCGTGTTGAAGGCCAGCGCGCCGCCGCGCGCCGTGTCGCCGGAGTTCAGCGCGTTCGAGGTTGTCGCGTCCATGATCGCGGCATTGGTGGCGCTGATGGTGATCCCGCCGACGCCAACACTGTCTGCGGTCAGCGTGCTGTCCTTCACCATCGCCTCGGCCGAGGCCAGCGTCCGGTTGACCGAGATTACCCCGCCATAGGCCAGCGAGGTGCCCTTGCCGTCGAAACTGCCGCCCGACGACGAGATGTTGTTGGTGATCAGCGCCTTCATCTCGGCGGATTCCGAGGCATTCACGGTGATCCCGGACGAGATGCCTGTGTCGGTCACGGTGGCGTTGATGATCTGCGCCGTGGCCCCGCCCCGCAGGTCGTTGAACACCAGAAGCCCGCCCAGGGCCTGGCTGTCCGAGGCGGTCAGGTTGCCGATATTGGGAAACAGCAGGTCTTCCAGGTTGTTGACGGTGACCTGACGCCAGACATTGGTGTCGCTGTAGGTGGCGGTGCCCAGATCCATCTTCAGGATGCCATCTGTGTCCAGCACCAGGGTGCCGCCGCCCAGATACTCATAGAACTTCTGGTCGGCCTCGTTGTAGACCACGGTGCCAAGCGCCGGGGCCGACAGCATTTCGCCGCTGACCGTATCGAAAATGGCGCCGAAATTGCCGGTCACGATCCCGCTGCCCGGCACCCCGGCCGGACCAGGGATATCGACCGAGGTCAGCAGGTTCTGCAGGCCGGAATTCGACGTGAAATCATAGCTGTCCAGATCCTGAACCGTGGATTTCAGCGCGTCCAGATTGCTGGTGGTTTCCGAATTCGCCACCACGGTACTGGTGCTGTCCAGCTTGACCAGGTCCACGGCCTCGACCGTGACGCCATCGCCGGCATCGACGGTGGTTGTCACCCCCTGCGCCCCGATCCAGGCGTCGGCGGCGCCATTGACCTTGTTGGTGCCGTACAGGAAGCCGCCGGCCATGCCCTTGGCACCCATCTTCGCATTGATCGCCAGGTCGCTTTTCTTGACGGCCTGCTGTTCGTTGCCGGTCACGGCGGTCATCTCGGAGGCGCTTTCGGCCCGCACGACCACCGCGCCGTCGGCATCTACATCGGCTTGCTGGATGAAGGCGCTGGCCGCCGAGAAGGGGGTGAAATAGCCGCCCGTCACATTGCGCCAGCGGGTCTTGTCGCTGAAATCCTCAAGCGTCAGGTTGACGGTGCCCAGGGGCGGCAGACCGACATAGCGGTACAGGTCGCCCGGCACGCCATTGGTGCCGTTTCCGGCCACAAATTCAACGACTTCGCCCAGAGACAGAGCCGCGGCGGCGTCATCGGACTGATGATCGGCGCCCGGTGTGTCCACGAAGGTTTCGATGAAGGGATCGACCACCGGCTCCAGCAGGTCGACCAGAAGATTGTCGGCCTCCCACCCCAGCGCGTTGAACGACACGATGAAGTTGACCGGCACCTTGCTGCCGGGGGAACCGTCGCCCAGAGTCACGGTCTGCTGCTTGCCCGCCTTCGAGTTGGACAGGGCTTCGGCCATGACGACCGCATCATTGGTGGCCAGCACCGAAACGCCGCCGCCGGTGCCGGCGCCATCGGTCGCATCCACCGTGGCATTCACGATCCAGGCGTCGGCGCCGCTGACCAGATTGTTGGTGACGACCACCCCGCCGGCCCCACCGCTGGCCTTCATGGTCGAGGTGTCGCGGGCCGACAACTGGGCCGATTCCGCCGCGCTGACACTGATGTCGGCGTCGGCGTTGACGACGGAATTCTCGATATAGGCACTGACGCCGCCCACCACGTCGTTGCGGGCGATCAGCAGGCCGAAGGCCTGGTTGCTGCCCAGGGCGTCCTTGATGCCGGACTCCTTCAGCACCAGCTTGGACAGGGACTTGGGCAGTGCGTTGGACGTATTCACCTCCTGCCAGAAGGCAATATCGTCGTAGGTCTGCAGCCCCAGGTCGCCGCCGCTGGGCGCATTGGCCGACGTGCCCATATAGCGATAGACCGCGCCCGGCGTGCCGCCGTTGCCATAACCGCTGGCGACGCGCACCAGGTCGCCGAAACGCAGCGTCTGGACACCGGAATTCGAGGTATAGGCGTAGCTGTTCTCCAACTGCCCAAGGATATCGTTGGCAATCCCGAAGCCGGCGTCGTTGTTGACGCTGTTCTCAAGCGTCAACTCGCTGACGGCGGTCATCGTGGCGCTGTCCACGGCGCGCACGGTCACACCGGCGTCGCCGGTGACATTCGAGTTGGTGCTGATATAGGCCTCGGTCTGCGCCGACAGGCTGTTGCCCGACAGCACCCCGCCATAGGCGGCCGCGGCAGCCTTGAAGAAGGCCGAAGCTGCGGTCGAGGCGGCGTTGGTCAGGCTGGCATCGATGCTGGACCGGCCCTCGGCGATCACCGAGACCGAGCCGTCGGAATCGATGGTGCTGTTGGTGATGCGGGCGGACAGTTCCGCGCCCGGCTGTTCCACGTCGAAGCCGCCGATCAGGGCGTTGAACGTGCCGCCCAGCAGGCCCAGGACGTTCTCCCAGCCCATGGTGTTCAGCGCCAGCCCGACGATATAGCTGTTGGCCCCCGAGGTGACCGCATTGGCATTCTCGGCCAGGATGGAATTGTCGTTGGTCGCCTGCACCAGAACATCGCCGACGCTGCCGGTGTTGGGTGCCACGGTGCTGCCGTCGACATAGGCTTCGACCTTGCCGTTCAGCACGTTCATGGCCACGATGCCCGACGCCGAGATCGAGGCGCCGTCACCCACCACATTGCCGCCCGAGCTTTCGGCGCTCACATCCGCCCTGGCGCGGATGGTCGCCACCGTCGCCGCCGCCACGGTCAGCCCCAGCGCCGGATCCTCGATCGTCGCCGCGACGACGCGGGCCACGACATTGACGTCCACCTCGTTGCTGACGATGGCGCCGCCGATCCCGGCACTGTCCGACGGCGAGATGTTGTTGCCTTCCGGGATCAGGTTGGTGCCCAGCGGCGGCTTCCAGTAGTCGAGATTGAAGAAGCCATAGACCGTGTCCGGGTCGGGCGCGCCCGGCAATTCGAACAGCGTATCGGTCGGCCCCGAAGTCACCATGCCGGTGTCGAAATCGACGGTCAGCGGAGTGCCGCCCATATACGTATAGACACTGCCCTGTTCGCCCAATTCGCCGGGCCAGTCGCCGCCGACGCGGACCGTGTCACCGTAGTTGATGATCGCCGAACCGCCGTCGGAGGTGTCGAAATCCGCCGGATAAAGGCGGTTCACCGCGGCGTCGAGCACACTGGCCCCGCCGTCGCTGGAGGTCGAGGCGCTGTTGACCACCTTGATGTTGGCCGCAAGGCGCGACATGTCGTCGGCGGTGACCGAGACCAGCCCGCCCGCCGTGGTCACATTGTCGATTGTGGCGTTCGATCCGGCGGCCCCCAGCCCGAGGATTTCGGCCAGCACGTCACGGTCGATACGGGTCAGCGACAGCACGCCGCCCACCGCAAGACTTTGTGCGCCATAGGCGGAGACGGCGGTCGATTCCGCCACGCTGGACACGGTGGCGTTGATCGCCGCCCGCGACAGCGCCTGCACGATCACGTCATCGGCGGCGGTGATCGTGCCACCGTCGATGCGGGCCACGACGTTGCCCCAGGCAGTATCATCCACGAACAGGTTCGAGGGATCGAACCCGAGCAGCACGTCGAAGGTGACCGAGAACGGCTCGACATTGCTCAGCCCGATGGCGTTGAAAGCAATGGCGCCGGCGCCGGTCAGGGTGGAACCGCCCTGCGATTTTGCCCCGGCAGAGGCACGGGCGTCGATCGCACTGGTGTCCGTGGCGATGACCATGATGTCGCCGCTGCCGGTGGTGGTCAGGGTGCTGTCCAGGGCTTCTGCTGTCACCGCCACCCGGATCAGGTTCGAGGCATAGGTGGCGGCCACGCCGAAGCCACCGAAGCTGCCCAGCGAATTCTGCACCGAAGCGGTCGCGGCTTCATGATAGGCGGCCACCTGCGTGGCGTTGGTTGCCGACAGCGCCACATTGCCGGCCGTGGCCGACAGTTGCGACGTGTCCGCCGTGGCGGAAATTACCCGCTCGACCTCGTTCACGGCGAAGACGATATCCACGGCAAAGCCCAGCGGCGAGGTGCCCAGGGCGTTCAGGCTGGTGCTGGTGCGCAGGTCGCTGCTGGCAGGATCGAAATCCGAGGCCATCGCGCGCGCTTCTGAAATGGCGATGGTGCTGTCCTGCGCCGTCACCGACACATCGCCGGCCGAGGCCGTCAGCGCGGAATCCGCCACCGCGATGGTCGCGCCGCCGGTCAGGCCCTGGTAGCTGAGGTTGGCCACGGTCGCCGCCACCGAGTCATTGCTGGCCCCGGCGTCGACAGAAGTCCCCGAAATGCCCACCTGGTCGATCTCGACCCGCGCGGTATCGCCCAGGCTGGTGCCCGCGATGCCGAAGAAATCCGCCAGCGACTTGGAGCCGACGAACGTCCAGTTCGAAACCGGCAGACCGGTCAGCGGATCGGCATACGCCTCGTCATACAGGTCGACGACGACACCGTTGCCGCCACTCCATTCATAGACGCCATTCGACACGCCGCCGTTGCCGTAGCCATCGGCAAGCACCACGGTGTCGCCGTCGTTCAGCGTCACCGGCTTTTGACGCTGGCCCGGTTCGGGCACGGTGTCATGGGTGGCGGGCAGGATGCGGTTGCCGATCCCGCCGGTGTTCTCGGCGACAATCTCCACCGCGCCGGTGGCGCTCAGGAAACTGGCGTTCTGGCTGCCGGCACCGGCATCGCCCAGCAGGACCTCGGTCGTACGGGTCAGGTCGATGGTCGACAGGATGGCATCCAGAGGCGACGCCGGAAGGATCCCCGGCAGCACGCTGCCCGCCGTGACGGCATTGTCGATCACATAGTCGATCTCGGACAGGTCGCGGGCGGCCAGCGTCACGCCATTGGCGCCGCCGGACAGGATCGCGGTTTCCTCGATATCGACCGAGGTGAATGTGGTGACATCGGTATCATTCACGAAAATGCCCACGGTCTCGGACACATGGGCATCAAGGTCGATATTGGTTGTCGCTTCCAGGGACACCCCAGCGCCGGAAATCTGCGCGGCGCTTCCCACCGACAGGGACGCCGTACTCAGGACATCGATATCGGTATAGCCGCCAAGGGAGTTGGACGGCAGCAGCGCGTTGTTCAGGCCGCCCTCGAAATCAAGATCGATATCCGCATGCGCGGTGGCCGAGATTGCCACGTCTCCGGTGGCGCTGATCTGTCCGTCAATGGCAATGCTGGCCGACAGAACCTCGTCGATCAGCGTGAAATCCACCGGCGACAGCGGCACCGAGCTTTGGCTGTCGGTGAAACTGTCGAACGCCGACAGGGTGACATTGTTGAAACCGATGAGCGTCGCAAACGTGGACAGGCTGATGGACCCGGCGGACACATACAGGTTGACACCGCTGCCCCCCAGCGCGGTCAGGTCGAACGCGCCATCGATCTGGACGTGATCCTCGCTGCCGAAATCCAGCCGGATTTCCTGCGTGCCAGCCGTCAGGGAGAAGCCCTGGGATTCCGAATCCGACCCGGCCAGCACGAACCCCGTGCCCGAACCCGACAGGGTAAAGGTTTCGACCAGGCCATCGCCCGGACCGCCGATGCCGTCGATGAAGGAGAACTGGTTGGAAATGTTCAGATCGACCGGCTCAAGCCCGGAATAGCTGTAGCTGCGGCCATCGCGCACGACGATGCCGGACGAGGAATCCTGTGGAATCGACAGGGTGCTGTTGGGCGCCGCGCCGGCAAAGGCGAGGGTGTCGAAGCCGCGGTCGCCGCCGATGACGCCGCCTTCCAGCAAGGCCGTGTCATGGATGGTGAACGTGTCGTCGTTGTCCGCCGCCCCTTCCAGGGTCTCGACATTCAGGAAGCTCAGATCGACCCCGCCCGTGGCGGTGCCGGAGTTGTCCGCGATCACGTCCCAATCGGTATCGGCCGCCCCGGCGAGGGTAATGCGGTCGGCCCCCTGCCCGGCATCGATGTGGATGCCCGGCACGGTTTCCAGCCCGAAGGAGGCCACGTCGATGGTGATGGCGTCATCACCGGTGCCGGTCAGGATGTCGATCGACGACACCGTGTCGAGATCGCCGATGGCAAGCTGGGCTCCGCCGGTGCGATCCAGGATCTCGACTCGCTGCACCAGGGTGGTCTGCTGGTTGACGGTGCGGGCTTCCTCGATCATCCGGACCAGAAGATCTTGATTCGCATCGCCTTGGGGAGAGGCGGACAAATCGACGGTCAACGGGTCTGCGGAAAGCAGCAGGCGGGGCTCAAGCGGGTCGAATCGTAACGAACTTTCGGCCTGATAATCACCCCGTCGCGCCAGATGGGTCAGACGCCGCCGCATCCATCTGGGAAATTTCGGTCGTACATGTTCCCCAACAACGCCTTTGAAATCAAATGGGTACGACATATCGAAACCTCCCCTAAAGGCGCGTTGGGGAGCCCACCCGACGCGACCTTTGATGTTTGATCCCCAACCATAAGCCGAAAAGACGCATCCATGGACAACTCTTTGCTATTGACAGCAGGGCTTTCCCGCAATTTTTCAGGCCGCCTTCTAATCTACTTTAAGTTGTATTTGGGTGAACGGGCCAAACCGCCGCGTCGCCGCCCGTGCGCCGGCCATGCAGGCGCTTGATCACAACCGGGAATCCAGCACTTACCGAAGCGCCATTGCCGCGCATCTGCACCCGGCACGCGCGATCCGAAAGCCTCGACGGGGACCGCCCCCGCGGGTCTCTGCCCTGCCCTTCCGCGGGTCTCCGACACTGCCTGATGCGTGAAAGACCCCGGCCAGATACAGCTTTGAACTGCCGGCGCTGCGCATCCCGATTGCGCCGATGGCCAGTGCCGCCCTTTGAGCAGTGGCACCCGCGGACAGTCCCCCAGACATGCTAAACCACACGGCAAAGGTCGCGACACAGGCGGGCCTGACAGGTCGTATGAGGGATGGTTGACAAACCGAAAACCGCCAAGCAGAGGCTTGGCGGTTTTTCGTTTCCGATCAATCTGTTCAAGTGGTGAGCCGTGCAGGATTCGAACCTGCGACCCACTGATTAAAAGTCAGTTGCTCTACCAACTGAGCTAACGGCCCACTTGAGGCCCCCTCCTATAAATCCCCACCGGGGGGGTCAAGCAGCTTTTCCGACTTTTTTCGCGGCATCTTTATTTTTTTCCGGGGCGGGTCTATATGCCCGCGATGATGAACAGTTCCCCTGAGTTTCCAGCCGGCTTGCCCTTCGTGAAGATGCACGGGCTGGGCAATGATTTCGTGGTCGTCGATACCGCGCAAAGCGGCGTGCCGGTGACCCCGGCGCTGGCACGGGCCGTGGGCGACCGCCATCGCGGCGTGGGCTTCGATCAACTGGCCGAGGTTCTGCTCAGCGAGCGGGCCGATCTGAAGCTGCTTTTCTGGAATTCCGACGGCTCGCGCTCGGGCGCCTGTGGCAATGCCACCCGCTGCGTGGCCGAGCGGGAAATGACCGCACGCGGCACCGACTGCCTTGCCATCGAAACCGAGCGCGGGCTGCTGACGGCCCGGCGCGGGGCCGAGGGCATGGTCTCGGTCAACATGGGCCAGCCGCAGCTGGACTGGCGCGATATCCCGCTGGCGCGCGACGTCGACATCATGGCGCTGCCCCTGCCCGGTCGCCCGGCGGCGGTGGGTATGGGCAATCCCCATTGCATCACCGTTGTGACCGATGCCGAGGCCGTGGCGCTGGACGTAATCGGCCCGAAGCTAGAACACGACCCGCTGTTTCCCGAACGCACCAACGTCGAATTCATCGAACACCGCAAAGACGGCACCCTGCGCATGCGGGTCTGGGAACGCGGCGCCGGGGTAACGTTGGCCTGCGGCTCGGGCGCCTGCGCGGTGGCGGTGGCCGCCCATAAACTTGGGCTGACCGGGCGTGAGGTCCGGATCGAACTGGACGGCGGCTGGCTGACCATCGACTGGCGCGAGGATGGTGTCTGGATGACCGGCCCCACAGCCGAGGTGTTTTCCGGCACCCTGTCGCCCGGCCTGCTGGCGGCGCTGTCATGACCGCCAAACCGCCGGTGTTCTCGACCCACGGGTGCCGCCTGAACGCCTATGAAACCGAAGCCATGAAGGATCTGGTGGCACAGGCCGGGCTGGACGATGCGATCATCGTCAACACCTGCGCGGTGACCTCGGAAGCGGTGCGCAAGGCCCGGCAGGACATCCGCCGCCTGCACCGCGACAACCCACAAGCCAGGATCATCGTCACCGGTTGCGCCGCGCAGACCGATCCCGACAGCTTTGCCGAAATGGCCGAGGTTGCGCGCGTCATCGGCAACACCGAAAAGATGCAGCCCGAGACCTGGGCCGGGCTGGCCGGGGCCGACTGGATCGGCGAGACCGAGAAGGTGCAGGTCAATGACATCATGTCGGTGCGCGAAACCGCCGGCCATCTGATCGACGGCTTCGGCACCCGCTCGCGCGCCTACGTGCAAGTGCAGAACGGCTGCGATCATCGCTGCACCTTCTGCATCATCCCCTTCGGGCGCGGCAACTCGCGCTCGGTGCCCGCGGGCGTGGTGGTCGATCAGATCACACGGCTGGTGGACAAGGGCTATAACGAGGTGGTGCTGACCGGGGTCGACCTGACCTCCTGGGGGGCCGATTTGCCGGGCGGGCCGCGTCTGGGCGATCTGGTGCGTCGCATCCTGAAGCTGGTGCCTGACCTGTCGCGCCTGCGCATCAGTTCCATCGACTCGATCGAAGCCGACCCGGCGCTGATGGAAGCCATCGCCACCGAGCCCCGGCTGATGCCCCACCTGCACCTGTCATTGCAGGCCGGTGACGACATGATCCTGAAGCGGATGAAGCGCCGCCACCTGCGCGACGACGCCATCGCCTTTTGTGAAGAGGCCCGCCGCCTGCGCCCCGACATCACCTTCGGCGCCGATCTGATTGCCGGATTTCCGACCGAGACCGAGGCGATGTTCGAAAACTCGCTGAAACTGGTCGAGGAGTGCCACCTGACCTGGCTGCACGTCTTTCCCTATTCGCCGCGTCCGGGCACCCCGGCGGCGAAAATGCCCCCCGTGAACGGCGTTGCCATCAAGGACCGCGCCGCGCGGTTGCGGGCGGCGGGCACCAGCGCGGTGACCCGGCATCTGGAGGCGCAACTGGGCCGTGACCATCCGGTGCTAATGGAGGCGCCCGATCTGGGCCGCACCCCGCAATTCGCCGAGGTGCGCTTTGCCACGGCCCAGCCCGTGGGCCAGATCGTGACGGCCCGGATTTCCGGCCATGACGGAACCCGCCTCGCCGCCTGACTTGAGGAACCGCTCAAACAGTCCTAGGGTTCGCGCGACCGCAACCAGAAGGATCGCGTCCCATGCGTCTGCACGGCTCCCTCACCTCCCCCTATGCTCGCAAATGTCTCGTGCTGCTGCGTGAGACCGGCCAGATCGACAGCGTCGAGTTTGTTTTGACCGGCGGCACCCCGCTGGACAGTTCGGCCATGCCGCTGGCCCAGAACCCGCTGGGCAAGATCCCGGTGCTGGAACGCCCCGAAGGTCCGGCGCTGTATGACAGCCGCGTCATCACCCAGTACCTCGATCATCGGGCCGGGGCCGGGCTGTACCCCGAGGCACCACACCGCTGGGACGTGCTGACACTGGAAGCCACCGCCGATGGCATCCTCGATGCCGCCATCACCATGGTCTACGAGGATCGCATCCGCCCCGAGGGCACCTCGGTCGATGCCCTCAAGGATGCCTGGTGGGCCAAGATCGCACGCTCGATCGACGCGCTGGAAGCGCGCTGGATCGGTCATCTGGCTGGGCCGATGACCATGGGGCAGATCGCCGTGGGCAGTGCGCTTGGCTATCTGGACTTCCGCCACGACGCCCGCAACTGGCGCGCCGAGGCCCCGGCCCTGTCCGACTGGTACGCCGGTTTCGCCGAACGCCCGTCCATGCTGGCCACGGTACCGCCGGCGGGGTGACACGAAAAAGCCCCCGGCGCTGCAACCGGGGGCTTGAAGCCTGCAAGGTGAAGATGGCTCAGAAGCGGAAGCCGACACCCAGGTTCAGCGCGTTGGTGACGATGTTGGTCTCCAGATTGCCGCCGCCCTTCAGATCCGCCTTGTTCATCGAATAGGTGCCCTTGTATTCGCCGAAGACCGACCAGCTCTCGGTGAAAGGATAGGACACGCCGGCCACCCATTGCACCGCCGGGCCGGTTACCTGGTAGCCGAAGGTCTTGCCGCCCGAGGACGTCACATCCACATGCGGGATCGCCACACCGGCGCCGCCGCCCACATAAGGCGTCCACTTGCGCTCAAGGCTGGGGAAACGCCGGAACACATTGGCGGTCAGGATGTTCAGCCCGTCGGTGAACTCCAGCCGGTCGAAGCCGCTTTCATCCAGGGTCTCGTCATCGGCATAAACCTTGGCGTGGTTGAAATCGACACCGAAGCCCAGAACCTCGTCGCGCCACCAGATGCCGCGCACGCCCCAATAGGGCGGTGCCTCGAAGGACTTGCCCTCCCACCCGGCGGTGAAGTTGAAATCGCCGACGCCGTTCGGGTCCGACCCCTTGACGGTGCTGTGCGGGGAGGTCTGAAATCCGCCGTAGGCCTGCAATTCGAACTCGGCCGCTGCGGGCAACGCGGCGACCGACAGGGCGGCGCCCAGGATCGGGGCGGCGAGAAGCGTTGAAATCTTGCGCATGTCAGGTTCTCCGGCCCCCGATGTGTCGCGTGCGATGATCCGGGGCATGGGCGAGGCGTGAAACTGACCTCGGATCTGGCAGTCAACCGAAGCCGGTGCAATCCCTTTTCACATAATGTCGCCGTTTGAGACCGCAAACAGGGCAATAATGCGGCATTTCGCCCGTCATGCGCTAGATTGTCCGCTGGACCCGTACCGGGCAGAGGTCTACCTACCGGCGGTGAGGCTGCGTAACATGCGGCCAGGGTTTGCGTCGGTCATTCCGACGAAAATGATGGAGAATTTCCGTGTCCCACGCAGAAGATCACGAAGGCACCCGCCGGGATTTCCTTTACTACGCGACCGCCGGGGCCGGTGCGGTTGCAACCGGCGCCGCTGTCTGGCCGCTGGTCAACCAGATGAACCCCAGCGCCGATGTTCAGGCGCTGTCGTCGATCCGCGTCGACATCAGCGGCGTTGAAAGCGGCACCCAGATCACGGTTCAGTGGCTGGGCAAGCCGGTGTTCCTGCGCCGCCGGACCGAAGAAGAGATTGCCGAGGCCCAGGGCGTCGAGATGAGCGAGCTCATCGACCCTCTCGCCCGCAACTTCAACCTCGACGCCTCGACCGATGCCGAAGATGCCAACCGCGCGCTGGACGAAAGCGGCGAATGGCTGGTGATGATGGGCGTCTGCACCCACCTGGGCTGCGTCCCGCTGGGCGATGGCGCCGGTGACTACGGCGGATGGTTCTGCCCCTGCCACGGGTCGCACTACGACACCTCGGGCCGGATCCGTCGCGGACCCGCTCCCGAGAACCTTCATGTTCCCGTCGCCGCCTTCGCCGACGAAACAACTATCAAACTCGGCTAAGGGAGAGCCCGTATGTCCGGAATACCTCACGACCATTACGAGCCGTCGACCAAAGCTGAGAAGTGGGTGGAAAGCCGCCTGCCGATCATCGGCCTGCTCTACACCACCCTGATGATCCCCACTCCGAAGAACCTCAACTGGATGTGGATCTGGGGCATCGTCCTGGCCTTCTGCCTGGTGCTGCAAATCGCCACCGGCATCGTGCTGGTGATGCACTATGTACCGTCGGAAAGCGCGGCCTTCGCCAGCGTCGAGCACATCATGCGCAACGTGAACGGTGGCCACATGCTGCGCTACCTGCACGCCAACGGCGCCTCGCTGTTCTTCGTTGCCGTCTACCTGCACATCTTCCGCGGCCTGTTCTACGGGTCGTACAAGGCCCCCCGCGAGATCACATGGATCATCGGGATGCTGATCTACCTGTGCATGATGGGCACCGCCTTCATGGGCTACGTTCTGCCCTGGGGTCAGATGTCCTTCTGGGGCGCGACCGTGATCACCGGCCTGTTCGGCGCCATCCCCTTCATCGGCGAACCGATCCAGACCTGGCTGCTGGGCGGACCGGCGGTGGGCGGCTACACGCTGAACCGCTTCTTCTCGCTGCACTACCTGCTGCCCTTCGTGATTGCCGCCCTCGTGGTCGTGCACATCTGGGCCTTCCACACCACCGGCAACAACAACCCGTCGGGCGTGCCGGTGCGCACCGACAGCAAGGACGCTGTCAAGAAAGACACCCTGCCGTTCTGGCCCTACTTCGTGATCAAGGATGTGTTCGCGCTGTCCTTCGTGCTGGTGATCTTCTTCGCCATCGTCGGCTTCATGCCGAACTATCTTGGCCACCCGGACAACTATCTTGAGGCCAACCCGCTGGTGACGCCCGCGCACATCGTGCCCGAATGGTACTTCCTGCCGTTCTACGCCATCCTGCGCGCCTTCACCGCCGACGTCTGGGTCGTGCAGATCGCCAACTTCCTGTCCTTCGGCATCATCGACGCCAAGTTCTTCGGGGTTCTGGCCATGTTCGGCGCCATCGCGGTGATGGCCCTGGTGCCCTGGCTTGATACCTCGTCGGTGCGCTCGGGTCGCTACCGCCCCATGTTCAAGTGGTGGTTCTACCTGCTGTGCTTTGACTTCATGGCCCTGATGTGGCTGGGCGCCATGCCCGCCGAAGAGCCCTATTCGTCGCTGTCGCTGATCGCCTCGGCCTACTGGTTTGCCTACTTCCTGGTCATCCTGCCGCTGCTGGGCGTGATCGAGAAGCCAGAGCCCCAGGTCGCCACCATCGAAGACGACTTCAAGGCCCATTACGGCAAAGCGAAATCGGCGGATGCCGCTGCCACGACCCCGGCCGAGTAAGAGGACTAGAGACCCCATGTTCAAGAAAACCGTTCTTGCATCGCTCGCTGCCCTGGCCGTTTCGGCCAGCGGTGCCCTGGCAGCCGGTGGCGGTGGCCATGTCCACGACTACAGCTTCTCGTTCGAAGGGCCGTTCGGCACCTACGACGAGCATCAGCTGCAGCGCGGCCTTCAGGTCTTCACCGAGGTCTGCTCGGCCTGCCATGGCCTGCGCTACGTCCCCCTGCGGACGCTGGGCGACGAAGGTGGCCCGGCCCTGCCGGAAGACCAGGTCCGGGCCTATGCCGCGCAGTGGGAGGTCTTCGATCCCGCGCTCGACGACTTTCGCCCGGCGTCCCCGACCGACCACTTCCCCGGCAGCAACCTGGAAAACGCCCCCGACCTGAGCCTGATGGCCAAGGCCCGTGCCGGGTTCCACGGCCCGCTGGGCAGCGGTCTCAGCCAGCTGGTCAACGGCATCGGTGGTGCCGAATACATCGCCAGCCTGCTGGTCGGCTATACCGGCGAGGAAAAGGAACAGGCCGGATCGCTGTTCTATGAAAACGAGGTCTTCGCCGGCGGCTGGATCGCCATGGGCCCGCCGATCGAGGACGGTCTGGTGGAATACGCCGATGGCTCGCCCAACGACGCCGAATCCATCGCCCAGGACGTGGCCGCCTTCCTGATGTGGGCCGCCGAGCCGAAGATGATGGCGCGCAAGGACGCCGGCCTGACCGCCGTGCTGTTCCTGACCGTGCTGACGGTGCTGCTGTACCTGACCAACAAGCGCCTCTGGGCGCCGGTCAAGAAGGCCGCCAAGGAAGATTGATCGGTCTTTCCCACGCTCTTTTGAAACGCGCGTCCCCAAGGGCGCGCGTTTTGCATTGGTGGCCCGGCATTGTGCCCGCGCCCCGAAAACTGCAGCTTCCGGCTTGAGCCCCGCCCCCGCCCCGGCTAATCCATCGGGCAAAGGAGCCTGCCCATGTCCCTCAACACCTTCGGTCACCTGTTCCGCGTCACCACCTGGGGCGAAAGCCACGGCCCCGCCCTGGGCGCCACCGTGGACGGCTGCCCGCCCGGCGTGCCGATCGAGGCCGAGGCGCTTCAGGTCTGGCTCGACAAGCGCAAACCGGGCACCTCGAAATTCACCACCCAGCGGCGCGAGGCCGACGCGGTCGAGATCCTGTCGGGCGTCTTCGAGGGCCAGAGCACCGGCACGCCGATCCAGCTGATGATCCGCAACACCGACCAGCGGTCGAAGGACTATGGCGACATCGCCGAGAAGTTTCGCCCCGGCCATGCGGATATCACCTATTGGCAGAAATACGGCATCCGCGACTACCGCGGCGGCGGACGCTCTTCGGCGCGCGAAACCGCGGCACGGGTGGCCGCCGGGGGTGTGGCGCGGGCGGCCCTGGCCACGCTGGTGCCGGATCTGAAGGTCACCGGCTACATGGTGCAGATGGGTCCGCACAGGATCGACCGCGCGCGGTTCGACTGGGACCAGATCGCGCAAAACCCCTTCTGGGTGCCCGATGCACAGGCGGCGGAGGATTGGGCCGCCTATCTGGACGGGCTGCGCAAGGCCGGTGAAAGCGTCGGCGCGGTGATCGAACTGACCGCCAGCGGCCTGCCCGCCGGGCTGGGCGCGCCGGTCTACGGCAAGCTCGACACCGATCTGGCCGCCGCGATGATGTCGATCAACGCCGTCAAGGGCGTCGAGATCGGCGAGGGCATGGAGGCCGCCGCCCTGACCGGCAGCGCCAATGCCGACGAAATCTTCATGGGGCCGAACGGACCGGAGTATTCCTCGAACCACGCCGGCGGCATCCTCGGCGGAATCTCGACCGGGCAGGACGTGGTGCTGCGGTTCTCGGTCAAGCCAACCTCCTCGATCCTGACCACGCGGCGCACCATCACCCGCGACGGCGAAGAGACCGAGATCATCACCAAGGGGCGCCACGATCCCTGCGTCGGCATCCGCGCGGTGCCGGTAGGCGAGGCGATGATGGCCTGCGTGCTGCTGGACCACCTGCTGCTGCACCGCGGCCAGAACGGCGAAGGCCTGCGGGGCCGGATCGGGACATAGCGGACGGAAGGGGGGCTCCCGCCCGTCCTTGCTTCGTGCCGAAGCGCGTCCCGTTGGGCCGGGCGCCGCTGCGCGGCGCCTTTCGAGTATTTCAGCCAAGAAAAAGCGGGGTTGGGCGGTGTCCAGAGGGCCGGGTCAGGCCGGTTGCAGGGGCCGCTGCCGGGAAAGTTGCACCGCCAGGATGCCCAGGGTCACGATCATCACCCCGATGACGTCGGTCAGCCGGATCGGCTCGCCCAGCACCACCGCAGCGACCAGAACGCCGAAGACCGGGTTGAGGAAGTGGAAGGTGGCAGCACGGGTGGCCCCCACCCGGTTGACCAGCCAGAACCAGACGATCGTCGCCAGCAGCCCCGGCACCACCGTGGTATAGGCGAAGGCCGCGCCGAGGCGCCAGGTCACGGTCACAGGCTCGAGCCCGGTGATCAGCACCGGCACCCAGAGCACCGCCGAGCCCACGAGCATCTGCAGCCCGACGATCATCAGCAGGTTGCCGCCCGAGGTCGCACCGCGCACCATCAGCGTCGCCGTGGTCAGCGCCAGCATGCCCAGCACGCAAAGCCCGATGCCGAAAGGATCGGCGCCGCCGCTGATCCGGGCGCTCATGATCACCACCACGCCGATCAGCCCGGCCACCAGCCCGGCGATGGCCTGCCGGCCGAGCCGTTCGCCCATGGCGAGCCAGCCGAAGGCCGCCACCGCCAGCGGCATGGTCGAGGCGATGATGGAGCCCACCGAGGCCTCGACCGTTTGCATGGCCACGAAGTTGAGCCCGAGGTAGAGCGCGTTCTGGCAGACGCCGAAGATCAGCGTCGCCTGCCATTGGCGCCGGGTCAGCCGCCATGTCTGGCCAAGCGCCAGCGCGATGGCCACCGCGATGCCGCCCGAGATCAGGAAGCGCAGGGCCAGCGCCGCGATGGGCGGCGCTTCGGCCACGATGATGCGGGCCGAGGTGAAGGCCGAAGACCACATCAGCCCGAAAGCCAGCCCCGCCAGAATTGCCTTGAGATCCATGTCGCGCTCCAACGAAAAAGGGCCGCACCGGGCGACCCTTGATCATGATGTGCCGGCAAGGGCAAGCGCCCTGTGACCGGGTCAGTCGTTGACGCTGTCTTTCAGCGCCTTGGCGACGGTGATCTTGACCACCTTGTCGGCCTCTTTCTTGATCTGCTCGCCGGTCGCGGGGTTGCGCACCATACGCTCGGGACGCTCGCGGCAGTAGAACTTGCCGACGCCCGGCAGGGTCACGGCACCGCCGCCCGAAACTTCGCGGGTGATCAGCCCGGTGATGGCGTCCAGCGCCGCGGTTGCGGTCTTCTTGTCTGCCCCCATTTCATCGGCGATTGCTGCCACCAGTTGTGCCTTGGTCATCGGTTTGCTCATTCTAGCCTCCAGAGCCTGCCTTTTGTCATTGGCCTCAGTCTAGCGGCAAGCGATTCAGCGGCACAATGGTTTTCGCCTGCTTTCCTTGGCAAAAAGGCAAGTTTTCAAGGCTTTTTCGGGTCTCAGAGAAAGGCCGTCTCCTCGAAGGAGCGCAGTTTGCGCGAATGGATGCGTTCCAGCGGCATGTCGCGCAGCAACTCCATCGCCCGCACCCCGATTTCCAGGTGTCGCGACACCTGCGTCTTGTAGAAATCACTGGCCATGCCCGGCAGCTTCAGCTCGCCATGCAGGGGCTTGTCGGAGACGCAGAGCAATGTGCCATAGGGCACACGGAAGCGGAAACCATTGGCGGCGATGGTGGCGCTTTCCATGTCCAGCGCGATGGCCCGGGACTGGCTGAGGCGATGTACCGGGCCGGTGGGGTCGCGCAATTCCCAGTTGCGGTTGTCGATGGTGGCCACGGTGCCGGTGCGCATGATGCGCTTCAGCTCGTACCCTTCCAGCCGGGTGATCTCGGCCACCGCCTGTTCCAGCGCCACCTGGATCTCGGCCAGCGGCGGGATCGGCACCCAGACCGGCAGATCGTCGTCCAGCACGTGATCCTCGCGCAGATAGGCATGGGCCAGCACGAAGTCCCCCAGCCGTTGCGAGTTCCGCAGCCCGGCGCAATGGCCGACCATCAGCCAGGCATGCGGGCGCAGCACGGCGATATGGTCGGTGGCGGTCTTGGCGTTCGACGGGCCGACCCCGATGTTGACCAGAGTGATCCCCGAGCCGTCGGCGCGGGTCAGGTGATACGACGGCATCTGCGGCAGCTTGCCGGGGTGCAGCAGGTCGTCCTTGGGGCCGGTGATCGTGGCATTGCCCGGCCCCACGAACGACGTGTAGCCGCTGTCCGGGTCGCCCAGCACCTGCCGCGCGAAGGCTTCGAATTCATCGACGTAGAACTGGTAGTTGGTGAACAGAACGTGGTTCTGGAAGAACTCGGGATCGGTGGCGGTGTAATGGCTGAGCCGGGCCAGCGAATAGTCGATGCGCTGTGCGGTGAAGGGCGCCAGCGGCGACACCGCGCCCGGCCCCGCCGACACCATGCCATTGACGATATCGTCGTTGGTCGAGCCCAGGTCGGGCACGTCGAAGGCATCGCGCAGCGCGAAGGTCAGCGCGCCGTCATGGGGCACCGCCTTGCCGGCCATGGCGAAATGCAGCGGCATCGGCGTGTCCGAGACCCCGATCCGCACCGCCGTGCCATGGTTCTTGTGCAGCAGCCCGATCTGCTGCTTGAGATAGTTCTCGAACAGGTCGGGCCTGGTCACCGTGGCCGCGAATTCGCCCGGATGGCCCACATGGCCAAAGCTCAACCGGCTGTCCACCGGGGCGTAGGACCCCATGACCACCCGGATCTCGGGATAGTATGCACGGTAGCGGCCCGAGGGTGCGCCCGCTTTCAGCGCCGCCTCGAACCCTTCGGCCAGATGCATCCGCGCCTGGTCGTACAATTCCTGCAGATAGGCCACGGCCTGCGCGGGATCGGTGAATTCGCGCGCCGGCATCTCGGGCGGCGTCAGAAGGGATACGTCGTTCATCAGGGGTTCAGCTTTCAATCAGATCGGTCAGTTCGAAGCGGGTGACATCCACCAGCCCCATGTCGGAAATGCGCAGTTCCGGGATCACCACCAGCGCCAGCAGCGAATGCTGCATGTAAGCGTTGTTCAGGGTGCAGCCGCAGGTCGCCATGGCCTCGACCATGGCCTGCGCCTGTGCGGCCACCTCGGCCGCCGGGCTGTCGGACATCAGCCCCGCCACCGGCAAGGGCACCGAGGCCAGTTCGACCCCGTCGCGGAACACCGTGATGCCGCCGCCCAAATCGCCCAGATGGTTCGCTGCCGCCGCCATATCGGCGCGCGCGGTGCCCACCACGATCATGTGATGGCTGTCATGGGCCACGGTCGAGGCGATCGCCATGTTGCCCTGATACCCGAATCCCGACACGAAGGCATTCTGCACTTCGCCAGTGGCGCGATGACGCTCGACCAGCGCGATCTGGCAGACATCCTGCGCCGCATCACCTTCGATCCGGCCATCAACCACCGGCAGTTCGCGCACCAGCGCCTTGGTCGGGGCCTGGTTCTCGACCACGCCGATGACCTTGGCGGTGACATGATTGGCGCCTTCGGGGGCCGGGATCTCGAAATCAGTATCCGCAAGGGTCTTGCCCAGATGCACCGTGGCGCGGGCGTCCTCGGGCCAGTCCAGATGCGGGCAGTCCACGGTGATCTGGCCGTTCTCGGCCACCACCTGCCCGCGCGCGATCACCGTCTCGATGGGCAGCGCGGTCAGATCCGAGGTCAGGATCACATCCGCCCGCCGACCCGGCGCAATGGATCCCAATTCACGCTCCAGCCCGAAATGGCTGGCGGTGTTGATGGTGCACATCTGCAAGGCCACCAGCGGGTCGCAGCCACAGGCAATGGCATGGCGCAGCACCCGGTTCATGTGGCCGGCGTTGACCAGCGTACCGGAATGGCAATCGTCGGTACACAGGATGAAGTTGCGCGGGTCCAGCCCCTTTTCCGTCACCGCCGTGATCTGGCTTTCCACGTCGTACCAGGCCGAGCCCAGCCGCATCATCGACCGCATGCCCAGACGCACGCGGGCGATGGCATCGGCTTCGCAAGTGCCCTCGTGGTCGTCCGCCGGACCGCCCGCCGCATAGGCGTGGAAGGCCGGGCCAAGGTCGGGGCTGGCGTAATGGCCGCCCACGGTCTTGCCGGCGGCTTGCGTCGCGGCGATCTCGGCCAGCATCTTGGGGTCGGCGTTGACCACGCCGGGGAAATTCATCATCTCCCCCAGCCCGATGATACCGGGCCAGCCCATGGCCTCGGCCACATCCTCGGGGGTGATCTCATAGCCGGTGGTTTCCAGCCCCGGCGCCGAGGGCGCGCAGCTGGGCATCTGGGTGAAGATGTTGACCGGCTGCAACAGCGCCTCGTCATGCATCAGCCGCACGCCGCGCAGGCCCAGCACATTGGCGATCTCATGGGGGTCGGTGAACATGGTCGTGGTGCCATGGGGGATCACCGCGCGGGCGAATTCCGCCGGGGTCAGCATGCCGCTTTCGATGTGCATATGCGCGTCGCACAGGCCGGGGATCATGAAGCGCCCGGCGACCTCGATCACCTGCGTATCCGGCCCGATGCAATGGCTGGCGTCAGGGCCGCAATAGGCAAAGCGCCCATCGGCAATGGCCAGATCATGGTTATCAAGGCATTCGCGGGTGTGAACGTTGACCCAGGTGCCGCCTTTCAAAACAAGGTCGGCAGGGGCGCGACCGGCGGCGACGGCAATCAAACGGGGGGCACTGTCGGCCCAGGAGGAAATGGTCTGCATGTCCAAGGCTGACACAAGCCACGGGGGAACGGCAAGTGATATTGCGGTGACAAACCGGGGGGTTGCCGGGCCGTGCCGCAGCGTTGTGCAAGGCCATGCGGCCTGCGAATATCCGCGCCGGGTGGGGATTTCCAGACCCTGTTGCCGGGCCGCGCGGGTCCAGCGTCAACAATTTGATGAGATTCGGCTGCTAGACCGAGGGCTGCCGGAACTGGTGCCGGAAACGGCCGGTGCAAGATGCACTCACCATGTCATTCGGATGACCCGTGGGGAGACTTCCTTGCCCCCGCGGGTCCGGCGGCGGCGCGCGCAGGACGCCAGCGCAGGTGCGCGCCGCCCCGCTTCCAGCCCGGTTCAGGGGTCTGCCCTAGCGCACAGCCCAAGCAACCCCGGTGCGCGCCCGACTTTCCCTCCCAAGCGCCTTGCCCTTCGGCCACGGCACAGGGCACTCAACACTCTGCCGTGGCGCCTGCCGGCACCGCCCGCATGGCACGCGCCGCTGCCAGCACCCCGCCGGTTTCTCAGCCCTTGCACAGCGCACGCGCCAGCCGTGATTCCGCGCCGAACACGCCCGATCCGGCACAAGCGGCCCCGCGCCCCCTGCCCCTGCGCCGATTTTCGCCCGTGACACAGCCGCAAGCCTGTGGTTTACCCCCAGCCCGAGACAGGGGCGCCCGCACGGGCTGAGACGTACCCTTGGAACCTGATCCGGTTGATCCCGGCGTAGGAAGTCTTGCGGAGCCGCCCCGTCGCCGATCCGCATCGCCTCCTGCGTCTTGAGAGGAGGCGCAAGACGTGACCACCCCCCCTGCCGAGGCCCT
The DNA here is from genome assembly GCF_040689105.1 of Meridianimarinicoccus marinus. Taxonomy (NCBI): domain Bacteria; kingdom Pseudomonadati; phylum Pseudomonadota; class Alphaproteobacteria; order Rhodobacterales; family Paracoccaceae; genus Meridianimarinicoccus; species Meridianimarinicoccus marinus. The sequence goes on from NZ_JBFBVU010000004.1 coordinate 85,266, forward strand.
GCGTGCCCTGCGCGCCCAGACTCCGCTGGTGCAATGCATCACCAATTTCGTGGCCATGAACTTCTCGGCCAACGTCCTTCTGGCGGCGGGCGCCGCCCCGGCCATGATCCATTGCGCCGAGGAAAGCGGCGATTTCGCCGGTGTTGTCGGCGCGCTGTCGATCAACATCGGCACCCTGTCGCCGCCCTGGGTCGACGGCATGCGCGCGGCCATCGCCGGGGCGCAGGCCGCGCACACCCCATGGGTGCTGGATCCGGTCGGCCATTTCGCCACCCCCTACCGCGCCCGCGTCGCCCAAGACCTTGTGGATCTGCGCCCGACCATCATTCGCGGCAACGCCTCGGAAATCCTGGCGCTGGCAGGCGAGGCGTCCGACGGGCGCGGCGTCGACGCCAGCGATCCAGTGGCCGCCGCCGAGGGTGCCGCCCGCGCGCTGGCCGCCCGCACCGGCGGCACCGTGGCCATCACCGGCGCGGTTGATTTCGTCACCGACGGCGCCCGCGCCCTGCGCATCCATGGCGGCCACCCGCTGATGCCGCGCGTCACCGCCACCGGCTGCGCCCTGTCCAGCCTGGTGGCCGCCTTCGCCGCCGTCACCGAGGACCCGTTCGACGCCGCCACAGCCGCCCTGACGCTGTTTGCCGCCGCCGGTCAGCGCGCCGGCCCCTGCGCCGCCGGACCGGGCAGCTTCGCACCCGCCTTTCTGGATGCCCTGTATCTTGCCAGGCCCGAAGATCTGGACTGGATCGAAAGGCACGCCGCATGAGCCGCCGTCCCCTGCCCGACCTCTCGGCCTATCTGGTGCTCGATCCCGGCCTCTGCGGCGGCCCCGAGGGCATGATCGCCACCACCCGCGCCGCGCTGGCGGGCGGCATCACGGTGGTGCAACTGCGCGACAAGACTGGCGGCACCGAAGCCCTGATCGACACCGGCCGCGCCCTGATGCGGCTGCTGGAGGGCACCGATGTGGCCCTGATCGTCAACGATGACATCGCGGCCGCGCTGGCCATCGGCGCCCATGGGCTGCACATCGGTCAGGGCGATCTGCCGGTGGCCGAGGCCCGCGCCCGGCTGGGCGCGACCCCGCTGCTCGGCCTGTCGGTAGAATCCCCCGAGCTTGCCGCGCAGGTGGACCCGGCCCTTGTCGATTACGTCGGCTGCGGCCCGGTCTTCGCCACCCCCACCAAGACCGACCACAAGACGCCCGTGGGGTTCGACGGTCTGGCCCGCATCGTCGCCGCCGCGCCGGTGCCCGCCGTGGCCATCGGCGGGCTCAAGCCCGAACACGCGCCAGACGCCCTGAGAGCCGGCGCACAGGGCCTTGCCGTGGTTTCGGCCATCTGCGGCCAGCCCGACCCGCAGACCGCCACACGCGCCCTTGTCACCGCTCTCTCGGAGGCCCGCCCATGATCCCCAACGTGCTGTCCATCGCCGGCTCCGACCCCTCGGGCGGCGCCGGCATCCAGGCCGACCTCAAGGCGATCTCGGCGCGCGGCTGCTACGCCATGGCCGCGCTGACCGCCCTGACCGCGCAGAACACCACCGGTGTGACCGGCGTGCACCTCGTGCCGCCGGACTTCGTGGCCGACCAGATCGCCGCCGTCTTCGCCGATGTGCGCGTCGATGCGGTGAAGATCGGCATGATCGCCACCGCCGAGATTGCCGAAGCCGTGTCCCGCGCCCTGACCCCGCATCGCGGCATTCCCGTGGTGCTGGACCCGGTGATGATCGCCAAGGGCGGCGCGGCCCTGCTGGACCCAAACGCGGTGGAGGCGCTGACCCGCCACCTGCTGCCGCTGGCCACCCATCTGACGCCCAACCTGCCCGAAGGCGCTGCGCTGCTGGGCGCGGCCCCCGCCACCACCCGTGCCGAGATGGAGGCGCAGGCCACCGCCCTGCGCGCCCTCGGCCCCCGCACCGTGCTGCTGAAAGGCGGCCACCTGCCCGGCGACCAAAGCCCCGACCTGCTGGTTTCGGACCACGGCCTGCGCTGGTTCGAAGCTGCCCGCATCCCCACCGCCAACACCCATGGCACCGGCTGCACCCTGTCCTCGGCGCTGGCCGCCGAACTGGCCATGGGCGCCTCGGACCCCGAAGCGGTGCGCACCGCGAAATCCTATGTCACCGGCGCTGTTGCCAAGGCGGGCGATCTGTCCGTCGGCCACGGCCACGGCCCGACCCATCATTTTCACGCCTATTGGCCGCCCGCGGCCACCTATCCTGAAAGGACCCAAGGATGAGATCCCTTGCCGCCTCTGCCCTCGCCCTGATGCTTGCCCTGCCCGCGCAGGCCGCCGACGAGATGACCCTGATTCTCGACTGGTTCGTGAACCCCGATCACGGGCCGATCATCGTCGCGCAGGAACTGGGCTATTTCGAAGGTCAGGGCCTTGAGGTCGAGATCATCGCCCCCGCTGACCCTTCCGACCCGCCCAAGATGGTGGCCGCGGGCCGCGCCGATCTGGCGGTCTCCTACCAGCCGCAACTGCATCTTCAGGTGGCCGAAGGCCTGCCGCTGATCCGCGTCGGCACGCTGGTCGCCACGCCGCTGAACTGCCTGCTGGTGCTGGAAGACGGCCCGGTCAAGACCATTGCCGATCTGGACGGTCGCAAGGTCGGCTTTTCGGTCGCCGGTGTCGAAGAGGCGCTGCTGACCAAGGTCCTGTCGAACGGCGGGCTGACCATGGACGACATCAAACTGGTCAACGTCAACTGGTCGCTGTCGCCCGCCCTGATGGCCGGTCAGGTGGATGCGGTCATCGGCGCCTTCCGCAACTTCGAGCTCAACCAGATGGAGATCGAAGGCATCGCGGGCCGCTGCTTCTATCTGGAAGAGGAAGGCATCCCCGCCTATGACGAGCTGATCTATGTGGCCAATCCCGACACCATGGATGCCGACATGCTGCGCCGCTTCCTGACGGCGACCGAACTGGCCACCCAATACATCATCAACAACCCCGAAGCCGCGTGGGAGGTGTTCTCGGGCACCGCCAAGGAGCTTCAGGACGAGTTGAATGCCAAGGCCTGGGTCGACACCTATCCGCGTTTTTCCCTGACCCCGGCCGGTCTGGACGCGGGCCGCTACGCACGGTTCGAGGCCTTCCTTGCCGACAGCGGTCTGGTCGAAGGCACCCGCCCGGTGTCGCAACTGGCCGTGGATCTGGGCGCGCAATGACCGCGCCCGACTATGGCCGCGCCTTCGCCCTGTGGCGGCAGGGCGCGGCCGCGCCTTGGCAGGCCTACACCCGGCACGCCTTCGTCGAAGGGCTGAAGGACGGCACCCTGCCGCGCGAGAGCTTCCTGCACTACCTGGTGCAGGACTATGTGTTCCTCGTGCATTTCTCGCGCGCCTGGGCGCTGGCCGTCACCAAATCCCGCACCCTGGACGAGATGAAGGCCGCCGCCGCAACGGTGAATGCACTGGTCAACCACGAGATGCAGTTGCATGTGACCACCTGCGCCGAGGCGGGCATCCCCGAAGACGCGCTGTTCACTGCCACCGAACGGCCCGAGAACCTCGCCTACACCCGCTACGTGCTGGACGCCGGGCATTCCGGCGATCTGGCCGACCTGCTGGCCGCACTGGCGCCCTGTGTGCTGGGCTATGGCGAGATCGGCACGCGGCTCGCCGCCGAACGCGCCCCCGACACCCCCTATGGCGATTGGATCGAGACCTATGGCGGGGCTGAGTATCAGGATCTCTGCCGCGACACCGGCGCGATGATCGATGCCGCCCTTGCCCGCCGCATCGGACCGGAGTTCGCCGCTGCCCCGCGCTGGCCCGAGTTGCAGGCGCAATTCACCCGCGCCACGGTGCTGGAGGTCGGCTTCTGGGACATGGGGATGACCCCGTGACCCAGCCGCCCAGCAGCCATACGCCAGCCATACCTTTTCCAGACGTTTTCCAGACGCGGGTTTTGGCGCCATGAGCGCCCCGGCGATCCGGGTGTCGGGACAAGCCGAAATCGGCGGCGCACCGCTGTTCGGCCCGCTGGATCTGACGCTGGAACCGGGCGGCTGGACCTGCCTGCTGGGGCCCTCGGGCGTGGGCAAATCCACCATCCTGCGGCTGATCGCGGGGCTGGACACCGGCGCCACGTTCACTGGCCAGATCACCGCCAATGGCGGCCCGCTCGCGCCTTCGCAGCTGGCCTATATGGCGCAGGACGATCTGCTGCTGCCGTGGCGCAGCGTGCTGGGCAATGTGATGCTGGGGGCCGAGTTGCGCGGCCAGAAAGCGGAACGGGCGCGCGCCGAAAAACTCCTGTCTGACGTTGGGCTTACGGCCCATTCCGACAAGCGGCCCGCAGCCCTTTCGGGCGGCCAGCGGCAGCGCGTGGCGCTGGCCCGCACACTGATGGAAGACCGCCCCGTGGTGCTTCTGGACGAGCCCTTCTCGGCGCTGGATGCGCGCACCCGCGCCGACATGCAGGATCTGGCCTTCGGCCTGCTGGCCGGGCGCAGCGTGCTGCTGGTCACCCATGATCCGGCCGAAGCCGCGCGACTGGGACATCGCATCTTCGTGCTCGAATCCCATGGGCTTGCGCAGATGCCCACGCCCCCCGGTGCACCGCTGCGCGCGGTGGACGACCCCGCCCTGCTGACGGCGCAGGCACAGCTTCTGCAACACCTGCGCAGGAAGGCGTAACATGGCCGCCCGGATCCTGAATTGCCTGTTCGTGACCGCTGTGCTGCTGGGGCTGTGGCAGGCGCTGGTGACGCTGGCCGATCTGCCGCCCTTCATCCTGCCCGGCCCGGGACGGGTGGCACAGGCCCTGTGGACCAACGCCGGGCTGATCGGCTGGCACGCGCTGGTGACATTCTCCGAAGTGCTGGCGGGGCTGGTGCTGGGGTCGGCGCTGGGGATCGTCACCGCGCTGCAACTGGCCACCTCGGGGCTGGCGCGGCGGTTGATCCGCCCGGCGCTGGTGCTGACACAGGCGCTGCCGGTCTTCGCGCTGGCGCCGATCCTGACGCTGTGGCTGGGCTATGGGCTGTGGTCGAAGGTGCTGATGGCGGTGCTGATCATCTATTTCCCCGTCACCTCGGCCTTCTTCGACGGGCTGATGCAGACCCCGCGCGGCTATCTGGATCTGGCCCAGACCATGCAGGCGACACCGCGTCAGAGGCTCTGGCGCATCCGCGTGCCCGCCGCCCTGCCGGGGCTGGCCTCGGGCCTGCGACTGGCGGCGGTCTATGCGCCCATCGGCGCGGTGATCGGAGAATGGGTCGGGGCCAGCAACGGGCTGGGCTACCTGATGCTGCTGGCCAATGGCCGCGCCAAGATCGACCTGATGTTCGCGGCCCTTGTGGTGCTGGCCTGCCTGACGCTGGCCTTGCACGTGCTGGTCAGCCGGGCCTGTGACCGGCTGACCGCGCGCATGGTTTAGGTGTCGTCGGTGCTCTCGTCAGCGCCCTCGTCGCCGGACTTGAAGTCCGGCGCACCCTTGGCCCGGCCAAGCCCGTGGTCGCCCTCCACTGCAACCGGGGCGACGCCCAGCAAAGGCGCCGGTGCCATGCCCGAGGCCACGTGCAGATGCATGTCGGTCTGCGGGAAGGGAATGGAAATTCCGCCCTCGTCAAACGCCTCTTTGACCTGACGGGTCAGATCCCAATAGACCGTCCAGTAGTCCGCGCTGTTGACCCAGGGCCGGCAGATGAAGTCCACCGAGCTGGCTCCCAGCGCGCTGACCCGGATCACCGGCGCCGGATCGCTCAGAACCAGCGGATGCTCTTCCACCACCCGTTCCAGGATGGCCTGCGCATCGGCAATGCTGTCGTCGTAGCCGATGCCGAAGGTCAGATCGACCCGGCGCGTGGTCGAAGCGGTGGTGTTGGTGATCACGTCGCCCCAGACCTTCGAGTTCGGGATCACGATGATCTGGTTGTCCGGCGTGTTGATGGTGGTGGACACCACCGAGACCGATTTCACCGTGCCGCCCATACCGGCGATGGTGACATAGTCGCCCTCGTCGAAGGGACGGTTGAACATGATCATCAGGCCGGCGGCGAGGTTGCCCAGCGTGTCCTGGAAGGCGAAGGCAATGATGAAGGAGGCACCACCGACCAGGGCGAACAGCGGGGTGATGTCCACGCCCAGGGCCGACAGCACGACCATCAGCCCGACCGCGATGGTCAGCCAGTAGACCACCATCGCAAGGAAGGCCTGCAACAGCCGCGACAGGTTCGGCACCCGGCCAAGCGCGCGGCGCACGAAGCGGCGCACAGTGCGGCTGACAATCATCAACAGTATGAACGCGCCGACGATGGTCACCACCTGGATCGCAAGAGCGATGCCGCCTTCGCGGTCCTGCGCCCACGTGAGCGCGAGACTGACCAGCGTCTGCCAGTCCGCGTTCTGTTTTTCATCCACGAGGATCGCGTTGCGATAAGCGCGATACGACGCCACGGCGGCCTCGTCGCCCCCCTTCTTCTCGAACCCGTCCACCACGGTGATGTAACGGGTGAAGGCATGGCCTCGCTCGGTGTTCAGTTTGGCAAGCCGGTCGCGCATCTCGTCGCTGGCATCGCCGTCGGCCTGAAGGATCGCGACCTGCTGGTCGATGACCGCCGATGTCTGGCGCTGGACGATCTCCAGCCAGGCATCGGCCAGAACCTGCAACTGGTCCGCCGTCAGGGGAATGACCCGCAGCTTCAGCTCTTCCAGCGAAATTCCGGTGCTGTCCAGACCCTCGGGGAAGGTCGGGCCTTCCTCGGCGGGAGCCTCTTCGGCGGGGGCGGCATCGCCCTCGGCCGGGGCATCCGCCGATGCGGCAGCGCCCTCCGGGGCGGCGGGGGTCTGTGCGAATGCGGGCGCGGTCAGGAGCTGACCCGAGACCGCGACGAAAAATAGGATCACGAGAAGGCGGCGAAGCATCTGTAAGGCAATCTTTCCTGTTGAACACGGGGGCACGCCCGAACCGGCGCGCCATATCCGTCAGAGAAATAGCGCATTGCAGACACAAGAAAACCCCCCGGATGTGATCCGAGGGGTTCAGAACACGCAGAAGGCCTGCGTTATTCCATGTCTTCCAGAAGCTTGACCAGATCGGCGACCAGCTTGGCGGCCACGTCCTTGTGCTCGCCCGACGCGCCCTCATGGGTGCTGCGGGCGGCTTCCAGATGTTCCTCGACCGCCGGTTTGGAATCGGCGTGGCGGGGGAAGGCCCGCTCGGCCAGAACCGTGGTGGCCTCGGCGGTGATCTCGGCAAACCCGCCGGTGACGGCGAATTCGCTGGTGCCGTCCGGCCCGGTTACCTTGAGGATGCCGGGGCGGAGCGTGGTGATCAACGGCGCATGGTTCGGCATGGCCGTCAGGTCACCTTCGGCGCCCGGGATCTGGACCGAGGTCGCGGTGAGCGAAGCCAGGCTCCGCTCGGGCGACACAAGGTCGAATTGTAGGGTATCAGCCATGCGCCTGTTCCCTTAAGCCGCGTCCGCGGCCATCTTCTCGGCCTTGGCGATCACCTCGTCGATGTCGCCAACCATGTAGAAGGCGGCCTCGGGCAGATGATCGTATTCGCCGGCCACGACGGCCTTGAACGACTCGATGGTCTTTTCCAGCGGAACCTGAACACCGTCCGAACCGGTGAACACTTTCGCAACGTCGAAAGGCTGCGACAGGAAGCGCTGGATTTTCCGGGCACGGGCCACGGTCAGTTTGTCTTCTTCCGACAGTTCGTCCATGCCGAGAATGGCGATGATGTCCTGCAGCGACTTGTAGCGCTGGAGGATCCCCTGCACTTCACGGGCAACGTCGTAGTGTTCCTGGCCCAGAACCGCCGGGTCCATCAGACGCGACGAGCTGTCCAGCGGGTCCACGGCCGGGTAGATGCCCAGTTCCGAGATCGCGCGCGACAGAACGGTGGTGGCGTCCAGGTGGGCAAAGGTGGTGGCCGGGGCCGGGTCGGTCAGGTCGTCCGCGGGAACGTAGACGGCCTGGATCGAGGTGATCGAACCGGCTTTGGTCGAGGTGATGCGTTCCTGCATCGCGCCCATGTCGGTGGCCAGCGTCGGCTGGTAGCCCACGGCCGACGGGATCCGGCCCAGCAGGGCGGACACTTCCGAACCGGCCTGCGTGAAGCGGAAGATGTTGTCCACGAAGAACAGAACGTCGGTGCCGGACTGGTCGCGGAACTGCTCGGCCAGGGTCAGGCCGGTCAGGGCCACACGGGCACGTGCTCCCGGAGGCTCGTTCATCTGACCGTACACCAGGGCCACCTGCGATTCTTCCAGGTTGTCCGGCTTGATCACGTTCGATTCGATCATCTCGTGATACAGGTCGTTGCCTTCACGGGTCCGCTCACCCACACCGGCGAACACGGAATACCCCGAGTGCACCTTTGCGATGTTGTTGATCAGTTCCATGATCAGAACGGTCTTGCCCACGCCGGCGCCGCCGAACAGGCCGATCTTGCCGCCCTTGGCGTAGGGCGCCAGAAGGTCGATCACCTTGATGCCGGTGACCAGAATGTCGCTCGAGGTCGACTGCTCGTCGAATTGCGGAGCGGGCTGGTGGATGGCGCGGGTCTCGCTTGCGGTGACCGGTCCTTTTTCGTCCACCGGCTCGCCGATGACGTTCAGGATGCGGCCCAGGGTGGCGTTGCCAACCGGGATCGAGATCGGAGCGCCGCTGTCCTCGACCGCCTGGCCGCGAACCAGACCTTCGGTGGCGTCCATCGCGATGGTCCGGACGGTGTTTTCACCGAGGTGCTGGGCCACTTCCAGAACCAGTTTCTTGCCATTGTTTTCGGTGGTCAATGCGTTCAGAATCGCCGGCAGTTCGCCGTCGAACTTGACGTCAACGACCGCGCCGATGACCTGGGCTACCTTGCCTTGTGCCATGTCGTGTCTCCGGTTCCTTTAGAGCGCCTCGGCGCCCGAGATGATTTCGATAAGCTCGTTGGTGATGACGGCCTGACGCGAGCGGTTGAACTCGATGGTCAGCTTGTCGATCATGTCGCCAGCGTTGCGGGTTGCGTTGTCCATTGCCGACATCCGCGCGCCCTGCTCCGAGGCGGCGTTTTCCAGCAGGGCTGCGAAGACCTGCGTGGCAACACCCCGGGGCAGAAGGTCGGCCAGGATGCCTTCCTCGCTGGGTTCGTAATCGTACAGCGTGCTCGCTTCCGCGGTTTCTTCAAAGCTCGCAGGGATGATCTGCTGTGCCGTCGGCACCTGGCTGACCACGCTTTCGAACTGGGCGTAGAAGATGGTGCAGACGTCGAATTCGCCGCCGTCGAAACGGGACAGCAGATCCTGGGCCACCGACAGGGCGTTGTCATAGCCGATGCGCTTGACATGGCTCAGGTCAACATGGGCGACAAACAGATCCCCCAGATCGCGCTTCAACTGCTCGCGGCCCTTCTTGCCGACGGTCAGGATCTTCACGGTCTTGCCCTGCCCGCGCAGCTTTTGCGCATGGGTGCGGGCCAGTTTGGCGATCGACGAGTTGAAGCCGCCGCACAGGCCCCGCTCGGAGGTCATCACCACCAGAAGGTGGGTCTGGTCCGCGCCGGTGCCGCTGAGCAGTTTCGGCGCACTCGGGGAGCCGCCGACCGACGCCGCCAGCCCACTCAGAACGGCGTTGAACCGTTCTGTGTAGGGCCGGGAAGCCTCGGCACTCTCCTGGGCGCGGCGAAGTTTCGCCGCCGCGACCATCTGCATGGCTTTCGTGATCTTGCGAGTGCTTTTGACACTCTCGATCCGATTTTTGAGATCCTTAAGGTTAGGCATGTGCGCTCTCCCTCAAGGTGCTCAAGCGAAGCTAGCAGCGAATTCGTCGAGCGCAGCCTTGATCTTGTCTTCCAGCTCACCTTTGACCTTGCGGTCATTCTCGGTGATGTCGGCCAGCAGGTCCGATTTCTGGTTCCGCAGGAAGGCCAGCAGCCCCTGCTCGAAGCGGCCCACGTCAGAGACCGCGATCTTGTCCAGGTAACCCTTGGTGCCGGCAAAGATGACGCAGACGATTTCCGCGTTGGTCAGCGGCGAATACTGGGATTGCTTCATCAGCTCGGTCAGACGGGCACCCCGGTTCAGCAGGCGCTGGGTCGCGGCGTCCAGGTCGGAACCGAACTGGGCGAAGGCGGCCATTTCGCGGTACTGCGCAAGTTCCAGTTTCACCGGGCCGGCAACCGATTTCATCGCGTCGGTCTGGGCCGAAGAGCCCACACGCGACACCGACAGACCGGTGTTCACGGCCGGGCGGATGCCCTGGAAGAACAATTCGGTTTCCAGGAAGATCTGGCCGTCGGTGATCGAGATCACGTTGGTCGGAATGAAGGCCGACACGTCGCCGCCCTGGGTTTCGATGATCGGCAGCGCGGTCAGCGAGCCGGCACCGTGATCCTCGTTCAGCTTGGCAGACCGCTCAAGCAGGCGGGAGTGCAGGTAGAAAACGTCGCCCGGATAGGCTTCACGTCCCGGCGGACGGCGCAGCAGCAGCGACATCTGGCGGTAGGCGACGGCCTGTTTGGACAGGTCATCGTAGATGATCAGCGCGTGGCGGCCGTTGTCGCGGAAGTATTCCGCCATGGCGGTCGCGGCGTAAGGCGCCAGGAACTGCATCGGCGCGGGGTCCGACGCGGTGGCGGCGACGACGATCGTGTAGTCGATGGCGCCGGTTTCTTCCAGCTTCTTCACCAGCTGTGCCACGGTCGAACGCTTCTGGCCGACGGCAACATAGATGCAGTACAGCTTCTTGCTTTCGTCGTCGCCAGCAGCGTCGTTGTAGACTTTCTGATTCAGGATGGTGTCCAGCGCCACGGCCGTCTTGCCGGTCTGACGGTCACCAATGATCAGTTCCCGCTGGCCGCGGCCGATCGGGATCATGGCGTCAACCGACTTCAGGCCGGTGGCCATCGGTTCGTGCACCGATTTGCGCGGGATGATGCCCGGCGCTTTCTGGTCGGCAACGCGACGCTCGGTGGTTTCGATCGCACCCTTGCCGTCAATCGGGTTGCCCAGACCATCGACAACGCGGCCCAGCAGAGCTTCGCCTGCAGGGACGTCCACGATGGCGTTGGTCCGCTTGACCGTGTCGCCTTCCTTGATGTCCTGGTCTGTCCCGAAGATCACGACGCCGACGTTGTCGCTTTCCAGGTTCAGGGCCATCCCGCGGATACCGCCCGGGAACTCGACCATCTCGCCGGCCTGGATATTGTCCAGACCGTAAACGCGCGCGATGCCGTCGCCGACACTCAGCACGCGGCCTACCTCGGCAACTTCTGCTTCCTGTCCGAAGTTCTTGATCTGCTCCTTAAGGATCGCAGAGATTTCGGCTGCCTGGATTCCCATTATCCGACCTCTTTCATTGCATTCTGGAGGTTTGCGAGCTTGGCCGCGATCGACGTGTCGATCATCCGCGAGCCCACCTTGACTACAAGACCGCCGATGAGGCTCTCATCCACGGTCGCCTTGATCTTGATATCCTTGCCGATCTTCGCCTTCAGCGTTTCTGCAAGGCGTGCTGCCTGCGCGTCGGTCAGCGCGGCTGCCGATTTCACATCGGCGGTCACTTCGCCTTTTTCCTCGGCGATCATCTCGTGCAGGGCGGCGATCAGCTGCGGCAGCACGAACAGACGGCGTTTCGACGCCATCAGGGCCAGCGTGTTGCTGGTCAGAATCGACAGACCCATTTTCCCGGCAAGCGCCACGATGGCATCCTGCTGTTCCTGGCGCGCGTACAGCGGCGACCGCACCATGGCCCCGAACTCGGCACTTTCGCCAAGGGCGGCGCCCAGGGCGTCCGCGTCGGTTTCAAGGGCCGCAAGCTGGCCTTCTTCTTTTGCCAGATCAAACATGGCAGTGGCATAGCGCTCGGCAATGCCTGAGGAGATCGAAGCTGGTTCGGACACGTCCACCCTTTCGATGTCATTGGCCGGAACTCACCCGCAGGCGGCACCGGTCGGGGCCTGTGGCTCGTGTGCTCACGCAGCCGTCAAAATCAGCGCGGGTGTAGCAAAGCAGGTATTCGCAGGCAACAGCGCAACATGGCTCAGATGACGGTGCAAAGCCAGAAAATAAGGGGGTTTGGGCAGGTGCGACGGTTTGTGCAATGCATGTAAACCAGACATGTCATTTCCCGGCCAGCCCGATTGCCCGCTTCTGTCCCGTTTTCGAGACCTTGATTCTCATAATTATATTCTCGAATACCGCGCCGAGTCAGTCCGGGGCGGAGCGCGTCGCCACCGGGCGCGCCGGGGTCATGCCGCCCAGCACCCGGATCGGATCGGGCAGCACGTCGCGCACCGCATTGCCGGTGGGGCGGAAGACTTCCTTGCAGGCCTCGACCATCAGGACACCGCCGGCATAGCGATTGGACAGGCTTTGCCCCACCCGCTCGCAGAACGGCCCGGCCTTCAGCCAGAACCGCTTGTGTGAGGGCGGCTGGAACAGGGCCACCTCGTGGCGCTCGGCCGAGAACCCGTGACGCTTCATCTGCGCTTCCAGTTGGCCCAGGCTGTAGGGGCGGCCATAGCCGAAGGGCGTCTGATCCGAGCGCGCCCAGATCCCCGCCCGGTTCGGAACGATGAACAGGATGCGCCCGCCTGGCCCCAGGACGCGGCTGCATTCGTCCAGCAGTGCCGAAGGATTTTCCGAGGTTTCCAGCCCATGCATCAGCACCAGCTTGTCGACCATGCCGGTGGGCAGCGGCCAGCGCGCGTCCTCGCACAGCACCGAGACATTGGGCATCCCCGCGGGCCAGGGCATCACCCCCTGCGGCCCCGGCATCAGGCCGATCACCCGCCGCGCCTCCGGCAGATAGGGACGCAGCAGCGGCACGGCAAAGCCGAAGCCCGCCACGGTCTGGCCCTTGGCCTCGGGCCAGATTTCCAGAACCCGGTTGCGGATCGCGCGTTGGGCTGCCCGGCCCAGACGGGTCCGGTAGTAGAAGGTTTTCAGGTCCTGCACATCAAGATGCATTGCACAGCTCCATCCGCAGGGCGTAGCGTCGAGGAAACCTTACCGCATCATTGCAGGAACACCATGCCCCTTGAACTCGTCACCGTGCCCTGTCTGTCCGACAACTATGCCTACATCCTTCACGATGCGGACAGCGGGGATACGGCGGTGGCGGATGTGCCCGACGCCGCGCCGATCGAGGCCGCGCTGAAAAATCTCGGTTGGTCGCTGAGCCATATTCTGGTGACCCATCATCACAACGATCACATCGGCGGGGTCGAGGCGCTGCGCGCCGCCACGGGCGCCAGGGTCGTCGGGGCCGCCGCCGATGCCAGCCGCCTGCCCCGACTCGACATTGCCGTCAGTCCGGGCGATACGCTGGCGTTCGGCACCGACACACTCCAGATCCTGGATGTCTCCGGCCATACGATCGGGCATATCGCCTATTTTTTCAGCAACGCCCACGTTCTGCTGTCCGGTGACAGCCTGATGGCCCTGGGCTGCGGGCGCCTGTTCGAAGGCACGCCAGCGCAGATGCACGCCAGCCTGATGCGCATGGCCGCCCTGCCCGACGACACGAAAATCTGTTCGGGACATGAATATACGCAGGCCAACGCGCGCTTCGCGCTGACCGTGGATCCGGACAATCCAGACCTGAAGGCTCGTGCAGAAAAGGTGGATCGGCTGCGCAAGGACGGTCATCCCACGGTTCCCAGCACTTTGGCCGAAGAAAAAGCCACCAACCCGTTTCTGCGCGCCGACGACCCGGACATCCGCCGCAGACTGGGGATGGAAACGGCAACAAACACTGAGGTTTTCGCCGAGATTCGCGCCCGCAAGGATCGCTTCTAAGGGGGCGGTTAGGGCCCTTCGCACGGCCCGGAAACACAGGTCGGTGCCAATAGGTTGAAGAAAAAACACTTGAAGACGCTGTCAGAAAACCAAAACTTAAACCTGTGAGCCCACGGTCGAAGCGGGTTCCCCTTCGACCCAATGTGAAAGGAGCACGCCACGTGCCGTCGTTTTCCAACACACTAGAGCAGGCAATTCATGCGGCACTGGCCATGGCCAACACCCGCCGCCACGAACTGGCGACCCTTGAGCATCTGCTGCTCGCCCTGATCGACGAACCCAATGCCGCCAAGGTCATGCAGGCCTGCGGCGTTGATCTGGATGTTCTAAAATCCACCCTTGAATCCTTCATCGAGGAGGAACTGACCTCGCTTGTGACCGATGTGGAAGGGTCCGAAGCCGTGCCCACCGCCGCGTTCCAGCGGGTGATCCAGCGCGCCGCGATCCATGTGCAGTCCTCGGGCCGCACTGAAGTGACCGGCGCCAACGTGCTGGTGGCGATCTTCGCCGAGCGCGAAAGCAACGCTGCCTTCTTCCTTCAGGAACAGGACATGACCCGCTATGACGCGGTGAATTTCATCGCCCATGGCGTCGCCAAGGATCCCAGCTATGGCGAAGCGCGCCCGGTGACAGGGGCCAGCGACTATGAAGAAGAGGCCGCGCAAGCCGCCCCAGAGGCCGAAGCCAAGGATTCCGCGCTGGCGAAATACTGCGTCGACCTGAACGCGAAATCAGCCAAGGGCGATGTCGATCCGCTGATCGGCCGCGAACAGGAGGTCGAACGGTGCATCCAGGTGCTCTGCCGCCGCCGCAAGAACAACCCGCTGCTGGTGGGCGACCCTGGCGTCGGCAAGACCGCCATCGCCGAGGGGCTGGCGCGCAAGATCGTGCAGGGCGAAACCCCCGAAGTGCTGTCCGGCGCCACCATCTATTCGCTCGACATGGGGGCGCTGCTGGCCGGCACACGCTATCGCGGCGATTTCGAGGAACGGCTCAAGGCGGTGGTGTCGGAACTGGAAGACCATCCCGACGCGGTGCTGTTCATCGACGAGATCCATACGGTGATCGGCGCCGGCGCCACTTCGGGTGGCGCGATGGATGCCTCCAACCTGCTGAAACCGGCGCTGCAGGGCGGCAAGCTGCGCTGCATGGGCTCCACCACCTACAAGGAATTCCGCCAGCATTTTGAAAAGGACCGCGCGCTGAGCCGCCGGTTCCAGAAGATCGACGTGTCGGAGCCTTCGGTGGAAGACACCGTGAAGATCCTCAAGGGCCTGAAGCCTTACTTCGAGGAGCATCACGAGATCAAATACACCAGCGATGCGATCCGCACCGCGGTAGAACTTTCGGCGCGCTACATCAACGACCGGAAACTGCCGGACAAGGCCATCGACGTGATCGACGAGGCTGGTGCCGCCCAGCATCTGGTCGCCGAAAGCCGCCGCCGAAAGACCATCGGCGCGAAAGAGATCGAGGCCGTCGTTGCCAAGATCGCCCGCATCCCGCCCAAGAACGTCTCGAAGGACGATGCCGAGGTGTTGCGCGATCTGGAAACCACCCTCAAGCGCGTGGTCTTCGGTCAGGACGAGGCCATCGTGGCCCTTTCCTCGGCGATCAAGCTGGCCCGTGCCGGTCTGCGCGAGCCCGAGAAACCCATCGGCAACTACCTGTTCGCCGGCCCCACCGGCGTCGGCAAGACCGAGGTCGCGCGGCAACTGGCCGACAGCCTGGGCGTCGAACTGCTGCGTTTCGACATGTCGGAATACATGGAGAAGCATGCGGTCAGCCGCCTGATCGGTGCCCCGCCGGGCTATGTCGGCTTCGACCAGGGCGGCATGCTGACCGACGGCATCGACCAGCACCCGCATTGCGTGCTGCTGCTGGACGAGATCGAGAAGGCGCACCCGGATGTCTACAACATCCTTCTGCAGGTGATGGACCACGGCAAGCTGACCGACCACAACGGCCGGCAGGTGGATTTTTCGAACGTGATCCTGATCATGACCTCGAACGCCGGGGCCGCCGAACAGGCCAAGGCCGCCATCGGTTTCGGCCGCGACCGGCGCGAGGGCGAGGATACCGCCGCCATCGAACGCACCTTCACGCCGGAATTCCGCAACCGGCTGGATGCGGTGATCAGCTTCCGTCCGCTGCCGCAGGAGGTCATCCTGCAGGTGGTCGAGAAGTTCGTGCTGCAGCTTGAAGCTCAGCTCATGGATCGCAATGTCACCATCGAGCTGTCTCCGGCGGCAACCGCATGGCTGGCCGAGAAAGGCTATGACGACAAGATGGGCGCCCGCCCGCTGGGCCGCGTGATCCAGGAATACATCAAGAAGCCGCTGGCCGAGGAACTGCTCTTCGGCAAGCTGGCCAAGGGCGGCGTGGTCCATGTGACGGTGGAAGACGGCGCGCTGAAACTGACCAGCGAGCCGCCGGAAAGAGCGCGCCTGTCCAACAACAAGCGCCCGCCTCTGCTGACTGCTGACTGATCCAAGTTGCCCTTCGACACAAAAACCCCCGCCATCGCGCGGGGGTTTTTCATTGCGGGGGACAGGTTCGGGTCATCGGGTGGGCGACCAATTGGGTCGCACTGACGGGGGTCACCTACCGCTCTGTCAGCTTCAACTCGATCCGCCGGTTGCGCGCCCGCGCCTCGGGCGTGTCGCGCGGATCGACGGGCTGGTATTCGCCGAACCCGGTGGCGGCCAGGCGCTGGGGCGGAAACCCGAAGGCATCGACCATGAAGCGCACCACCGACAGCGCCCGCGCCTGGCTCAGTTCCCAGTTGTCCTGATAGCTGCCGCCCGAAATCGGGATGTTGTCGGTGTGCCCATCGACCCGGATCACCCAGTTGATTTCGGGCGGGATGATCGCGGCCACGTCCTGCAGCAGTTGGGCGATCTTGGCAATCTCGCCACGCCCCTCGGTGGACAGTACCGCCGAGCCGGAGGCAAACAGCACCTCGGACGAGAACACGAAGCGATCCCCGACAACCCGGACGCCTTCCTGATCCCCCAACAGATCCTTCAGAAGGCCGAAGAACTCGGACCGGTAGTTCTCAAGCTCTTTCTTCTCGGCCTCGACCCGCGCCCGCTCTGCCGCTTCCAGTTGCGCCGCGCGCAGGGCCTCGGCTTTGGCCCGTTTGGCCTCGGTGGCGGCCTGCGCCAGCGCCGCGTTCAGACGCCCGCCCAGGTTTTCCAATTGGATCTGCGCGGCGCTGTCGCGCGCCTCGGCGTCATCCAGAAGCGCCTGCAGATTGCCCAATTGATCCTGAAGGCCGGTCAACTGGGCGTTCAGCAAGGCCAAACGCCGCTGATCCGCAGTCGAGACCTCTTCCATCTCGGTGATCTGGCCACGCGCCTGCGCCAGCAACCGTGCCTGACGTTCGGTCTCGCTGAGCAGCGCCTCGGCCCCGGCTTCCGCCACGGCCCGCGCCGCCAGAGCAGCGGCCAGCTTGTCGCGCAGATCCTCCTGGCTTTCGCCAGCCCGGTCCAGTTCGGCGCGCAGCGCCTCCAGCGCCGCCTCGGCGGTGTCCAGCGCCCCGGCATTCTCCTGCCCCTGCAGCAGGGCAGCGGCAAGCTGCGCCTCAAGATCGTCGCGGGCTTCCCGAGCGGCGGCCAGAAGGGTCAGGGTCTCTTCCGCCTCCTTGCGCTGCGCCTCCAGCGACAGGGTCATGGCGGTCAGTTCCGCGTCCGAGTTGCGCAGCCGCTCCCGCAGCGCCTCGGCCGCCGCGACCTCGGCCAGACGGGCGGCTTCTTCTTCACTCAGGGCGGTTTGCGTTTCGGCCAGATCTTCAGCCAGGGCGGCCCGCTGCGCTTCGGTCAGCTCCAGTTGTACGGCCGTATCCTCGGTCTCGCGGCGCAGATCGGCGACCAGGGCCTCCAGCGCCTCGCGCCGGGCCGCGGCCAGACGGGCGGCTTCCTCTCCGGCGTCGACCTCTTGCCGGGCGGCGGCCAGTGCCAGTTCCAGCGCATCGCGGCGGTCATCCAGCGCGTCAACCTCGCCT
This sequence comes from Meridianimarinicoccus marinus, assembly GCF_040689105.1. NCBI lineage: Bacteria > Pseudomonadati > Pseudomonadota > Alphaproteobacteria > Rhodobacterales > Paracoccaceae > Meridianimarinicoccus > Meridianimarinicoccus marinus. Next base: position 103,024 of record NZ_JBFBVU010000004.1, read on the forward strand.
TCCAGATCCCCGATGCGCTGTTGATCCGAGGCGCGATCGGCAAGCAGCGCGGCCACCTGCGCCTCGTAGTCGGATATCGCCGAACGCGCCTGCGCGATGACGCTGTTGCGCCGTTCGATTTCCGTGGACAGCGTGTCGATCAGCCGGGCCTGGAATTCCTCGTTGGTCTCGGCCTCCTGCAACTCCAGTCCCAGCTCGGCAAGGTCTTCCTCCAGCGCGAAACTGCGCTGCTGCTCGGTTCCCAGAGCAACGGCCAGTTGGTCCAGTTCTCGCGACAGCCGGTCAAGCTGGCTTTCCTGCCCGGTGATGGTTTCGGTCTGGATCGACTGCACCACCATGAAAATGGTCAGCACGAAGATCAGCACCAGCAGCAGCGCCGTCATCGCATCGACGAAGCCGGGCCAGATGTTGGCCTCGAACCGACGTCCGCTGCGGCGGCTCAGCGCCATGAATCAGCGCCCCGCCCCATTGGGATCGGCAGCAATCTCGATCACGCGGGTCAGCCGCGCCAGATCGCGGCGCAACTCGGTGGTGCTTTCCTGCCGTCCGGCGGTGAGTTCTTCCAGGATCTTCAGAAGCTGCACGTCGATGGAGCGCAGGCGCGAGCGGGTCTCGGCCTCCAGCGCGTCCTTCTCGCCGGCGGGCTTGGCGGTGACCGTGTTGATCGCCTCGATCAGGTTTTCCTGCCCCTGGGCAATACGGTTCAGCGCCGAGGTCATATGGGCGTCTTCGGACACACGCGTCGCCAGCTTCTCGACCGAGGCCGCGATCTCGCCTAGCCGGGCATCCACCGCCGCGCGGCTCTGGTCGCTTTCGATGAAGGTGGTGTTGAGCGCGTCGAACTGCTCGGTCATCTGGTCCATCAGCGTGGCCAGCATCGAGTTTTCGGCGCTCATCTCGCCGTCGCTGTCACCGGCCGAGAATCCGACGCGGGTGATGGTCGACAGCCATTCCTCAAGCTCGCGGTAAAACCGGTTCTGCCCGTGGCCGGCGAACAGCTCCAGAAGCCCCACCACCAGCGAGCCCGCCAGCCCCAGCAGCGACGAGGCAAAGGCGGTGCCCATACCGCCCAACTGCTGTTCCAGACCACCGATCAGGCGCCCGAAAACCTCGGTCGAGCTTTCCGTTTCCGAAGGCGCCAGCGAGCGGATGGTGTCCACCACCGCCGGGATCGTCGTGGCCAGACCATAGAAGGTGCCCAGAAGGCCCAGGAAAATCAGAAGGTTGACGATATAGCGCGTGATGTCGCGCGCCTCGTCCAGCCGGGTGGCGACGGAATCGAGGATCGAACGCGCCGAGGACGCCCCGATCTGCATCCGCGCCCCGCGCGTCCGCAGCAAAGCCGCCAGCGGCGCCAGCATGCGCGGCGGGCGCTGGATGTCGAAACCGGGACGGTCGCGGGCAAAATCCTGGATCCAATGCGCCGCCGAGAACAATTGCGCCACCTGCCAGAAACAGGCGGCAACGCCGACCACGAAGACCACACCGATGGTACCATTCAGCCACGGGTTGGCGGCAAACACCGGCGAGACCCGTGGATAGGCCACGTAGACGCCGACGCCAAAGGCCGCCATCACGATCAGCATCGACAGAATCTGGCGCACCGGCTGGGAAAACTGCGCCCTGACCTCCCGCGTTGTGATCGCCATATTCCCGCCTCTTTCCTTGGTGTTGTGCAGCATAGGAAGCCGCCGTCTGACTGCCAACCGGTTTTAAGTGCCCGTGGTTGCGCGCAATTCCGCCACGCGCGCCTCCAGCCAGTCCAGTTCCGGGTCGCGCAGGCCCAATTCGCGCAGATGGCTCGCGGTGTTGGTCAGATACTCGTGGTTGGGACCGCGCCCGCCGACAGCCCGGGCGATGACCTGTGCCTGTTCTTCCAGCGGCAGTGCGCCGCAATACTGCACGTGGTCGGGGTCGATCACATAGGTCACGGCCTTCTCCACGCGGCCGTCGCGCAGGCGGATCTCAAGGTGCTTTTCCAGGTAGGCCGACGAGATCAATTCCCGCGCGCGCAGCTCGTCCAGGGTTTGCGCGGCATGATCGGGATCCACGCGGAAAGCCACCCCGGCGCAGGTGGCCGCGGTGCCCTTGTCCAGCGCCAGCACCAGCCCCGGCGCCGCCTCGGTGCCGCGATGGTGGATCGAGCGCATGCAAAACGACCGGTGATAGCCGTCCAGATCCGCCAGCACCCGCTCGGCCACCGGAAAGCCGGGGTTCCACACCAGCGAGCCATAGCCGAAGACCCAGAACGGCGTCGGGGGTTCGGCAAGCAGGATGGCGGCGGTGTTGATCATGGTCTGGCCCTTCCGGTTCGCGTCGTTGTAAACACACAAGCAACTGTGCGGAAAAGGGCTGCCAATGCGAATTCTTCTGATCGTGGTTATTTTGGCAGCCGCCGCCTGGGCGGGATACTGGGTGCTGGGCAGCCGATCCGTGGAGCGCGGGTTGCAAGGCTGGTTTGCCGCGCGCGAGGCCGAAGGCTGGTCGGTGCATGTGGATGGCATCGACACCGTCGGCTTTCCCAGCCGTTTCGACACCACCCTGACGGCGCTGGACATCGCCGACCCCGAAACCGGCGTGGCCTGGTCGGCGCCGTTCTTCCAGATCCTCGCGCTCAGCTACAAGCCGCACCACGTCATCGCCGTCTGGCCCGACCGTCAGCGGCTGGCGACGCCGAACCAGAAGATCGACATCACCAGCGAGACCCTGCGTGGATCTGTTGTGTTTGAACCGGGGCCGTCGCTGGCGCTGGACCGCAGCACGGTTGAGTTTTCGCGCATCGGGCTGGCCTCGACCGCCGATTGGCGCGCGGCGCTGGATGGCGGGCAACTGGCGCTGCGGCGCACGCCGCTGGCCGAGAACTCCTATGATCTGTCGTTTGAGGCCCGCGACCTGACCCTGCCAACGCGTCTGACCGAGATGCTGGCCCGCACGGGGCTGGGCAGCGATACGGCGCAGGGCGTGCGGCTGGAGGCCAGCGTCGTCTTCGACCGCCCCTGGGATCGCTTCGCCATCGAGGATCGCCGCCCGCAGCCCACGAAAATCGACCTGAAACTGGCCAGTGCCACCTGGGGCGAGCTGGATCTGAAGCTTGCCGGCGAGCTGGACGTGGACGCGCGCGGCCTGCCCACCGGCGAGATCACGGTGAAGGCCACCAACTGGCGCGAGATGCTGGATCTGGCAGAGCATTCCGGCCTTTTGGCGCCGCAGATCCGCCCGCTGATGGAGCGCGGATTGCAGACCCTGGCCGGGCTTTCAGGCAACAAGAAGACGCTGGATCTGCCGCTGACTTTCCGCGACGGGCAGGTCGTGCTGGGCGGGTTCCTGCCCGTGGGTCCGGCGCCGGTGCTGCGCCTGCGCTAGGCTACTTGCAGTAGGGTCCGCTGCGGTAGCGCGCGGTGTCCAGATGGAAATGGTCACGGTGATGGCGGTTGGCGCGCGGCCCCAACACGGTGCCGAATGGTCCGCAGGCGGCCTTCAGCGCGGCTTTCAGCGCCGGGCCGTGAGCCTTGCTGGGCCATCCCGACTGCACCGAAACATATGTGCCATCGGCCAGGGTGAAGCCGCCGATGTCCACCGCGCGGCCCTTGCCGTGTTCGGACACTTTCGCGCCCTTCTGGTTGTTGCGGGTGCGGCAGGCGTAATGGCCGTAGATCTGCACTTCGGCCAGGCCGCCGCCGGTGTCGCCGATCAGCGGTTTGACCGCCTGATCGACCCAGGCCGCCAGCGCCCGCGCCGTAGGGCAGTCGATGCGGGTCGGTTGCGACAGGGGCACGCCGTAGACCGCCGTGACCTCGACCCCGTTCTTCAGGCCACAGCCCTTGCGGGCGCCCTTGATCGGCGCGATGGGTTTGCCTTCGATGCCCGTTGCGCCGCAGAGTTTCGGCCCCTTGCCGAACAGTTTGGACAGGCCTTTCGGGGCGGCCACACCAATGGCCTGCACCAGCACATCGCCAACCGGGGCCTTGGGGCGCGGCTCCGGCGCCGGGCTGTTGCGTGGCGCATTGGCCAGCCCCCCCTGGGTCGCGAGCAGGAGCAGCAGCCCCGCCAATCCCGCGACCCGGCGGCTCACTTGCTGCCCCCGCGGCCAAAGTCCGGCGCATCCGTGTCCTGCCCGGCCTCGATGATGCCGCGACGGATGGCGCGCGTGCGGGTGAAATAGTCGAACAGCTCTTCCCCCTCGCCGGTGCGGATGGCACGTTGCAGGGCGAACAGCTCTTCGGTGAAGCGGCCGAGGATTTCCAGCGTGGCATCCTTGTTGTTCAGGAACACGTCGCGCCACATGGTCGGGTCCGAGGCCGCGATGCGGGTGAAGTCCCGGAAACCGGCCGCCGAGTATTTCACCACCTCGCTGTCGGTCACCCGGCGCAGATCATCGGCCACACCGACCATCGTATAGGCGATCAGATGCGGCACATGGCTGGTGACGGCCAGCACCAGATCATGGTGATCGGCGTCCATTTCCTCGACGTTCGCGCCCATGCCTTCCCACAACGCCCGCAGTCGGGCGGTGGCGGCGGGATCGGTGCCCTCGACCGGCACCAACAGACACCAGCGGTTGTCGTAAAGCTCGGCAAAGCCTGATCGTGGCCCCGAATGCTCGGTCCCGGCCAGCGGGTGCGCGGGGATGAAATGCACGCCCTCGGGGATAAGCGGGGCCACCGCGTCGATGACCGCGCGCTTGACCGAGCCGACATCCGACACCGTGGCGCCGGGTTTCAGGTGCGGCGCAATCTCGGCCGCCACCGCGCCCATGGCCCCCACCGGCACGCAGAGCACCACCAGGTCGGCGTCTTTCACGGCTTCGGCGGCGGTGTCGGTGACGCGGTCGCACAACCCGTCCAGACGGGCGATCTGCCGGGTTTCGGGCGAGCGGGCGGTGCCCACGATCTCTCTGGCCAGACCGCGCCGCCGCATGGCATGCACCATCGACGAGGCGATCAGCCCCAGCCCGATCAGGGCGACGCGGTTGTAGATGACGCTCATGCCGACCCGTCCTTGAAGGCCGCAACCGCTGCCACCACGCGTTGGCAGGCGGCCTCGTCCCCGATGGTGATACGCAGGCATTCGGGCAGGCCATAGCCCGCCACCCCGCGCACGATCAGCCCGGCGGCTTGCAGCGCGGCGTTGCAGGCCTGCGCCTCCTCGGCATCGGCGAAGCGGGCAAGGATGAAATTGCCGAACGACGAGTCCGACGGCACCCCCAGCTTGTCCAGTTCCGCCGCCAGCCACGCCCGCAGGCGGGTATTTTCCGACAGGCTGAACGCGGTGTGGTCGTCATCGTCCAGCGCCGCGACCGCCGCCTTGATCTGCACCTGCGAGACGTTGAACGGCCCGCGCACCCGGTTCAGCGCATCGATAACATGCGCTGGCCCATAGCCCCAGCCTACGCGCAGCCCGCCAAGCCCGTAAAGCTTGGAAAAGGTGCGGGTCATGACCACGTTGTCGAACTGGTCCACCAGCCCGGCGCCGCCGTCGAACCCATCGACGAATTCGGCATAGGCCCCGTCGATCACCAGCAGCACATGGCCCGGCAGACTTTCGGCCAGACGCCGCAACCCCTGCCCGCCGACCATGGTGCCGGTGGGGTTGTTGGGGTCGGCCACGAACAGGATGCGGGTGCGATCGGTCACCGCCGCCAGCAGCGCGTCCACGTCCGAGGTGCGGTTGCGCTCGGGCGCGGCGACCGGCGTGGCGCCCGCGGCCAGTGCCGAGATCTTGTACATGGCAAAGCCGTGTTCGGAATACAGAACCTCGTCACCCGGCCCGGCATAGGTCTGGCACAGGAACGAGATGATCTCGTCGCTGCCCGCACCGCAGATGATGCGATCCGCCTCTAGCCCGAACTTGTCGGCAATCGCCCGGCGCAATTCGATGTGATCCCCCGGCGGATAGCGGTGCGCGGTCACACAGGCCTCCTGCGCGGCTTTCACCGCGGCCGGGGACGGACCGAAGGGATTCTCGTTGGACGAGAGTTTCACCACATCGGCCACCCCTTCCACCTTGTCGGCACCGCCCTTGTAGGGGGCGATTTCCAGAATGCCGGGCTGGGGGACGATCTGCTGGGTCATGGCGCTCTCCGTTTGCGCTGTTCTAACCACGGCTGCGGGCCAAGGCCAGCCGCCAAAATGACAGGGGTACGAGGCCCCGAAAAACGAAAAAGGCCGCCCCGGTTTCCCGGCGCGGCCTTTCGAATGGATACGGTCGGAACTTAGTTCTGAGCGTAGTATTCGATCACCAGGTTCGGTTCCATGTGGACCGGGTACGGCACGTCGCCCAGACCGGGGGTGCGCACGAAGGTGGCGGTCATCTTCGAATGATCCGCTTCGATATAGTCGGGCACGTCACGCTCGGCCAGTTGAACAGCTTCCAGCACGACGGCGAGTTGCTTGGACTTCTGGCGCACCTCGACCACATCGCCTTCCTTGACGCGATAGGACGGGATGTTGACGCGCTTGCCGTTCACGGTGACATGGCCGTGGTTCACGAACTGGCGGGCGGCGAAAACGGTCGGCACGAACTTGGCGCGGTAGACGACGGCGTCCAGACGGCGCTCCAGCAGGCCGATCAGGTTTTCACCGGTGTCGCCCTTCACACGCTCGGCTTCGGCGTAGATGCGGCGGAATTGCTTTTCGGTCATGTCGCCGTAGTAGCCCTTGAGCTTCTGCTTGGCGCGCAGCTGCAGACCGAAGTCCGACATCTTGCCCTTGCGGCGCTGACCGTGCTGGCCCGGCCCGTATTCGCGGCGGTTCACCGGCGACTTGGGACGGCCCCAGATGTTTTCGCCCATGCGGCGGTCGATCTTGTACTTGGCAGACGTGCGTTTGGTCACGGCTGATCTCCTTCTTTGGGCCCTTGCGGGCGTGAAGGGCGTTGTCCTATGCCTTGCGGCCGACAGGCATCCCCTTGCGGGGGCCACCAACACCAATTGTTCCGCAGCAAGCGGAGAGCGCCGTTTAGGGCGGCTTGAATGGGGAGTCAAGCCGCCCCCCGCGCGAAACTCAGAAGGTCGAGCGCAGCACGGTGATCTCGACCCGGCTGTTGCGCAGATCCATGCGGTTGTCCAGCACCGGCTGGCTGTCGCCATAGCCGGTGACGCGCTGGATCCGCGCCGGATCCAGCCCGGCCTTTTCGATCAGCTTGCGCGCCGCCAGCGCCCGGTCGGTCGACCGGTCCCAGACCGGGTTGTCGGCCAGCACCACGGGGCGCGCGGCCAGATGCGCGGCGACCGAGACATCGTTGGTGACAAGCTGGATCAGCGCCGTGACCTGCCGCAGCAAGGCCTTGAGTTGCGGCGTCGGCGCATCGTCATCGCCAAACAGCCGCGACTCGGGCAGTTCCCAGATTTCAAACACCAGCCCGGCGTCGGACAGCCGCGTCACCACATGGCGTTGTTCCAGCAGGCGCGCCATGCTTTCGCCGCCGCGCAGCTTGAGCGTTTCCAGCAGGTCCTCGGACTCGGGCGGGACCACATTGGTCTGGTCCTGCACGCGGGTCTCGCGGCTGCCCAGCCCGGTTTCCCCCTTTGCCTGATGCTGATCGGTCGGCTGCAGGTTGGCCGCGCCATTGCCGTTCTGGGCCAGTTCCTCGGTCGAGAACACGCTGTCGCCGTAGAAGGATCCGTCGCCGCCGCCCGAGACGCGGTTGATCGGAATCGTCGGCGAAAAGTAGTCCGCCAATCCCTTGCGCTGTTTTTCCGTGGTGGCATTGAGCAGCCACATCAGCAGGAAAAAGGCCATCATCGCGGTCACGAAATCCGCATAGGCCACTTTCCATGCACCGCCGTGGTGGCCGCCCTCTACCACCACCTTCTTGCGCTTGATTACAATCGGGGCCAGAGACTCATCTGACATCACACACCTCACATTCACCCGATGAAAGAGATAGCATCCGGCGGGTGAAGGCAGGATTAATCGCCACAGGAGGCCCGCGCCGCCCATGCACCAGCAGTATTTCTTCGGTTACGGATCGCTGGTGAACCAGCGCACGCACAGCTATCCCGAAGGCCGCCCGGCGCGGCTGAAGGGCTGGCGGCGGATGTGGTGCCACACCGAGGCTTCGGACCAGGTGTTCCTGTCGGCCCATCCGGTGACCGGCGGCACCATCGACGGGCTGATCGCACAGGTGCCGGGGCAGGACTGGCACGCGCTGGATCATCGCGAAACCGGGTATCTGCGCCAGCCGGTGACCGATCAATTGGACCACGATCATCCCGCACAGCCGCATGTGCAGGTCTACGCCATCCCCCGCGACCGGCATCTGTCCGAGACCGGCGGGCATATCCTGCTGAGCTATCTCGATGTGGTGGTGCAGGGCTTCCTGCAGACCTATGGCCCCGATGGCGTGGCCGGGTTCTTCGACAGCACCGACGGCTGGGATCGCGTGGTGCTGGATGATCGCGCAGCACCGCGCTATCCGCGTCACCAGCAGTTGACGCCTTCGGAAACCGCGCTGGTCAACGGCTATCTGGACCGGTTGCCGGTGCGGGTCCGGCGGACGGACTAGCGACGGGGTCCGCCCTTAGCGCCGCCCGTAGAACAGCTGGATCAGGCGGCGTTGCTGGCGAAAACCGGTGTCATCTTTGGGTGGTTTGCCCGGACGGTGCGAGATCAGCCGCAGGGTCAACCAGATCGACAGCCCGGCAAAGACCACACCCCCCGCCGCCTGCCCGATCAGCACCCCCGGTGCGCCTGCGATGGCCGCCCCCACGATCACGAAGGGGATGGTGCCCAGCGTGTGGCGGCCCCAGTTCATCGCCGTGGACAGGAACGGCCGCCCGGTGTTGTTGAAGGCGGCATTCGACACGAACAGCGCCCCGTTGAAGAAGAACACCAATGCCAGCGGGCCGCAGAACAGATAGATCAGGATGCGGCTGTCCCCCTCGGCCCGGAACAGATCGGCGATGGGCACACGCAGGACGAACAGCAGGGCGGTCATCCCCAGCACGAACAGCGCGGTGAACAGCAGCCCGTCGAGATAGGCCCGCCGCACCCGCGCCGGGTTGCCCGCCCCGAAGTTCTGCCCGATCACCGGGCCGACCGCGCCGGACAGAGCAAAGATCACCCCGAAGGCCACCGGGATCAGGCGGCTGATGACAGCCATGCCCGCCACCGCGTCCTCTCCGAACTGCGCCATGGAGCGCGTGACATAGGCCTGCCCCACGGGGGTGGCCAGTTGCGTCAGAATTGCCGGCAGCGCGATGGCGAGGATGGCGCGGAAATCCCGGCGCAAGTCGGCGGCACCGGGCCAGGCCAGCCCGCCGTGGTGCCGAAAGATCGGGCGCAGGGCAAAGAAGGCCATCGCGGCGCGGGCGGCAACGCTGGCCAGCGCGGCCCCGGTCAGATCCAGCCCCAGCCCGAAGATCAGCAGCGGATCCAGGGCGGCGTTGACCGCCCCGCCGATCACCGTGGCCTGCATCGACCGACGGGCATCGCCATGGGCGCGCAGGATCGCACCGCCGACCATGCCGATCAGCAGCAGGGGCAAGCTGGGGATGATGATGCGCAGGTAACCCACCGCCAGATCCTGCGTGGCGCCGCTGGCCCCCACCAGCCGCACCAGTGCCGGCAGGTTGACCCAGACCACGGCGGCGAACAGCGCCCCGAACAGCACACCGTAGACCAGCGTCGTGGCGGCCTTTTGCCGGGCGGCCTCGACCGCGCCGGCACCAAGGGCGCGGGCCACCAGCGCCCCGGCGGCGATGGCCATGCCGATGCCGAAAGAGGATGTGAAGAACAGCAGCGCCCCGGCATAACCGATGGCGGCGGCCAGTTCATCGCGCCCCAGCATCGAGATGAAGATCATGTCGACAAAATCGACGATGAACACCGCCATCAGCCCGACAGAGGCGGTCAACGACATCACCGAGATGTGCCGGAACAGGTTGCCGGACAGAAATTTGGCTCTCTGGTTCACATCCGCTCTCCACACCGCCAGCGCGCCCCGTGTCCCCACAGAGTGCGGTTTTCCCTTCCGGTGGTGTGTTACGCAACCGGGACGCTTCTTCCGCCCCGGCCCCCACCGGATCTATTGCTTCGGCAGCGCCCGCATCAGCGGCAGGAAATCCGCCATTTCCGGTCCCCGCGCCCGCCCGGTCAGCGCCTTGCGCAGCGGCATGAACAGCCCCTTGCCCTTGCGCCCGGTCTCGGCCTTCACCGCGTCGGTCCAGCTTTTCCAGGTGGTGGCGTCGAAGGGCAGCGGCGGCAGCAGGGCCATCGCCTGCGCCACGAAGTCCGCGTCTTCCTCGGCCACATCCGGGGTCGCACCTTCGGACAGGATCTGCCACCAGCCGGCCAGGTCGGCGCGGGTGGTGATGTTGTCGCGGATCACCTCCCAGAATTGCGGTGCCAGATCGTCGGGCACGCCCGCGGCGGCCACATCTGCGGCGGCGGCCTCATAGGGCAGCGCGCCCAGATAGCGGGCGGTCAGCGGGAACAGGTCTTCGACGTCGAACTTGGTGGGGGCGGCGCCGAAATGGGTGATGTCGAATCCCTCGATCAACTCGTCCAGCGAGGTCCGAAGCTCCACCGGGTCCGACGAGCCCAGCCGTGCCATCAGCGACAGCAGCGCCATCGGCTCCACCCCCTGCTCGCGCAGATCGCGTAGGGCCAGCGTGCCCAGACGTTTCGACAGCGCCTCGCCCTGCGGGCCGGTCAGCAGCGAATGGTGGGCAAAGCTGGGCACGGTGCCGCCAAGCGCCTCGATGATCTGGATCTGGGTGGCGGTGTTGGTCACATGGTCCGAACCGCGCACCACATGGGTCACGCCCATCTCGGTGTCATCCACCACCGACGCCAGCGTATAGAGCACCTGCCCGTCGCCCCGGATCAGCACCGGGTCCGAGACCGAGGCCGCGTCGATCGACAAGTCGCCGAGGATCTGGTCCTCCCATTCGATCCGGGTCTGGTTCAGCAGGAACCGCCAATGGCCGCCACGCTCGGCCCGCAGCGCCTGTTTCTCGGCTTCCGACAGGTTCAGCGCCGAACGGTCATAGACCGGCGGCTTGCCCATGTTCAGCTGCTTCTTGCGTTTGAGATCCAGTTCGGTGGGCGTCTCGAAGCATTCATAGAACCGCCCCATTTCGCGCAGTTTGTCAGCGGCCTCGGCATAGCGGTCCAGACGCTGCGACTGGCGCTCAACCCGGTCCCAGGTCAGGCCCAGCCATTCCAGGTCTTCCTTGATGGCATCGACATAGGCTTCCTTCGACCGCTCGGGATCGGTGTCGTCGATGCGCAGGATGAAGGTGCCGCCGGATTTGCGGGCGATCATGTAGTTGAACAGCGCGGTGCGCAGGTTGCCAACGTGGATATAGCCCGTGGGCGAGGGCGCGAAACGGGTGGTGGTCATGTGAATCTCCTGTCGGCGTTTCGTGTTCCACACCGCAGGGATTTTGTCGAGAGGCGGCGCCTCAGGTCGGCTGGATTGGCCAGCGCGTCGCCAGATCCTTCAGCCCGGCGCGGATCAGGCGGCGCAGGGCGTCCTCGTTCACACCGCTCAACCGGCCCAGGTACAGGCAGGACTTGCCCAGCTTGTGACGGCCCAGATCGTCCAGGATATCGGCGAACTCGCCATAGCCCGGCATGATATAGACCACCATGTTGGCCTTGCGCGGGGCAAACCCCGTGGCCAGCGTCTGACCGCTGTGGCCGGTGGCATAGGTGTAGTCGTAGCGCCCGTAGCCGATGATCGAGGTGCCCCAGAGCACCGGCTTGAACCCGGTTTCCTCGCGAAAGATCCGGTCCAGCAGGACGGCATCCTCGCGCCGGCCGGCAGGTTCCACCCGCGCCAGATATTCGGTCACATCCGCATCGCTGGGCTGTGTCATGTTGGTTCCCATGGGGACAATCATATCATGCGTCCGCAATTGGGCCGAGGGCTTTCCCCCCGGCCCGCCAGCGGTCATACCTTGGCCATGACGCAGGAATGGACCGGGGCCGTCGCGCCCAGCCTTGAGCAGATCGAAACCATGGGCCGGGCGGCGCTGGAGGCCCTGCCCGCCGCCTATCGCGCGGCGGCCCGCGACGTGCTGCTGCGGGTCGAGGATTTCGCCGACGACGCCATGCTGGACGGTGTGGGCCTTCAAGACCCGTTCGAGCTGACGGGCCTTTATGACGGCGTGCCCCTGACCGAGAAATCGGTCAGCGATCAGCCCTATGGCCCGGACATGATCTGGCTGTTCCGGCGCCCGATCCTGGACGAGTGGGTGGCGCGCGGCAACGTGGCGCTGGATCATCTGGTGGCGCATGTGGTGGTGCATGAACTGGCCCATCATCTGGGCTGGTCGGATGCGGACATCGCCCGTGTGGATCGCTGGTGGGAGTAACACGTCTCACGAGAGAGTGATCACGCTCGAAAGCAATTCCGGGGCAGCTACTTCTTCGTGAGTGTTCGTTCAACAGGGAGACCAAGATGACCCGCTTCACCCGCCGCCAGGCTCTTTCCACGGTTGCCGCCGTCCCTCTCGCCGCCGGAATGGCGCGGCCGGCCCTTGCCGCCCCAGACAAGCAAGGCGCGGCAACCCCGTCGTTCAACCGTGTCACGCTGGGGGATTTCGAAGTCACCACCATCGCCGCCGGGGCCGCGGTGCGCGAAGACCCGCAAAGCATCTTCGGCATGAATGTCGATGCCGAAGCCTTTCAGGAAGTCTCGGACCAGAACTTTCTGCCCACCGACAAGCTGGTCATTCCCTTCACCCCGACCGTCGTGAACACTGGCGGCGAGTTGATCCTGTTCGACACCGGCCTGAACCCCGAAGGCACAACCGGGCTGCTGGCCCAGGCCGGGATTTCGGCAGATCAAGTGGACACTGTGGTTCTGACCCACATGCACGGCGATCACATCGGCGGCCTGTCCACCGACGGTGCGCCCACCTACGCCAACGCGAAGATCATCACCGGCGCGGTCGAGCACAATTACTGGTCCGGAGCGGACAACGACACCTTCAACAGCAAGGTCGCGCCGCTGAATGACCAGATTTCGTTCCTCGACGATGGTGGCAGTGTGGCCTCGGGCGTTACCGCCATGTCGGCCTTCGGCCATACGCCGGGACATATGATTTACATTATCGAAAGCGGCGGCAAGCAGTTGGCGATCTTTGCAGATACCGCAAACCACTATGTTTGGTCGCTGGGCTATCCCGACTGGGAAGTGCGGTTCGACATGGACAAGGCCGCGGCTGCCGCCACCCGGCGCAAGGTGTTGTCGATGCTGGCCACCGACAAGATCCCGTTCATCGGCTATCACATGCCCTTCCCCGGCATGGGCTATGTGGAAACCCGTGGCGACGGCTTTCGCTATGTGCCGGTCAGCTACCAGATGATGCTGTAACCCCCCCGGCGGGACGCGGCGGGTTCCCCCCCCCGCCGCGTTGCGGCATCGCGGGGCTGTCCAAGCGGCGGGCGATTCACTAGGCTGCGCGCGTCCCGGTTGGATTGGTAATCATGTCTCAAGTTCTGCGCGGCACCTTCATCGGTCTCTGCCTGCCTTTCGCCCTCCCGCTGCCGGTTCTGGCGGTGCTGTTCCAGTTCATGCCGAACGGCGACCCCTTGGGCAGCTTTGCCCGGATCCTTGAACATATGGCGCCGCAGATCCTGGCGGTGTGCCTTGTTCCGGCACTGCTGCTGTGGCTCTTGCGGGCGCGTGTCCTGAGCCTGCTCAGTCTTGCGCTGATCCTTGGCGGCGGCGGCCTGCTGGCGACGCAACACATCCAGACCTCGACGCCGCTGCACGCCGAACTTGAGCCGGATTTCTCGGTGGTCTGGTTCAACGCCCTGTTCGACAACCCGGTCCCGCCCGAGGCCATTGCGGACGAATTGCGCGCCACCCTGCCCGATGTGGCCGTTCTGGCCGAGGCCACGCAACTGGAGGACATGATCGCCGACCTGTCGGATGTCTTCCCCTATCGTCTGGGCTGTCTGGAGGTCTGCGAGGTGGTGATCCTGTCGCGCCATCCCTTCCTTGTGCGGGCGGTGCGCAATCCCGGTCCGGTGTGGCGCGAACGGATGCTGGTCGTGGACGTGCTGCCGCCCGGTCAGGACGGGCCCGTCAAGGTCGTGGCACTGCACATGGTCAAGCCGTGGTATTTCGGGATTACCGAGTTGGAGACCCAGTTGGTGACCGCCCGCCTGCGCCGCTATACCGGGCCGACCGTGGTGGTGGGCGATTTCAACGCCGCGCCGTGGAGCGAGCGGATGCGGTTCATCCGAAAGCGCAGCGGGCTGGAAGGCATCCGCTGGCCGATGGCGACCTGGCCGGCGGCGGCGGGATGGGCCGGGGTGCCGATCGATCACGTGCTGGTCAAGAACGGCCCGCAGGTGGTGGCGGTGACGCCCTGGGGCGCGGCACTGGGGTCGGACCATCGCGGGCTTCTGGTGGACATCGCCCTGCCCTGACGCGGCCTGTCACGCCTATCCCAAAGGATAGCGCCCCTGTCCGGTTGCCGATCGACCTATGCCAAGGGGCACGGGCAGAATGGCTGCGGGATGCCCATCTATCTGGTGTATCGCCAAGGCCAGTTCCCGGCCGGAAACGACGCCTCGCGCCGGTCTCCTGACCTCTCCCTCCTCCCCCGGCGCGGGATCGAAAGACCCCCGCTCCCTCCCGGGGGTCTTTCCATTTCTGTCAGACCCATTTGGCCAGCGGCGGCAGGCTCATCAGCACGGCGTTGGCATCATGGCCGGTGGCCAGCCCGAACTTGGTGCCCCGGTCGTAGACCAGGTTGTATTCCGCATATAGCCCGCGATGGATCAGCTGCGCATCCTTGTCGGCCTCGCACCAGCCGGTGTTCAGGCGGGCGCGGGTCACCGGCAGGAAGGCCGGCAGGAAAGCGCGGCCCACGTCGCGGGTGAAGGCGAAATCCGCGTCCCAGTCGCCGGTGTTCAGATCGTCGAAGAAGATGCCGCCCACGCCGCGCGCCCGGCCCCGATGCGGGACGAAGAAATACTCGTCCGCCCAGGCCTTGAAGCGCGGATAATAGTCCGGATCATGCGCGGCACAGGCGCCTTCCAGCACCTTGTGGAACGCCGCCGTGTCTTCCCCGTACTCGATGCAGGGGTTCAGATCGGCACCGCCGCCGAACCACCATGCGTTCGGGGTCCAGAACATGCGGGTGTTCATGTGCACCGCCGGGGTATGCGGGTTCTGCATGTGGGCTACAAGACTGATCCCCGACGCCCAGAACCGCGGATCGGCCTCGATCCCCGGCACTCCGCGCGCTGCCATCGACGCCTGCGCCTGCTCGCCCAATGTGCCATGGACGGTAGAGACATTGACGCCGACCTTCTCGAACACCCGCCCACCGCGCATCACCGACATCAGCCCGCCGCCAGCATCGGCGCCATCGTCACCGGCGCGGGTGGTGGTCGTGACCTCGAACCGACCGGCGGGAAGATCGGCGGTCGGCCCTTGCAGCGGGCTGTCCTCCAGCCCCTCGAAGGCGGTGACGATCTGGTCGCGCAACTCGCGGAACCAGGCGCTGGCGCGGGCTTTCCGGGCATCGAAACTGTCGGTCATGGCGGTCTCCTTCTCTGGACCAATGCCCTAGCAAGTCCCGGCGCGGTTCACCATTCCCTCGAAGCCGTGAATTGCCATGTGTCGCACGGGCCTGCTATCGATGGGCGGATGAGGCGCCCATGCGATTTGTGATGATCCCGGTTCTTTTGTTTCTGGCGGCCTGTGGCACGCCCGAGCAGCGCTGCGTGCGCCAATACACCGGCGAGGTTGCCACGGTGGAACGCCTGATTCAGGAAACCGAGTTGAACCTGACGCGCGGCTATACTTACGTGCTGGAACCGTCGCCGTTCAACTTCTACTGGGGCGGTTGCACCGGGGGCTGGGATGGCTTCAATTTCTGCGGCTACAACCAGCCGCAGTATCGCCGCAAGGCGGTAGCCATCGACCCGGCGTCCGAGCAACGGAAACTGCAGGATCTGCAACAGAAGCTTGCGCAACTGAAATCACAGGCCCGACCGGTGCTGGAAGCCTGCGGTGTAACCGTCGTCGACTGAGGTCAGTGCGCGGGCGCCGTCACCGGATCAACCAGGGTGCGGCCGCCGTCCACGGTCAGGATCTGCCCGGTCATGAAGCCCGAGCCTTCGCTGGCTAGGAATTGCACGGTCTCGGCCACTTCCGACGGGTTGGCGATGCGCGACAGCGGCGTGTGATCGACGATCTCGCTGCGGTAATCGACATTGTCGCGCAGCGTGTGCTTCAGGCTGGACGACATCACCGAGCCGAACGCCACCGAATTAACCCGGATCCGGTGCGGTGCCAGTGCCACCGCGTGTGAGCGCGTCAATTGATCCAGCGCCGCCGTCGACACCGAGAACGCCAGAAGCTGCGGATGGGTCCGCCGCGCCGCAATGGATGACAGGTTGATGATCGACCCCACGGGCCGGTCGTCGTCGATGCCCTCGTTGGCCTCGGCCTGCGCGATCATCCGCTTGGCCGCGATCTGGGTCAGGCGCAGGCTGGTCATCAGGTTCTGCTGCAATTGCTGCTCGACCACGTCATCCAGATCCAGAATGTCGGCATCGGTGGCGTGCACCTGCCGAGAGGCATTCACAAGGATGTCGAGCCGGTCGAAACTGTCCAGCGTCGCCGACATCAGGTTGTTCAGCGTCAGCCGCTCGCGCAGATCTCCGGCGAAATAGGCGATCTTCTCATTGTCCGCCTCGTCGGACAATTCTTCCTTCAGGCGGGTTTCGTCTATGTCCGCGAACATCACATTGGCCCCGGCGCGGGACAGGTGGCGCGCAATAGCAAAGCCGATGCCATGGGCGGCACCGGTGACGATGGCAGTCTTGCCTTCGACGGAAAAACTCATGATCGGCCTTTCTTGCCTGTCCGCCGCGGTTTCTCGGCGCGCAGCAGCTTGAAGGAACGGGTTCCTTCCAACACATGGACCGCGGAAAACCGCAGATCCAGTTCCGCTTCATAGGGCAAATGCCGGTTCGCAACCAGCCACAGCTTGCCATGGGGCGCAAGGGCACGGGCGGCCGCCGCGATGAACGCCCGGCCCAGTCCCGGATCGCCGCTGCGTCCAGTGTGGAACGGCGGGTTCATCACCACGGCATCCAGCGGTGCCTCGGGCTGCCAAGCGGTGGCATCAGCCCAATGGAACGAGGCACGCGGGTCGGTGATGTTCTGACGGGCCGCGCTGAGTGCGATATGGTCGGCCTCGACCAGATCCAGATGGGTGACCGCGTCGTGTTGCAGGATCTGGCGGGCCAGATAGCCCCATCCCGCCCCAAGATCGCCTACGCGGCCCTTCAGCACCGGCAGCGCCTGCGCCAGCAGTTCCGACGCCGGATCGATGCCATCGGCCGAAAACACCCCCGGTCCGGTCACGAAATCACCCGCGCGCAGATCCGGGGCGCGCCAGTCGTCGAAACGGTCGGCGCCAACCCGGCCCCAGAACAGACGGCCATGCGCCTTGGTAAAACTGTCGGAACTGTCCAGACGGCTCCGGCAGGCCTTGAACAGCGAATCCACCCCGTCGGTCTTGGCGCCATCCACCAGCAGCCATCCGCCTGTGGGCAGGCTGGCCGCGGCCTCGGCGATCCACATCTGGGCGCGGGCGCGGGCGCGCGGCAGGGTGACGATAGCCAGATCCGCTGCCTGCCCCATGGGCAGCACCGGATGCGTGGTAATCCCGGCCTCGGCCAGATGGCCCGCCACCGGTTGCAGCGGCTGAATTGCGGTCACGGTCCCAAACGCCAGATCCTGCGCCGCCTCGGGCGCAGGCATGCCGAACCAGACCACGCGTGCGGTGTCGGCCCATTCGGGCAGCAGACCCTGCGTCAGGGCCAGCGAGAGGCGGCTGTCAGACATGGGGACCCGGCGCGCCGGTCATTCCCGTTCCATGGTGCATTGCAGCGGATGCTGGTGGCGGCGCGCGAAATCCATCACCTGCCCGACCTTGGTCTCGGCGATCTCGAAAGAAAACACGCCGACCACGGCCAGGCCCTTCTTGTGCACCGTCAGCATCAGTTCGAAGGCCTGACTGTGGGTCATGCCGAAAAATCGCTCAAGCACATGGACGACGAACTCCATCGGGGTGTAGTCGTCGTTCAGGATCAGCACCTTGTAAAGCGGCGGCCGTTTCGTCCGGTTCCGGGTCTGGGTGATGATCCCGGTGTCCCCGTCGGTCCCGTCGTCGTCATCGGCTGAAAGGATCAACGGATAATCTTGCAATTCGAGACTCCAGCGGTTTCTCATCGAGCGCGTGCGGTCACCATATAATCGCGGTTGGGTCCCTGAAAAGGGGGCGCCGCGGGGCGGTCGGTCTAGGTGACACCGAAACGGCGGCGAGACAAGGGGCTGAAGATGCAAAAACTGACGGCGATCGGCTTTGATGCCGACGATACGCTTTGGCAGAACGAACAGTTCTTCCGCCTGACCGAAGAGCGATTCGCCGATCTTCTGCGCGACCACGCCGGCCCCGACCATCTGGCCGAGCGCCTGCTGGAGGCCGAGCGGCGCAACCTTGGCCACTATGGTTTCGGCATCAAGGCCTTCATGCTGTCGATGATCGAAACCGCCATCGATGTGACCGACGGCAAGGTCCCCGCCTCGATCATCCGCGAGATCATCGACGCCGGACAGGAGATGCTGGCCCATCCGATCGAACTTCTGCCCCATGCCCGCGAGGCGGTGGAACTGGCCGCGATCTCGTATCGGGTGATCCTGATCACCAAGGGCGATCTGCTGGATCAGGAGCGCAAGCTGGCGCAATCGGGGCTGGGCGACATGTTCGACGGGGTCGAGATTGTCTCGGACAAGAAGCCCCAGACCTATGTCGACATCTTCACACGTCACGGCAGCGGCCCCGAATCGGCGATGATGGTCGGCAATTCGATGAAATCCGACGTGCGTCCGGCCATCGATGCCGGCGGCTGGGGCGTGTTCGTGCCCCACGGCATGACCTGGGCGCTGGAACATGCGGATGCGCCCGAAGGCCATCCGCGCTTCCACGAATTGGCCGATCTGGGGGAGTTTGCAGCCCTTCTGCAACAGTTCCAGGGAAAATCTAGCGCCTGAAGGCACGGACGCCGCCACATCTGCCCTTGCGGCACCCCTGCCGCTTTTGGGGTACAAAACCCTGCCGCATCAAAAATTTCCGTGCTAGTCTTAACCTGCAGGCAACCAAGCTAGCCGAAAAATCGGCAGCGGGCAGAGAAACAAAAAGGCAGGTGACGTCATGCAGCGTCTGAAGACTCTCGCCCTCGCGGGCGTGACCCTTCTATGCATCCTCTCGACTTCGGGACAGCTTTCGGCCGCACCCTATGCGGCGATGGTGATTGATGCCCGATCCGGCAAGGTGCTTCATTCCCGTAACGCCGACACGCGACTTCATCCCGCGTCGCTGACCAAGATGATGACCTTGTACGTCGTCTTCGATGCGGTCCGGCGGGGCGAGATTTCCCTCGATACGCAGGTGCGCGTGTCCAAGAACGCGGCGGCCGAGCCGCCCTCGAAACTTTACCTGAAGGCCGGACAGCGGATTCAATTGCGCTATCTCATTCGCGCCTCGGCGGTGAAATCGGCCAATGATGCAGCCACCGCCATGGCCGAGGCGATCTCGGGCAGCGAAGCCGCCTTCGCGGATCGCATGACGCGGACCGCCCGGGCGCTGGGAATGAAAGACACCACCTTCAAGAACGCCCACGGGCTGACCCAATCGGGTCATCTGTCCACCGCGCGGGACATGACCACGCTGGGCCGGGCGCTGTTCTATCACTTCCCGGATTACTACAACCTGTTCTCGCGCCAGTCGGCGCAGGCGGCGGGCAAGACCGTCTACAACACCAACCGCAAGCTGTTGGCGGCCTATCGCGGCGCCGACGGTATCAAGACCGGCTATACCCGCGCGGCGGGCTTCAACCTCGTGGCCTCGGCACAGCGCGGCAACGAACGGATCATCGCGACAATGTTCGGCGGCAGCTCGTCAGCGGCCCGGAACAAGCGCGTGGCAGAGCTTCTCGACATGGGCTTTTCGCGCGCCCCCAACCGGGTGGCGGTGAACAAGCCGCGTCGCCCGAACCTTGGGAAATTCGCCAGCGCTTCGCCGTCACAGGCGGTGGCCGAAACCATGCTGGCCGTGGCGACCAGCATCCGTCCGTCGCAGCGTCCGCTTCCGGCCGCGCCGGTGGAAATGGCAATGGACACGCAACTTGCTGCCGCCGATGGCAGCGTGACCCGCCCGGCCGAGGGCGAAGCCGCGGTCCTGGCGGCCTCGACCGCCTCACCACCCGACGCCGCCGTGCCCAAGCCTCTGATCGAGGATGCGGTGGCCGCGGCCGTGCTGGCTTCGGTTCCGGCAGATGCGGTTGTTCCCAAATCCGCGGCCGAAGTTGCGGTCGCGCCGGACGTGACGGAAACCAAGGTCAGCGCCCTGGCGGCGGTGGCCAGCCCGGCCCCGCAGCCGCGTCCGGTCAAGATCACCTTCTCGACCAGCACCGCGCCTGCCGAGGCTGTTGATCCCGCCCGTCCCGCCACCAAACCGGTCACCGTGGCCCGCCTGTCGACCTCGGGCGATCGTCACTGGGGCATCAACGTCGGCACCTACGCCAGCCGCTATGAGGCCGAGCGCGTGTTGCTGCGCACCGCCCTGACCGAGATAGAGACTCTGGACAGCGCCCTGCGGAAGGTGGTGCGCAAGAATACCGGGTTTGAGGCCAATTTCGTCGGACTGGACGAGCGCAGCGCCGCCCTGGCCTGCCAGCGGCTCAGCGCCCGCGACCAGCGCTGCGAGCCGCTCAGCCCCTGATCCGCGCCACGCCTGCCCACAACAAAGCACGCCGCCCTCCGGGGCGGCGTTTTGCGTGGTGGCCTGAAGTTCACCCCTTGGGCTTGTCGTCGTAGTCGTCGGTCAGAATGCGGCGGCTGTCGCCGTCGGGGTCGTCATACTGGTTGCTGCGCAGCGTCCAGAAGAACGCGGCCAGACCGACGCCGCCCAGCAGCAGCGAAGCCGGGATCAGGTAACGCAAGACATCCATGTCAGACCTCCTTTGCAGGACGGGCCGGGCGCGGTTTGCGCACGCCCACCCGCAGGGCATTCAGGGACACGGTGATCGACGAGGCCGACATGGCCAGTGCCGCGATCAGGGGCGTCGCCAACCCGGCCACCGCCAGCGGCACCGCGATGACATTGTACACCGTGGCAATCCGGAAGTTTTCACGAATGCGCCGGATGGCCTGCAGCGCCGTGGCCCGCGCCGGGGCAAGCTCGGACAGATCGGTGCCCAGCAGCACGATGTCCGAGGCCACACGCGCCGCATCCAGCGCCGAGGCGGGAGAGATCGAGACATGCGCGGCGCTCAGCGCGGCGGTGTCGTTCAGCCCGTCGCCCACCATCAGCACCTTGTGGCCCTGCCCTGCCAGATCGCCCACGATCCCGGCCTTTTCGACCGGCGTCGCCCCGGCCACCCAGTCTTGGATGCCGACCTCGCGCGCCAGCTCTTCCACCGCCGCAGGGCCATCGCCCGACACCAGCCGGACCGCCAGCCCCTGCGCCTGAAACCCGGCCACTGCCGCCGCCGCGCCAGAGCGCAGGGCATCACAGAATGTGAAAGGATGGGGAGCGGCGTCTCCGATCTTCAGCCAGGTGGCCGCCTTGGCACCGTCCTGCGTGCCGCCGACCCAGTCGCCCCGGCCCAGACGGATGCGATCCTCGCCCAGACGCGCCTCCATGCCGAAGCCCGGCGTTTCGCGAATGTCCGCGACCGGGGCGGCCGCCACGCCTGCGGCCTCGGTAGCGGCCACCAGCGCGCGGCTGAGCGGATGCGAAGACGCCTCGGCCAGTGCCCGTGCCACCGCCAGAACCTCCTCCGGGTGGCTTTGGGGTGCGTCCAGACGCGGGGTCCCTGCGGTCAGCGTGCCGGTCTTGTCGAAGACCACCGTGTCAACCTCGGCCAGACGTTCCAGCGCGGTGGCATCCTTGATCAGCAACCCCTTGCGGAACAGCCGCCCCGAGGCCGCCGTGGTCACCGCAGGCACCGCAAGCCCCAGCGCACAGGGACAGGTGATGATCAGCACCGCCGCCGCGATGTTGATCGCCGTGCGCAGATCGCCGGTGCCGATGTACCACCCGGCAAAGGACAGCCCCGCAAGGATGTGGACGCCGGGCGCATAAAGCGCCGCCGCCCGATCCGCCAACGACGAATAGTTCGACCGCCCGCTTTCGGCCACCGCCACCAGATCGGTCAGCGCATGCAGCGAGCTGTCGGCGCCGACGGCCGTGGCGCGCAGGGTCAGCGGGCCGGTCAGATTGACCTCGCCCGCGCTGACCTCGGTGCCCGGACCCGCGTAAACAGGCAGCGTCTCGCCGGTCAGCAGCGACCGGTCCAACTCGCTTTCGCCGCGTTCGACCACACCATCGACGGGCATGCGTCCGCCGGGCCGCACCAGCACCAGATCGCCCGCCGCCAGATCGGCCAGCGGCACCGTGTGCTCTGCTCCGTCCGGCCCGATGCGCAGGGCGCGGGGCACCTCCAGCGCCGCCAGTTCCTCGGCAGCGGAACGGGCCACGGCGCGGGTGCGATGATCCAGATATCGCCCGGCCAGCAGGAAAAAGGTCAGCGTCAGCGCAGCGTCGAAATAGGCATGCGCGCCGCTTTGCGAGGTCTCGTACAGCGACGTGCCCACCGCCAGCAGGATCGCCAGCACGATGGGCACATCCATGTTCAGCCGCCGGGTTTTCAGCGCCGCCCAGGCGTTGCGGAAGAACGGCTGCCCGGCAAAGGCAATGGCCGGCAGGGCGATGGCGGCAGAGATCCAGTGGAACAGGTCGCGGGTGGCATCCTCGGCCCCGGACCAGACCGAGATCGACAGCAGCATGACGTTCATCGACGCGAACCCGGCCACGCCCAGCCGCATCAGCAACTCGCGCCCTGTCCGGTCGGTTTCGGTGGCGGCCAGCGCGCCGGGATCCAGTTCATGCGCCTCGAAGCCCGCCACCTTTAATGCCTCGGCCAGGGTTTCGGGCAGCATGTCGGGCGCGGCGGTGACGCTGGCGCGCTTCATGGTCAGGTTGACCCGGGCCGTGCGGACCCCCGGCACGGCCTTCAGGGCGCGTTCCACGCGGGAAATGCAGGCGGCGCTGGACATCTCCGGCACCGACAGCATGATCCGCGCCTCGCGGGCAGCCCGCTCGCGGCGTGCCAGCACCTCGGCCGCCGGGGTGACGGCACAGGCGGGGCAGGCGACGCCGCCGGGGCTTTCGGGAAGATCCTCGACCACGGCCATGGGTCAGCCCGCGCCGGACGCCTTCACGTGCAGGACGACCCGCTGCTTGAATTCGCTGCCATCGGAAGATGTGGCCTTCAGGCGGATGTTCCAGTTGCCCGGCACAAGGTCCAACGGCGCGGTGAAGGTGGCGTTGTTGCGCGAGAAATCTGGCACCACGTCATCATGGGTGCTCGTGGCCCAGCCCACGAGGGCGGTCAGATCGGCCACGTCCGGCGCCGGCTGCCCCTCCTTGGTGACCGTCACCGCCAGCAGGCCATCGGCATACTCGGCCGAGACCTCCCACCCCAGCGCAAGCTGGGCGGCGCGATCGGCATCGAAGGTCTGGCTGGCGACATAGGTGTTCTTGACCTCCAGCCCCGGAAAGGTCCGGACCGCCTGCACCGCAAGCAGAAGGTTGACCCCGATGATGATCCCGAAGGCCAGAACCGTGAAGATCAGCACATGCCGTCCGGTGATCTCTCGCATCAGTTTGCCTTTCCGTTGAAGACGGTGTCCTTGCCCGCGCGTTCGCCCGATACGGTATCTTCGACCCAGATATTCACATCCGTCACCGCGCGGGACGCAGCCGGGCTGTCCGGTGGCGCCATGATATAGACCCGTTGCAGCTTGGTCGAATCCGCCGGCACCAGGATCAGCGCATTGTCGCTGCCCTCGGCCAGCACGGACAGGTTGGCGTCGGATTCGATGGTGATCTGGAAATCGCGATCTTCGCCATGCTTGTTGCGCAACCGCACGTCATAGGCGTTGCGGATGGTGCCGTCGGACATTGTGACGAAGACCGGGTTGCGGATCGGGGCGACCGTGAGGCTCAGGTCCGGGCGGATGAACAGGGCGACGGTCAGCCCGACCCCCACCAGGGCCCACAGGGTGGTGTAAAGGATCGTGCGCAGCCGGAAGATGTGCTTCCAGACCGGGATTTTCTCCTGCCCCGAGCGTTCGTGCTGTTCATCGGTCAGCGCCATGTAGTCGATCAGGCCGCGCGGCTTGCCGACCTTGGCCATGATCTCGTCACAGGCATCGATGCACAGTGCGCAGGTGATGCATTCCAACTGCTGGCCGTCGCGGATGTCGATGCCCATCGGGCAGACGTTGACGCAGGCGTTGCAGTCGATGCAATCGCCCAGGGGCGCGGCATCGACCTCGGCGGCTTTCTTGCGGTGATGTCCGCGCGGCTCTCCGCGCCAGTCGCGGTAGGCGACGGTGATCGTGTCCTCATCCATCATTGCCGCCTGAATGCGCGGCCACGGGCAGGCATAGATGCAGACCTGTTCGCGCATCAGCCCGCCAAAGACAAAGGTGGTGGCTGTCAGCAGGAAGATGGTGGAATAGGCCACCGGGTGCGCGGTCAGCGTCACCACCTCCCACAACAGCGTCGGCGCATCGGCGAAATAGAACACCCAGGCCCCGCCGGTGGCGATGGCGATCAGGATCCAGACCACATATTTGGTAATCCTCAGACGCAGCTTTCGGACATCCATCTTCTTCTGGCGATGCAGGCGCAGGCGCGCGTTGCGGTCGCCTTCGATCCAGCGCTCGACCAGAATGAACAGGTCGGTCCAGACCGTTTGCGGACAGGTATAGCCGCACCAGACCCGCCCCAGCGCCGAGGTGAACAGGAACAACCCCAACCCGGCCATGATCAGCAGACCGGCGACGAAATAGAACTCATGCGGCCAGATCTCGATGAAGAAGAAAAAGAACCGCCGGTTCGCCAGATCGACCAGAACCGCCTGGCTGGGCAGTTCAGGCCCGCGATCCCAGCGGATCCACGGGGTGATGTAATAGATCCCCAGCGTCACCAGCATGATGATCCACTTCAGGTTCCGGAAACGTCCCGAAACGCGCTTGGGGAAAATCGGCTCCCGCGCAGCGTAGAGGTTCGGCGGGGTATCGTCGGTCGTACTCATGATGACTTGTCCGATTCTGGCGACAGCATTGCTGTATCTCGCATAGGCCTTTCAGAAGGTAATTGACCTGCATCAATCCTCCAGTGGGCGCGACGCATGGGCACTGCCCGGGTGGAGTCCTGTCCTGGTCGTGGTGTACCTTGTGCGCCTTTCTGACCCCAAGAAGGCAATTGGTCGATGCGCCGATCCGCCTCACATATGCGGCCTTTCGCATGGGAATGGTGGAAATTACGACCCGAATGCAACCTCGGCGTGCGGAAGGTCGGAAATATCTCACTCCCCGGCCCGGCCCGTGAGGTGCAGATTGGACAGGCAATCGCCATGATCGGAAAAGGAAGTCCCCGATGCCCCGCGCAAACATGACCCCCCGTCCCACCCGCATGACCGACCCGGCGCCCGGCAAGACCGCCAGCGCGCGCCATGATCTGCTGCAAGGCTGGGTTCTGCCCGTTCGCCGCAGCTGACACCGGCGGTGCCGGAAGGAAAAAAGGCCGGGCGCAGAGGCCCGGCCTTTTCCTGTCGCGAATGCGTTTGGGGTTATTCACCGCCGCCCAGCTGGTGCACATAGACGGACACGGCGTTGATCTCGGCCTGCGTCAGGCGGCCTTGCCACGGCGGCATGACGCCGAAGCGGGCGTTCTCGACCGACTCCATCACCGCGTCGTAGTCGCCGCCGTAAAGCCACACGGCGTCGGTCAGGTTCGGTGCGCCCTGCTCGCGGTCGCCGGTGCCGTCTTCGGCATGGCACGCGGCGCAGTTGTCCATATAGACTTCCTCGCCAGCCGCTGCAGCCTCGGCATCCACCGGATCGCCCGACAGGCTCATCACGTAGTTGACCACCTGGTCGATCTGTTCCGATTCCAGCAGGTCGTCGGCACCGAAGCGGGGCATCTCGGAATACCGGGCATCCGGGTCTTCCTCGTTGCGGATGCCGTGCATGACGGTGGTCTGAATGGCTTCGATGTCACCACCCCAGAGCCAGGCGTCGTCCAGCAGGTTCGGGAAGCCGACCGCACCGGCCGCGCCCGAGCCGTGGCACTGCGAGCACCAGGTCCGGTAGACCGCAGCCCCCTTGCTGACCGCGAACTGATCCAGTTCGGCATTGTTCGCCACTTCGGTCAGATCGATCGAGGCCAGCGCCGCGTTCAGATCGGCATGGGCAGCTTCGGCCGCCTGCAGATCCTCGACCAGGTCGCCACGGGTCGAGAACCCAAGGATACCGGCCGTGGCCTTGTTGATCATCGGCCACGCCGGATAGGCGATGGAGTATCCGATGCCCCAGACAATGGTGGCGTAGAAGCACCAGAGCCACCATCGCGGCATGGGGTTGTCAAATTCTTCGATCCCGTCCCAGCTGTGGCCGGTGGTGGGGACCCCGTCTTGTTCATCAGGTTTGTTGCTCATAATCGAGTCTCCTTGCCGCCTTCGCGGTTGGGGGGTGGGACCGCCTCAGCGGTCCTTGTCCTCATCGCTCAGGGGCTTGTCATCGTGCCTGAAAATCACGTCTGCCGTATCCCGGTATTTCTGGCGATTGCCGAAAATCACGTAGATGACCACGCCGATGAAGAAGGCGAAGATGAACAGCATCATCCAGCTATCGGCGAATTGGCGAAGCAGAGTGTAGGTTTCCATGGCGTCCCCGCTTTACCGGCTTGCGTCGGGTGTGAAGGTCGAGAAATCGACCAGCGTACCCAACATCTGAAGATAGGCCAGCAAGGCATCCATTTCCGAGATCCCCGGCTCGCTGTCGAAGTTGCGCACCTGCGCGCCCGGATACCGTTCCAGCAGCCCGTCATAGTCGCTGTCGGGATCGGCCTGGGCCACGAAGTCCGCCTTGGCGCTGGCGATCATCTCGTCGGTATAGGGCACACCCACGATCTTGTGCGCCTTCAACGTGTCGCCGATGTGATCCGGGTGCAGACGGGTATCCATCAGGAACGCGTATTTCGGCATGATCGATTCCGGCACCACCGATTGCGGATCCATCAGGTGGGCAACGTGCCAGTCGTCCGAATAGCGGCCGCCGACACGGGCCAGGTCCGGCCCGGTCCGCTTCGAGCCCCACTGGAACGGACGGTCGTATTTCGACTCCGCCGCCAGCGAGTAATGGCCATAGCGTTCGACCTCGTCCCGCATGGGACGGATCATCTGGCTGTGGCACACATAGCAGCCCTCGCGGATGTAGATATCGCGCCCCTGAAGTTCGAGCGGAGAGTAGGGGCGCATGCCCTCTACATCCTCGATCGTGTTCTCAAGGTAGAACAGCGGCGCGATTTCGACGATGCCCCCGATGGTCACCACGATGAAGCTGAAGACCAGCAGCAGCGTGACGTTGGTTTCAAGGATCTTGTGCTTCTTAAGGATGGACATGTGTCGTGCTCCTTACTCGGCCGGGGCGGCAGCTGCGGCCGGGGCTTTCGCCTCGCCACGGGTTGCCGTCATGTACAGGTTATAGGCCATGATCAGGGCACCGACGACATACATCAGACCGCCCAGGGCACGCACGACATACATCGGGAACTTGGCCGCCACGGTATCGGCGAAGGAGTTCACGAGGAAGCCGTTGGCATCCACTTCACGCCACATCAGGCCTTCCATGATGCCGGTCACCCACATGGACGCCGCGTAGAGCACGATGCCGATGGTGGCGAGCCAGAAGTGCCAGCTGACCATGGACAGCGAATACAGACGCTCGCGGTTCCACAGGCGCGGCACCAGGAAGTACAGCGCGCCGAAGGTGATCATGCCGTTCCAGCCCAGAGCGCCGGAGTGCACGTGACCGATGGTCCAGTCGGTGTAGTGCGACAGCGAGTTCACCGCGCGGATCGACATCATCGGGCCTTCGAAGGTCGACATGCCGTAGAAGCCGATGGACACCACCATCATCCGGATCACCGGGTCGGTGCGCAGCTTGTCCCAGGCGCCCGACAGGGTCATCAGACCGTTGATCATGCCGCCCCAGCTGGGCATCCACAGGATGATCGACATCACCATGCCAAGGGTCGAGGCCCAGTCCGGCAGAGCGGTGTAGTGCAGGTGGTGCGGACCGGCCCAGATGTACAGGAAGATCAGCGCCCAGAAGTGGATGATCGACAGCTTGTAGCTGTAGACCGGGCGTTCGGCCTGCTTCGGCACGAAGTAGTACATCATGCCCAGGAAGCCCGCGGTCAGGAAGAAGCCCACCGCGTTATGGCCGTACCACCACTGCGTCATGGCATCCTGCACACCGGCAAAGACCTGCACCGAATCCGAGCCGAAGATCGACACCGGAACCACCAGGTTGTTGACCACATGCAGCATCGCGACAGTCACGATGAACGACAGCAGGAACCAGTTGGCCACGTAGATGTGCGGCTCTTTCCGTTTCACGAGGGTGCCGATGAAGATCGCCAGATAGGCGACCCAGACGATGGTCAGCCACAGGTCGACGTACCATTCGGGCTCGGCGTATTCCTTGGACTGGGTGCCGCCCAGAACATAGCCCGTTGCTGCCAGCACGATGAACAGCTGGTAACCCCAGAAGACGAACCACGCCAGGTTGCCGCCCCACAGGCGCGCCGCGCAGGTGCGCTGGACGATGTAGAACGAGGTACAGATCAGCGCGTTGCCGCCAAAGGCGAAGATCACCGCCGAGGTGTGCAGCGGGCGCAGACGGCCGAAGTTCATGTAGGGCTGGGCAAATTCGAAGTTCAGGACCGGGAAGGCCAGCTGAGCCGCGATGAAGGTGCCCGCCAGAAATCCGACGACGCCCCAGAACGTGGTGGCGATGACCCCGTAGCGGATCACGTCATCCATGTATTCGTCGTCGGGGGACTTGGTGGAAATTTTCACATCATCGACGTTGCGCAGGGTGTAAAGGAACATCCCCGCCGCGATGAGCATGATCAGAATTGCATGGACGAAATACGCAAGGTCTCTTGCGTAGTTCGCCGCTATAGCGGCTGCAAGGGTGATCAGCCCCAGCGCAACCAGCTTGAAATAATCGGTCATTCTCGTTCCCTTCTGCGTCCCATCCCGGCTTTGTCCGAACACCCTCACGTCCGGTTCCGAAGATTGGGACTGTCAGCCTGACAGTATCCCTCGGTATCCACACGGTGCCTGCGCAAGGCATTGATCCATGTCAAAAGCGACTGTAGCGCATGTGATAGGCTATGCAGTGCGGGCTGAAAGTCGCACGTTTTCAATCTCGCGCCGAAAGGAGCTTCCCCCATGTCCTACAAGACATTGTTGACCCTGATCCGCAGCCCGGATGACGCAGCGCAGCAAATTTCCGCTGCGGCGCAGCTTTCCCGGCAATTTGACGCACACCTTGAAATAATCTGCATCGGTATCGATGAAGTGCAGATGGGCTACTATTTCGCGGGTGCGGATTCGATGCTGCAGGAGACCAGCATCGAAATGGCGCGCGAACGGGCGCAGGAACTGCTGACCCAGGCCGAATCACTGGCCGAATCGGAGGGCATCCGCTGGTCGGCACGCGGTATCGTCAGCCAGTACGGCGTGCTCGGCGACGTGGTTTCGCAACTGGCCCGATTCGTGGATCTGGTGATCCTGCCGCCGCCCTATGGCGACGAGGGCCATGTGGAAACCGAAGCGATTCTGGAAGCGGTGCTGTTTTCCGGCACGGCGCCGGTGCTGATCGCGCCGAAGGGCGGGCTGCCCGACGGCTTCCCCAAGCGCGCCGTGATCGGCTGGGACGAAAGCGCCGAGGCGCTGCACGCCACCCGCGCCGCCCTGCCCCTGCTGCAAGCCTGCGAGGATGCCCGTGTCACCATGGTCACCCCGTCCCGGCGCATCCGCCATTCCGGCACGCCCGGAGAGGATCTGTCGACCATGCTGGACCGTCACGGCGTCAAGGTGCAGATCGACCAATGCCCGAAAGGCTCTGACCGGGTGTCGGACGTGATCCTGACCCATGTGCGCGACACCGGCGCGGATCTTCTGGTGATGGGCGCCTATGGCCATTCGCGGTTCCGCGAGGCCATTCTGGGCGGCGCAACGCGCGAGATTCTCAGCGACGCGTCTCTGCCGCTGCTGCTGGCGCATTAGGCTCAGGTCAGCATGCCACCATCGGCATCATCCCCGGTTTCTTCCAGCAGACGGTCGAAATCGGGGATGGTGATGTGGCGTTTGCCTTTCAGGACAATCACCCCGTCACGGCGCAGGGCCGAGACTTGGCGGCTGACGGTTTCCAGCGTCAGGCCCAGATAGTCGGCCATGGCTTCGCGAGTCAGCGGCAGGTCGAATTCCAGCGGCCCGTCGCGCCCCATCAGTTGCAGCGAGGCATCGCGGCGCACGATGATAGTCAGCAGCGTCGCGATCTTCTCGCGCGCGGTCTTGCGGCCCAGAAGCAGCATCCATTCACGCGCCGCGTCCAACTCGTCCAGCGTCATTTCCAGCAGCCGCTGGCCGATGTTCGGGGTGCGCCGCATCATGTCCTCGAACGGGCGCTTGCGGAAACAGCACAGCGTCACCTCGGTGGTCGCGGTCACGTCATAGGCCGCCTGCGCGCGCCCCGGACGGCCCACGAAATCCGACGGCAGCAACAGGCCCACCATCTGGGTGCGCCCGTCTTCCATGGTCTGAGTCAGGGTGGCGATGCCGCTGACGATCGAGGCCACGAAATCCATCTCGTCCCCGGACCAGACCACGGTCTGCCCGGCGGGCACGGTGCGATAGTACTTCAGGCCATCCAGTTCCCGCAGTTCGTCGGATTCGCATTTCGCGCAAACCGCACGATGGCGGATCGGGCAATCCTCGCACTTCAGATTCGGAGTGGTGGCCAGCGAATGTGCGCGCATGGGAACCCTATTTGATGCGGATCAAGGTCCGCCGCGAACCAATGAGATTAGCGTATCGCCATGGATACTCTAACTCAACTCTCCCGTCTCGGTCTCTTCGACAGCCGGGTGCCGCGCTATACCAGCTACCCGACCTCGCCGCAATTCGATCAAAGCGTCGATGCGGACAGGGTTTCGTCATGGATTCAGGCCATTCCGGCAAACAGCCGCATATCGCTGTATGTGCATGTGCCGTTTTGCCGGCGGCTGTGCTGGTTCTGCGCCTGCCGCACCCAGGGCACGTCGAATCTGGACACGGTACGCCTGTACCTTGAAACCCTGAAAACCGAGATCGGCCATCTGAAGGCGCATCTGGCGCCCGGCGTGACCCTGTCGCGGCTGCATTGGGGTGGTGGCACGCCGACCCTGCTGGCGCCCGACATGATGCGCGAACTGGCCGACACGATCTTCGACATGACGCCCATGGCCGAGGATGGCGAGTTTTCGGTCGAGATCGACCCGAACGAGATTGACCATCCCCGCCTCGACGCGCTGGTCGCCGCCGGGATGACTCGGGCCAGCATCGGCGTGCAGGACTTCGACCCGAAGATCCAGGAAACCATTGGCCGCATTCAAGGCTATGACCTGACCCGCCAGGTGGTCGAGGACATTCGCGACCGGGGCATCGAAAGCCTGAACACCGACATCCTTTACGGCCTGCCGCACCAGACCAACGAACGCATCGCCGACAGCGTGCAACGGCTGCTGTCGCTGAACCCCGACCGGGTGGCGCTTTATGGCTACGCCCATGTGCCATGGATGGCGCGGCGCCAGTCGATGATTCCCTCCGACGCCCTGCCCACCCCGGCCCAGCGGCTGGAGCTGTTCGAGACCGCGCGCGAGCTGTTCACTTGGGATGGCTATGCCGAGATCGGCATCGACCATTTCGCCAGGCCCAGCGACGGGCTGGCGCTGGCGCAGGAACAAGGCCGCCTGAAGCGCAACTTCCAGGGCTATACCGATGACACCGCACCGGTTCTGGTTGGGGTCGGTGCCTCGTCGATCTCGCGCTTTCCGCAGGGCTTTGCCCAGAACGCGCCCAGCACCGGGGTCTATACCAAGCATGTGCGCGCCGGTCAGTTCGCCACCGCCAAGGGCCACGCCTTCCGGGGCGAGGATCTGATCCGCGCCCGCATCATCGAGGCGCTGATGTGCGACTTCCGGGTGTCCAACGCGGAACTGACGCGAGACTTTGGCGCGACGCCCGCGCAACTGGCCGCGCTCTACAAACCGGCGCTGGAGACCTTTGCGGGTTTCGTGCAACTGACCCCGAACGGGTTGCAAATCACCCGCGACGGCCGTCCCCTCACCCGGATGATCGCGCGCAGCTTCGACGCTTACGAATTGGCGAAATCGGGGCACAGTTCGGCGGTCTGACCGCCGCGCCAATCCAGTCACATACGCCCGGTCCGCATCCCGCAGGCCGGGCGTTTTCGGTCAGGCCGCGGTGTGGCGCGCATCCAGGTTCAGCGCGGCGGCCAGCAGGTCGCGGGTATAGTCGGATTTCGGCGCGCTGAAGACCTCCTGGCTGCGGCCCGATTCCACGATGTCGCCGGCCTTCATCACCAGCACCTTGTGGCTGAGCGCGCGCACCACCCGCAGATCGTGGCTGATGAACAGATAGGCCAGCCCGTGCCGCCGTTGCAGGTCGCGCAGCAGATCGACGATCTGCACCTGCACGGTCATGTCCAGCGCCGAGGTCGGTTCGTCCAGAACCACCAGCTTGGGCCGCAGGATCATGGCCCGCGCAATCGCGATACGCTGGCGCTGCCCGCCCGAGAATTCATGCGGATAGCGGTCGGCCATAGCCGGATCCAGCCCCACCTCTACCAATATCTCGGCCACCATCTGGGCCGGGGTCTTGCCGCTTTCGGTGCCATGCACGCCCAGTCCCTCGGCGATGATCTCGCCCACGTTCATGCGCGGGCTGAGCGAGCCGAAAGGATCCTGAAAGACGATCTGCATGTCCTTGCGCAGGGGCCGCAACGCCCGCGTTTTCAGCCCCGAGATGTCGCGCCCCATGTAGACGATCGGCCCTTTCGAGCCCACCAGCCGCATCAGCGCCAGCGCCAGCGTGGTCTTGCCCGAGCCGGATTCGCCGACGATGCCCAGCGTCTCGCCCTGCCGCACCGACAGCGTAGCGGCATTGACGGCCTTCACATGGCCCACGGTCTTGCGCAGGAAGCCCCTTGTGATCGGGAACCAGACCCGTAGATCGGTGCAGGACACGACCTCGGCCCCGGTGTCGGGGGCCGGATCGGGCAAGCCGGTCGGTTCAGCTTCCAGCAGCTTCCGGGTGTAGGGATGCTGCGGGTTGGCAAAAATCTCGTCGGTCTTGCCGGTTTCGACGATCTCGCCATCCTTCATCACGCAGACCCGGTCGGCAATGCGCCGCACGATGCCCAGGTCGTGGGTGATGAACAGCAGGCTCATGCCCTCAGCCTTCTTCAGGTCAGCCAGAAGCGCCAGGATCTGCGCCTGTATGGTCACATCCAGCGCCGTGGTCGGCTCGTCCGCGATCAGCAGTTCCGGCCCGTTGGCCAGCGCCATGGCGATCATCACCCGCTGCCGCTGGCCGCCGGACAACTGGTGCGGATAGGCGTCCAGACGGCTTTCCGCATCGCGGATGCCCACCTTCTGCAACAGGTCGATGATCCGCGCCCGCGCGGCATCGCCGGTCAGCCCCTGGTGCAGGGCCAGGCTTTCGCCGATCTGCTTTTCCAGCGTGTGCAGAGGGTTGAGCGAGGTCATCGGCTCCTGAAAGATGAAGCTGATGTCATTGCCGCGAATCTCGCGCAGCTTGGCTTCCGAGGCGCCGATCATTTGCTGACCCCTAAAGGTGACCGAGCCTTCGGTCTGCGCGCTTTCGGGCAGCAGCGCCACGGTGGACAGCGCCGTCACCGATTTGCCGGACCCGGATTCGCCCACCAGCGCGACGGTCTCCCCCGCGCCCACGTCGAAGCTGACGCCCTTCACCGCTTCGACCGTCCGGCCATCCTGGCTGAAGCAGACGCGCAGGCCGCGGACACTGAGAACCGGATCACTCATGCGAAGGTCTTTCTGGGGTCGAACGCGTCGCGCACGCCTTCGAAGATGAAGACCAGAAGCGACAGCATGATGGCGAAGGTGAAAAAGGCGGTGAAGCCCAGCCACGGGGCTTGCAGGTTCTGCTTGGCCTGCAAGGTCAATTCCCCCAGCGACGGAGCCGAGGATGGCAGCCCGAAACCAAGGAAGTCCAGTGCGGCGAGCGAGCCCAGCGTGCCGGTGATGACGAAGGGCAGCATGGTCAGCGTCGCCACCATGGCATTGGGCAGCACGTGGCGGAACATGATGATGCCGTTGCTGACCCCCAGCGCGCGGGCGGCGCGGACGTATTCGAAGTTCCGCGCGCGCAGGAATTCGGCGCGCACCACACCCACCAGCGCGGTCCAGCCGAACAGCACCATCAGGAACACCAGCAGCCAGAAGTTCATCTGGAAGATCGCCGCCACGATGATGATGATATAAAGGCTCGGCGTCGCGCCCCAAAGCTCGATCACACGCTGGAAGATCAGGTCGATCCAGCCGCCGAAATAACCCTGCACGGCCCCCGCCGCGATGCCGATGACCGAGGTGAGCGCGGTGACCACCAGTGCGAACAGCACAGACAGGCGGAACCCATAGATCACGCGGGCCATCACGTCGCGGGCGGTATCGTCGGTGCCCAGCCAGTGGTTGGCATCGGGCGCCGAAGGCGCGGTGCCGGCAATGTCGCTGACGGTGTTGTAGCTGTAGGGGATGACCGGCCACAGCAGCCAGCCCTTGCTGACCTCCTGGCCGTCGAATTGCCCGGTGTCCCGCACGCTGTCGATGACTCCTTCGGGATCGTCCCAGCAATCCTCCAGCCCGCCCGAGACGATCAGGCATTGCACCTCGATGTCACGATAGACGGCCTCGGTCCGGAAATCCCCGCCGAACTGGGTTTCGGGATAGAAGTTGAAGATCGGCATATAGAATTCGCCCTGATAGCGGACCAGCAGCGGCTTGTCGTTCGCGATGAACTCGGCAAACAGCGACAGGCCGAACAGCAGCGAAAAGACGATCAGCGACCAGAACGCCCGGCCATTGGCGCGGAAGTTGCGCCAGCGCCGCTGGTTCAGGGGCGACAGCCGCGACTTGCGGCGGGGGACGGTCGTGTCAACAACGGCCATCTCAGGTCTCCCGCGTCTCGAAGTCGATGCGCGGATCGATCCACACATACATCAGGTCCGACACCAGCCCCATCAGCAGGCCGATCAGGCCAAAGACATAAAGCGTGCCGAAGATCACCGGGTAGTCGCGGCTGACCGCCGCCTCGAAGCCCAGTCGGCCCAGACCGTCCAGCGAGAAGATCGTCTCGATGATCAGCGAGCCGCCGAAGAACACCGACACGAAGACTGCCGGAAACCCCGCGATAACGATCAGCATGGCGTTGCGGAACACATGGCCGTACAGCACCCGGCGCTCGGTCAGCCCCTTGGCCTTGGCGGTCATCACGTATTGCTTCTTGATCTCCTCAAGGAAGGAGTTCTTGGTCAGCAGCGTCAGCGTGGCGAAGGCCGAGATGGTCGAGGCCAGCACCGGCAGCGTGATGTGCCAGAAATAGTCGATGACCTTGCCCATCATGGTCAGGTCCGCGAAATTGTCCGAGGTCAGCCCGCGCAGCGGGAACCATTTCAGATAGGATCCGCCCGCGAACAGCACCAGCAGCAGGATCGCGAACAGGAAGCCTGGAATGGCATAGGCCACGATGATCGCGCCGCTGGTCCAGGTGTCGAACCTCGATCCATCCTTGACCGCCTTGCGGATGCCCAGCGGGATCGACACCAGATAGGCGATCAGCGTCGACCACAGGCCCAGCGAGATCGACACCGGCATCTTCTCCTTCACCAGATCGACGACGCTGATCGACCGGAAGTAGCTTTCGCCGAAATCGAAGCGGGCATAGTTGCCCAGCATGTTCAGAAACCGCTGCCACGCGGGCTTGTCGAAGCCGAATTCCTTTTCCAGTTGCTCGATGAAATCCGGTGGCAGGCCGCGTGCACCCAGATAGCCGTCGCCGGCATCGGTACCGCCGCCGCCGGCGTCATCGCCGCCGCCCGCGAAACTTCCGAACACATCGCCCTGCCCTTCGATCCGGGCAAGGATCTGTTCCACCGGGCCGCCGGGCACGAATTGCACCAGAATGAAGTTGATCAGCATGATGCCGATGAGGGTCGGGATGATCAGCGCCAGACGGCGCAGGATATAGGGACCCATGGGTTACCTCAGAACCCCGGCGGCCTTCAGCGCGGCGGCCCCTTCGGCGTCATACCACCAGAAGTCGAACTGTCCGAGGTCCAGCGGCGGCAGCGGGTCGGGACGGCCGTACATGTTGTAGTAAGCCACCCAGTGTTTGTCGTTGTACCACAGCGGGATTTCATAGTTCAGCGACCGCAAGGTGCGATCCAGCGCGTGGGTTGTGGTGGTCAGCTCGTCCAGCGTTTCGGCGGCCATGACCTCGGCCACCAGCTTGTCCACTGCCGGGCTGCGCAGCCGCGCGAGGTTACGTGAACTGTCGTCGGCGGTGGCCGAACCGAACCATTGCAGCAGCCCGCCCGAAGGCTCGAATCCCATCTGAAAGCCCTGGTTGGTCAGGTCGAAATCGCCCTTGCGGCGGCGTTCGACATATTGCGCGGTGTCGATCCGGTCCAGCCGTCCCGTCACGCCCAGAAGCTTCAGATTGTTGATGTAGGGGTTCACGATGCGGTCGAACAGCGGGCTGAACTGGATGATGACGACCTCCAGCTCCTGCCCGTCCTTGCGGCGGATACCGTCATCGCCGGTGATCCAGCCGGCTTCGTCCATCAGTTGCGAAGCGGCACGCAGGATACGGCGACTGGGCTGGTTGCGCTCGGCCCCGTGTTGCAGGGGGACATTGGCCTCGGCGGTCAGGATCTCGGGATCCAGAAGGCCCTCGTCCACCAGCGGTTGCAGGATGGCGATTTCTTCGGGCGTCGGCAGGCCGCTGGCGGCCAGATCTGTGCCCGGCCAGAACGACACCGGCTGCTTGTAAAGATCATAGAACAGCGTGTTATTCGACCATGCGAAGTTGAACATCATGCCGATGGCCTGACGGACGCGCTTGTCCTGCCATTTTTCCTTGTCCAGGTTGAACACCCAGCTCAGACGCTGGCCGACATTGCCGTCGGGCAGTTCCACCTTGGTGACATAGCCGTTCTGCAGCGCCGGAAAGTCGTATCCCGTGGCCCAGTCGCGCGACGAGCTTTCGGTGCGGAAGGTATAGTCGCCGGACTTGAAGCCCTCGAAGGCGGCGGAGCCGTCCGCGAAATATTCCACCCGGATGCGATCGAAGTTGTTGCGGCCGATGTTGAACGGCTGGTCCGCGCCCCAGAAATCGGGGTTGCGGGCATAGACCACGCGGCGGTTGATGTCGAAACTGTCCAGCACGTAGGCGCCGGTCGACATGAAGGGGCGCTTGGTGCTCTTGTCCAGCCGTACCCCGGTTTCCTCGAACCACGCCTTCGAGAACACCGGCGTGCCGCCCGCCAGACCGACCCGGTCGCGCATCGCGGCCTCGTCGGTGAAGCTGAACTTGATGCGGTAGGGGTCCAGAACCTCGACCCCGTCGAAATAGCGTTCGACCAGCCGCCGGTATTCGATGATGCCCTGCTCAAGGAACAGCCGGTGGGTAAAGGCCACATCCTCGGCGGTCATCGGCGTGCCATCCTGGAAGGTCACGTCGTCGCGCAGATTGAAGATCACCCACGACAGATCCTCGGGATATTCCAGCGTTGTGCACAGGTAGCAGTACAGCCCGTAAGGGTCATCGGCGGTCGAGGTCATGATTCGCTCGGTCCCGATGGTGTTGAGCGAGGCCGGCACCCCTTCGCGCGCGTACTGGTTGAAACTGTCGAAATTGCCCTGCGCCCAGACCGAGATTTCACCGCCCTTGGGGGCATCCGGGTTCACATAGTCCAGATGCGGGAAATCGGCGGGGTACTTGATGGCGCCGAAGCTGGAATAGGCATGCGCGGTGGTGACATCGTTCTGCGACATGGCCGGAACGGCGGTTGCGGACAGGATCGTGGCCAGAAGGGCCACCTTCTTGGTGGTGGCGCGCGGCGTCGGCGTCATCTGCTACTCCCCATGCAGTCATGCAAGCTGTTGCGCCCAAGCTAGTGGGCAGGGCCGACCATGTTCAAGGCGCGATTGCGCAAGCGTGAAGGGACGTGTGGGTCCGGCGCGGGATTTCTGCCCCAGATGGCCCCGATAGCGGGCAGGAACACCCGCAGCGCGCAAGAAAAAGGCCGCCCCGGAAGGCGGCCTGTAACTTGTCTTGATCCGGGCTGACGCTCAGTTGCCGGTGGTCTGCAGATAGGCCACCAGGTCGGCGCGATCGGTGATCTTTTTCAGACCGGCAAAGCTCATCTTGGTGCCTGGCGCCCAGCTCTTGGGATTCTCGAGGAACCCGTTCAGGTTCTCGGCGGTCCAGGCTTCGGCCGATTTGTCGGCCAGCGCGTCGGAATAGGCAAAGCCTGCAACGCTGGCGATGCCACGATCCACCACACCGTCAAGATGCGGGCCGGTGCCATCGGAGCCGTCCAGCTTGTGGCAGGCCTTGCACTTGCCAAAAACCTTCTCGCCCTTGCCGGCGTCGGCTTCGGTCAGGACCGATGCGAAATCCTGGATCTCGGCGGCATCGCTGTCACCGTGTCCGTCTTCTTCGCCGGTGTCGATGAGATAGGCTTGCTCGCCGTGATCGCCATGGCCGCCGCCGGTTGTGTACAGGGACTCACCAACCCAGCCGCCCAGAAGATAGACCAGAAGCGCGCCACAGAAAGCGCCCACAATTTTGGTCATCGTCATCGTGTCTAGCATTCTGTCGCCTCGTGCTTTCAGATTGCGCGCATCTAGCGGCTTCCGTCTGCCCGGTTCAAGGTGTAGGAGGCGCGACCAAACGACCATAAAGCCGCAGGATCCCGTCCTGACGGGAAAAACCGAAGCAGAGAGACGCAGCCATGACCCGCATCGCCTTCCAGGGGGAACCCGGCGCTTACTCCCACGAAGCTTGCCGCAATGCCCGCCCCAATTACGAGGCGGTGCCGTGCCGCACCTTCGAAGGTGTGATCGAGGCCGTGCGCGAGGGCCGGGCCGAGCTGGCGATGCTGCCGGTCGAAAACTCCACCTATGGCCGGGTCGCCGACATTCACCGGCTGCTGCCCGAAAGCGGGCTGCACATCGTCGAAGAGGCCTTCGTACGGGTGCATATCAACCTGCTGGCTCTGCCCGGCACCAAGCTGGACGACGTGCGCGAGGCCATGAGCCACACAGTACTGCTGGGTCAGTGCCGCAGCTTTCTGCGCCAACACGGCATCCACGCGGTGGTCGGCGCCGACACCGCCGGGTCGGCCCAGCAGGTGGCCGAGGAGGGCAATCCGGCAATGGCGGCGCTGGCTTCGGAACTGGCCGGCGAGATCTACGGGCTGGACGTTCTGGCCCGCCACATCGAGGATCACGACCGCAACACAACCCGCTTCCTGATCATGGCCAACGAACCCGACATGTCGCGGCGCGGCACCTCGGGGATGATGACCAGCTTCGTGTTCCGGGTGCGCAACATTCCGGCAGCGCTCTACAAGGCGATGGGCGGCTTCGCCACCAACGGTGTCAACATGACCAAGCTGGAAAGCTACATGGTGGGCGGCAGCTTCACCGCCACCCAGTTCTTCGCCGATATCGAGGGCCATCCCGACGATCCTGCGGTGGCACGGGCGCTGGAAGAGCTGGAATACTACACGTCGACCCTGTCGATCCTGGGTGTCTACCCCGCCGACCCGCGCCGCCACGAATAGGGATCAGGCCGGGATCTCCAGCGCGCGGGCCATGGCCGCGATGTTGCGCACCAGCCGTTCCTCGATGCGCGGGCGCAGCAGGTGCAGCGGCGGCATCAGCATGTGCCCCGACAGGGCACAGGGGCGCACCGACAGGTCGAACCGTGCCAGCGTCAGATCGGCGGCGCGGGCGGTAAATACGGCAGCGATCTTGACCTTCAACTCGGAGGTGCGCCCGGTCAGGGCATAGCCCTCGGGCGGGGCGATCTCGTCAAGGCACAGCGTCACCTCGCGCTGCAACCCGTGAAAGGTCACGTCGCACTGCCATGTGGCGCCGGGCCGCAAGGGCGTGCTGTGGTTCTGGCGGCGCAGCGCCATGGTCTTGGGCACCACCGCAGAAATCAGCCGGTCCAGATCGGAAAACCCCGCGAAGGCGGCGGACCGCGACACCGCGATCTCTTCCTCGTGGGAAACCTTCATCCGGGCATGTCTCCCAGCCGGTCGGCCAGCCATTGCCCCATGATGTAGCCGGCAATCGCGCCCTTCCGGGGGGCGCGAATGGTGGGATGGGCGCCCGTGAACACCTCCAGCAATTCCTCGCGGGTAATCCAGAGGGCATCCTCGATCTCGACCGGATCGACGGTGATTTCCGTGCTGCGGGCAATGCCGTGGCAGGCCAGCATCAGCGAGGACGGGAACGGCCAGGGCTGGCTGGCCAGATAGCGCACCGCGCCAACCTCGACGGCGGTTTCCTCGGCGACCTCGCGCCGCACGGCGGCTTCCAGCGTCTCGCCGGGTTCGACGAAGCCCGCCAACAGCGAATACATGCCGTCCGGCCACTGCGGAGAGCGGCCCAGAAGCAGGGAATTGCCATGGGTGACCAGCATGATGACCACCGGATCGGTGCGCGGAAAATGCTTGCCGTCGCAGGCCGCGCAATCGCGCTGCCAGCCGCCTTGCGTGATGGTCGTCGCCGCCCCGCAGTTGGAACAGAACCGGTGGCGTGCATGCCAGGACAACAGGGCGCGGGCGGTGGCCGCAAGCTCGGCATCGCGCGGGGTCAGCCCGGTCATCGCACCGCGCAGTTCGGCAAACCGGTGCTGCGGCGGGAAGGCCGGATGCACTTGTTCGGACGGATCGAAGAAGGCCTCCAGCGCGCCTTCGGGCACCGCGTCCGGCTCCCAGGCGGACAGATCCAGCGCGAAGCGTGGCGTGGCGGCGTCCATTCCAAGGAACAAGGGCGCTTCGACTGCCGCCTCAAGGCCGGCCGCATCCGTCGGCAGCCATCCGGCCGCCAAACTGTCCGCGTCGCCCGCGATCAGCGGCTTGCCACGCCAGAACGGCAGAACCCGTGCCGTGGGACCGTCATAGAGCGCACGCAGCCGGGCCGGGTCCGCGCGCAGAGGCGCGGCCCGTGGCAGCCCCGAGTCCCGGAACGCGAGCGAATTCGTGTCAAACATGCGGCGCGACCCCCGTTTCCCCTGCCCCGCCGCATCGCACAGCCCCTGCCGGATTGCAAACCACCGGCCCGGCGCGGGTGTTGCGAGAACACCCCGACTGCGCGAGAAATACAACCTTCGGTGCGGCCCGCCTTGCCCCCGGCGCAAAGGCTCCGTGAAGATGCGCATACCAGACGCGAACGTCATGGAAAGGGCGCCCGATTTCCACCTCGGAACACTTGCTGGACCCGGCACAGGTCTCCTTGCGGATTCTGTGCACCACCGATCTGCATGCCGCGATCTGGCCCTTCAACTATGCCACCGACAGGCAGGACGACACGCGCGGACTGGCGCTTCTGGCGCCGCTGATTCATGCTGCCCGGCGCGAGGCCGCCAACAGCTGCCTGTTCGACGTGGGCGACAGCCTGCAGGGCACTGCCCTGGCCGACGCCGCCGCCGGGGACCTGTCGTCCCCCCATCCGGTCATCGCGGCAATGAACAACTTGGACTATGACGCGGCAACGCTGGGCAACCACGATTTCGACTATGGTCTGGAGGCGCTGAGCGCGGCGATGACCGCCGCCCGGTTCCCCTTCGCGCTGGCCAACCTGCGAAATGCGCCCGGATCTTCCCCGGCCCTGCCGCCGCCCTTCGTCTTGCTGGACCGGGAGGTGACCGATCGTGCGGGGCGCAGGCATCCGCTGCGCCTCGGCGTTCTCGGTCTGGCGCCGCCGCAAACCATCCTGTGGAACGCCGCCGCGCTTGACGGCGCGGTGACAGCCGAAGAGGCCGCAGGCGTGGCGGAAGCCCTGATCCCGCAGATGCGCGCCGCCGGGGCGGATCTGATCGTGGCCCTGTGCCATTCCGGCATCGGCAGGGATACCGACACCGATCCGCCCGACATGTTCGCCCAGAAAATCGCCCGGCTGGAGGGGATCGACGCGCTTCTCACCGGCCACAGCCACGGGTGCCTGCCGGGGCCGGATTATACCGGCCATCCTGCCGTCGATGCCGAAAAGGGCGCGATTTGCGGCACGCCCGCCCTGATGGCCGGGGCGCATGGCCGCCACGTTGGCGTGCTCGATCTGGATCTTGCGCGCGGCAGCCGGGGCTGGACCGTCACCGGCGCGCAGGCCGGGTTGCGCGGCATCCCGGCGTCCCCGCCGCCCGCCGATCCGGCCATCCTGCAGGCAACCGCGCAGCACCACGCCCGGACCCGCGCCAGCCTGAGAGACATCATCGCCACCGCCGCGGTGCCGCTGCACACGGTGGCCGCCATGGTGGGACATGCGCCTGCCCTGCGGGTTCTGTCCGATGCGCAGGTCCGAACCGCACACCACATGCTGCGGGATCATTCGCTGGGCGATCTGCCCCTGCTGTCCGCGGTGGCCCCGATCCGGATGGGCGGGCGTGCCGGGCCATCGGCGTTCGTCGATCTTCCCGAAGGCCCGATCCGCGAACGAGACCTGCTGGACCTGGCCCCGTTTCCCAACCGCCTTTCGGTTTTCGAGATCACCGGCGCCCAGCTTCGGCTTTGGCTGGAACGCGCGGCGGCCTGCTATCGGCAGGTGTCGCCCGGCCCTGAGCCGCAGCCGCTGCTGGTGCCCGGCGCCCCCGGATACAATCTGGATACGGTCTTTGGCGTGACTTACGAGATCGACCTGCAGGCGCCAGCCTGGTTCGACGCGATCAGTGGCGTCGCCAAGGCGCGCCGGGGCCGTGGGCGCATCCGGCGGCTGGCCCTGAATGGCCAGACCGTGACCGATGCGGATCGCTTCGCCATGGTGACCAGCGCTTTCCGGGCCTGTGGCGGCGGCGGCTACCGCGCGCCCGCCGATCCGGAGGGGCAGTTGTTCTCTACCGACACTCTGCGCCAATGCCTGTCGGCCCATGCGCGCGACTTGCGCACCCTGAACCCGCCCGGCGACACGCCATGGCGTTTTGCGCCGATGGCCGCATCGGTACAGTTGCAAACCTCTCCAGCAGCGACTCCCGCCCATTTCGGCCCGCTGGAGCGCTCGGTGCAGGATCTCGGGCTGGATGCACAGGGGTTTCGCTTGCTGCGGCTGTCGTTGGACGGCTAGGCCATATGGCTTGCGCCCAGACCCTTGCATCCGTTTCGCAAGACGCTTAGATATCGCGGTGAGAGGTTGGCGCGGGCAGGCGCCTCGCCAACCCGGTCAGATCCGGAAGGAAGCAGCCGTAACGAGCCCCGCTTGGGTCGTTGTCCAGCCTCTCACCC
This sequence comes from Meridianimarinicoccus marinus, assembly GCF_040689105.1. NCBI lineage: Bacteria > Pseudomonadati > Pseudomonadota > Alphaproteobacteria > Rhodobacterales > Paracoccaceae > Meridianimarinicoccus > Meridianimarinicoccus marinus. The sequence continues at coordinate 146,551 of NZ_JBFBVU010000004.1, forward strand.
ACACCATCCAGCCCGGAGGTCATCTGATGATTGTTCTCGTCTCTCCCCGGGCAGCGCGTTTCTGACGGTCTGAACCGTCCCGCTGCCTGATCCGTATTGCCGCGCAAGCGATTGCTGCGCGGTGAGCAATGCGTGATATCAACAGGCAGACAAATGGCTTTTTCCCTTGCGGACCTTGGCTGGTCCAACTTTTTCCTGCAACAAGACCCTCAGGACGACGGCGATACACTGTATCGGCTGGCCCATGTTCATCGCGACCGCGCCGAAGGGCTGGGCTGTGACGGCCCCGTCGTTCTGACAACCGCGCCGCCGCTGACCACCGCAGAGCTGGCGGTCGGCGATTGGGTCGCGGCGGATCCCGATTTCCGAATCCGACATCGCTTTGACCGCAAGACCGTTCTGCAGCGCCGCGCGGCGGGCACCGATGCCCGCACCCAACTGATCGCGGCCAATGTGGACACCCTGTTCATCGTCGGCTCCTGCAACGCCGATTTCAGTCCGGCGCGGCTGGAGCGGTACCTGGCCCTGGCCAAGGGCGCCGGATGCTACCCGGTCGTGGTGCTGACCAAGGCCGATCTTTGCGACGATCCCGGCACTTTCCGTGCACAGGCCGAGACCCTCGCGCCCCTGTTGACCGTGCTGACGGTGGATGCCCATGCCGCTGAAGACATCCGGCAGGTGGCCGGCTGGCTGGGGCGCGGCCAGACCGGCGCGCTGGTCGGGTCGTCAGGAGTGGGCAAGACCACGCTTCTGAACGGGCTGACCGGGCAGCAGGAAGACACCCAGGCGATCCGCGAGGATGACGCCAAGGGGCGCCACACCACCACGGCGCGCGGGCTGTATCCGGTCGCCTCGGGCGGCTGGATCATCGACACCCCCGGAATGCGCGCCCTGCGGCTGTCAGACGCCAGCCAGGGCATCGACGATGTGTTCGAGGATGTCTCATCGCTGGCCACGCAATGCCGGTTCAGCGATTGCACGCATGAGACCGAACCCGGTTGCGCCATCCTTGCCGCGATCGAAAGCGGCGACCTGGACCCCGCCCGCCTGCGGCGCTGGCAGAAGCTGCGGCGCGAAGACCAGCACAACAGCCAGACGCTGGCGCAGGCCCGTGCCCGCGACAAGGCGTTTGGCAAGATGGTCCGCAACGTGGTGGCCGGGAAGAAGTCCAAGCGCGGCCTGTAAACCGCACCGGACAACCGGGGCGTCAATTCTACGGCGCCCCGGCGCACGGATCAGACCACTCCGCTGTCAACCACCTGCCCCGGATGCGCCTCGGCCCACGTCGCCAGCAGCGCCGCCATCTCGGGTTCCTCGGCCATGCCGACAGCCCGGCGCGGCAACGCGACGCCATGCTCAAGCGCAAGACGCATGCAGCCAGTGTGATCGCGCGCAGCCCGGTGTGGGCAATTCTCCGATCCATGCAGGATGGTTGAAAACACCGTTCCGCCGTAGGCGTTCACATGGCCCATGTCCGGGCCCTGCTTCAGGAACCAGGCGAAGACCTCGGTCAGCCCTTCCCATCCGGCCAGTTGCAGCGGGGTCAGGCCCATTTCGTCGGTCGCATTCGCATCAAACCCCATGGCCACCAGACGCTGCATCTGTGGCAGCGTGCCCGGACGCGGCACCAGCAGGGTCAGCAAGGGGCGCAGATCCGTTGAAACCCTGGCCATGTCGATCCAGTCGGTCGCGGAAACGTCCCCTTCTGCCGCCCGCGCCAATTGCGCCTCGATCGCCGAAAGCGCCGTATCCGCACCGCGCTGTTCCAGCCGCCGCGACAGGGCGGCCTGCCCGAAGATCCGCGCATAGGCATAGGCCGAATGCCCGTGGAACAGGGTCGCGGGATCAGCGCCATTGTCCAGCAGAAGATCCGCCATCGCCACCGAAGCCCCCCGCCGCGCCACCAGATGCAGCGCCGGCAGCGCTGACATTGCGGTGCCCGAGGGATGCGTGGCGGCCCCCTCGTTCGGATCCGCCCCCGCCGCAAGCAGCATCCGCACCGCCTCCACATCGTCGAAATCGATGGCCCGCAGCACGGCGTTGGTGCCCCTTGGAGACGCGCCATGCTCCAGCAGCATCCGCAGCCCCTCGTGATGGCCCAACTCGGTGGCGTGATAGAGCGATTCGCCATCGTCGGGATCGGCCCCATGCGCCAACAGCCATCGCGCCAGCACCATGTTGTTGCTGTGCCCGATGGCCCCGTACAGCGCCGACAGCCGATGGTTGGACCCCGGCTCCGCAGGGCAACTGTCATTTACCGATGCCCCGTGCCGCAACAGAAGCTCCGCAATGCCCAGCATGGCGTCGTCGGGTTCAGGCATCGCCTGGAAGCGGCGCGAAAACGCCAGATGCAGGATCGGCCGCCCGCGCGGCCCGAAGCTTTGCGTGGCCAGTAACGGGTCGCGGGCCAGTGCCGCCGCCACGGCCGCATGATCCAGAAGCGCCACCTGCAAGGCAAAATGCCCCTCGGCCAGATCCGGCGCCTCTTGCAACAACCGATCCACGCGGGCGTTCCGCCCCTGATACAGGGCTCGTTTCAGCGCCTGCAAACGCGCCGCGCCGTCCACGCCGTGCCGTGCCACGGCCTCTTTCAGTTGCGGCCAACTGGAAAATCCAGCCTCGCGCGCCACCACATGCAGCGCATCCGCATGCCGAAGGTCCACCACGGACGCCCCCTGCACTTGCCGGACACGCGCCACGGCCGCCGGATCGCCCTGATCATGGCCGGATTTGAGCGCCTTCGCAGATCGGCGCAGATGGTCGAGGGATTTCACCATCGGTTTCCTCATCGCTTGGCCCAGTGATCCGCCGACACGGGCATGAGAAAAACCGAAGATATTTCTTCGTTCAGGTCTCGATAGGGTGCCGACAACAGCTTTCCGCGGATCAGGAGGCCGCCCCGAACGGCCCTTCCCTGAGGGTACCGCTGCACATCTTGCCTCGCAAGGGGCAACTCCCGCCCTCTGTTGCGCCCTTGCGGGCGCGCCGCCGGTTGGGCCGGGCGCCGCTGGCGCGGCGCGGTTGCACCTTTTTCTTGTCGAAAACACTCAAAATCCCGCCGCCGCCACAGGCCCCGCCCCCACATCGAAGGCACGACCCGATTTGACCTGCATTCCGGCCCGTCCATCTGGACCTCCGCTCCGCTGCCCCCTAGCTTGGCTGCAACCAATGATTCCCCGGGGAGACGACACAGGTGAGCGACAGCGGCTATCAGGTTCTGGCACGCAAGTACCGCCCCGAAACCTTCGCCGACCTGGTGGGTCAGGAGGCGATGGTCCGCACCCTGAAGAACGCCTTCGCCGCCGACCGCATCGCCCAGGCCTTCATGATGACCGGCATCCGCGGCACCGGGAAGACCTCTACCGCGCGGATCATCGCCAAGGGCATGAACTGCACCGGCCCGGACGGTCAGGGCGGCCCCACCACCGATCCCTGCGGCCAGTGCCCGCAGTGTCGTGGCATCGCCACAGGCACCCATGTGGATGTGATCGAGATGGACGGCGCCAGCCAGACCCGCATCGACGACATCCGCAGCAACGTCCTCGACAGCGTCACCTATGCGCCGGCCGAAAGCCGCTACAAGATCTACATCATCGACGAGGTGCACATGCTCAGCACCTCGGCCTTCAACGCGCTGCTCAAGACGCTGGAGGAACCCCCCCGGCACGTGAAGTTCATCTTCGCCACAACCGAGATCCGCAAGGTGCCGGTGACGGTGCTGTCGCGGTGCCAGCGCTTCGACCTGCGCCGGATCGAGCCCGAGGACATGCTGGCCCTGCTGCGCCGCATCGCCGAGGCCGAGGGTGCGCAGATCACCGATGAGGCGCTGGCGCTGATCACCCGCGCCGCCGAAGGCTCGGCCCGCGACGGCACCTCGCTGCTGGATCAGGCGATCAGCCATGGCGCTGGCGAAACCGGGGCCGATCAGGTCCGCGCCATGCTGGGTCTGGCCGACCGGGGCCGGGTGCTGGACCTGTTCGACCTGATCATGAAGGGCGAGGCCGCCGCCGCGCTGAACGAATTGGCCGCGCAATACGCCGATGGCGCCGACCCGCAATCGGTACTGCGCGACCTGGCCGAGATCGCCCATTGGCTTTCGGTCACCAAGGTCACCCCGGACGCCGGCGACGACCCCACCCTGCCCCCCGACACCCGCGCCCGCGGACAGGAAATGTCGGCCCGCCTCAGCCAGCGGGTGCTGGGCCGGGCCTGGCAGATGCTGCTGAAATCCCTCGAAGAGGTCGCCGCCGCGCCCAATGCCATGATGGCCGCCGAGATGGCGGTGATCCGCATGACCCATGTGGCCGACCTGCCGCCGCCGGAAGAGCTGTTGCGCCGCCTGAACGCGCAACCGACCGGATCGCCCGCCCAGTCGGCTTCCCCTGCGCGCCCTGCCCCAGCAGGCGCGCCGACCGCGCGACAGGCCCCCGTCGCGTCGCCGCGCGCACGGGTCTCCCGCACCTCCGGCCCGGCCACGGCTGCGGCCCCAAATGCCGACGCCGAAGCCGCGCTGGCCCGATTTGCCACTTTCGAGGACGTGGTCGCCCTGATCCGCCGCCACCGCGACGTGAAACTGTTGCTCGAGGTGGAAAACGCGCTGCACCTCGTGCGCTATTCGCCCGGGCGGATCACCTTCCGTCCGGCCCCACAGGCGGCCCCGGACCTGGCGCAAACACTTGGCGCGCGACTGCAGGCCTGGACCGGCAACCGCTGGGCGGTCACCGTCACCACAACGGAAGACGGCGCCCCAACCATCGCCCAGACTCGCGCGGCGGAAACCGACGCGCTGACGGCACAGGCGTTGGAACATCCCATGGTGCAAGCGGTGTTTGCGCGCTTTCCCGGCGCCGAGATCATTGATATCCGAACCCCCGAAGCCATCGCCGCGGACGCCGCGCAGGAGGCCCTGCCGGAACTGCCCGAGGCCGATGAGAACTGGGACCCGTTTGACGACGATTTCTGAAAGGACGACACGATGCTTAAAGGACTTGGCGGTCTGGGCGACATGGGCAAGATGATGAAAGCTGCCCAGGAAATGAAGGACAAGATGGAGGCGCTGCAGGAAGAGCTGACCACCATCACCGTGGAAGGCGAAAGCGGCGCCGGACTGGTGCGCGCCACGGCGACGGCCAAGGGCGAGCTGACCGCCCTGTCGATCGATCCGTCGATCTTCCACAAGGATGAAAAGGAAATGGTCGAGGACCTGATCCTTGCGGCGATCAAGGACGCGCAATCCAAGGCGCAGGATCGCACCCAGGCCGAAATGCGCAAGCTCACCGAATCCATGGGCCTGCCCGCAGATATGAAACTGCCCTTCTGAGCATGGGCGCGCCCTTCGCGGACCGGGTCACGAGCGCCGAAGGCGCGGCGCAGCCGCTGGCCCTTGACGCGGGCCGCGGCGGGATCACGGGCGCGTCGAGCCGTACCGTGGTGCGGCTTTCCCAGCGAAATCGCCCTGCCCTCTCCGCCGACCCGCGGCAGTCAGGCCGGGTGCCCACGGGCCCCGTCGCCGCCAAGGGCGGGGATGGGGGGAAAGGTCGTGGCGCGCCTGCGCGCCTCCGCGTGGCAGGGCGGACATGAGCGCGCCGCCCTCGGTTGAGACGCTCATCGAACTGATGGCCAAGCTGCCCGGTCTCGGACCGCGCTCGGCTCGCCGCGCGGTGCTGCATCTGCTGCGCAAGCGGTCTCTGTTGTTGCTGCCTCTGGCGGACCTGCTGACCGAGGTCGCGCGCACCGCGCGTGAATGCGTGACCTGCGGCAATATCGCGACCGAAGACCAATGCCCGATCTGCACAGATCCGCGCCGGGCCACCGGGGTGATTTGCGTTGTGGAAGACGTGGCCGACCTCTGGGCCATGGAACGCACCGGCGCCTTCAAGGGCCGTTACCACGTACTGGGCGGCACCCTGTCGGCGCTGGATGACATCGGTCCCGAGGATCTGGGCCTGCCGAAACTGTCCCGCCGCATTACCGACGAGGGCGTGTCTGAGGTGATCCTTGCCCTGAACGCCACCGTGGACGGGCTGACCACCGCGCATTACATCGCCGATCTGCTGGAAGACGGGGTACTTGTGACCTCGCTGGCGCAGGGCGTGCCGGTGGGGGGCGAGTTGGACTACCTGGACGACGGCACCATCGGGGCGGCGCTGAAGGCCCGCGGACGGGTCTAGACGGCACAGGTCGGATCCTGAGTATTTTCGACAAGAAAAAGGGCGCGGGGTCATCGACCCGCGCCCTCAAACCTTGTTGCTGACGAAGGGTCAGATCAGGGGATCAGGTTGTCCTCGCCATCCTCATCCTCGTCGTCGCCATTGTCCGGCAGATTGAAGAAGCTGTCGGCGTCGATCGGCGCGTCTTTCTTGTCGTCTTCGTCCATGGAGCCACCCAGGGTGAAGGTTTCCAGCCCGGAAATCGCCGTCGGGATCTTGGGTTCGGCGTCCATCTCCAGCGATTGCTCGGTCGAGACCAGCTTGCGGCGTTCGTCATCGGACATGACTGCGCCCTCGCGGGCCTTCTTGGCGGCGGCTTTCTGGACGGCGGCGTCCAGTTCCGACTGCCGGCACAGGCCCAGGGCCACCGGATCGACCGGCTGGATGTTGGAGATGTTCCAATGGGTGCGCTCGCGGATCGCCTGGATCGTCGGCTTGGTGGTGCCAACCAGCTTGGCGATCTGGCTGTCTGCCAGTTCCGGATGGAACTTGACCAGCCAGAGGATCGACGCCGGGCGATCCTGGCGCTTGCTGAGCGGGGTGTAGCGCGGGCCGCGGCGCTTGTCCTCGCCCGAGGCCGCCGGGTTGTATTTGAGCTTCAGCTTGTAGAGCGGGTTCTTCTCGCCCTGGTCGATCTCGCTCTGGTCGAGCTGGTTGTTGGCGACCGGGTCGAACCCCTTGACGCCGGCGGCCACGTCACCGTCGGCGATGCCCTGCACCTCAAGCTGGTGAAAGCCGCAGAATTCGGCGATCTGCTTGAAGCTGAGTGTCGTGTTGTCCACCAGCCAGACGGCGGTGGCCTTGGCCATGATCGGCTTGCCTTGCATGGCGATCTCCTGTCATTCGTTGTCCCGTCGAGAAGGCGCAATTTCCCCGCGCCGTGACTCGGCTGCGCCGGGAGGGCGCGTCTTCTCGATGTAGGGAAGATTGAGTGTATATAGGGCGGCTTGTCCGCGGAGGAAAGAGAAAATGCGAACTGCTGCGGCCCGCGGGCTGGTGTTGAGCATGGCCTTGCTAAGCCTGATGTCCGCGGCGGCGCGCGCCGACCATGATCGGCCCGGGGTCTTCGACTATTACGTGTTGTCGCTGTCCTGGTCGCCGAACTGGTGCCTGCGCGAAGGCGATGCCCGCGAGGCCGAACAATGCGACGCCCGGTACGACCATGGCTGGCTGTTGCACGGGCTGTGGCCCCAGCACGAGGACGGCTATCCCAAGTACTGCCACACCGACACTGCCGATCCGACGCGGGCGCAAAGCGGCGACATGGCCGACATCATGGGCTCGGGCGGGCTGGCCTGGTACCAGTGGAAGAAACATGGCCGCTGCACCGGTCTGAGCGGGCCGCAATACTATGCACTGTCGCGCGACGCCTACGCCCGGATCACCCGACCCGACCTGCTGCGCAAGCTGGACAAGACGGTGAAACTGCCCGCCTCGGTCATCGAGGAAGCGTTTCTTGAGGTCAACCCGGCCCTGTCCGCCGCAGCCCTGACCATTACCTGCCGCGATGGCATGATCCAGGAGGCGCGCGTCTGCCTGACCCGCGATCTGGAGCCGCGCCCCTGCGGCGACGGCGTGTCCCGCGATTGCTCGCTGGACGACGCCCTGTTTGCCCCGATCCGCTAGGGGCGCCTGTGGCCGTCAGGCCGGTTGCAGGATGCGGCCCAGCGGACGGCCCGCCACGAGGTGCACATGCATGTGCGGCACTTCTTGAATCGCATCCTCGCCCGCGTTCGAGATCAGGCGGAATCCGCCCGCGCCCGTGGCCGGTTGCACGCCCAGCATCTCGGCGATCTTGCCGACGGTTCGGGTGAAATCCACGATCTCGACGTCCGAGGCTTCCAGCGCGAAGTGATCGAAGGTGGCATAGGGCCCCTTGGGGATCACCAGCACATGTTCGGGCGTCTGCGGCTGGATATCGCGGAACGCCAGGCTGTACTCGGTTTCGAGCACGGTGTTGTTGGGGATCTCGCCGCGCAGGATCTTGGCGAAGATGTTCTGGTCGTCATAGGCAAAGGCCATTGGGGCGCCTCATGTGTCTGGAAATCTTTGTGCCTGTGTCCGCTTCTGCACCGGCGGCTGTCAAGCGGGCTGAATGACCTTCTCTTCGAAGGCGCAGAGGTCGCGGATGATGCAGGTGCCGCACATGGGTTTGCGCGCCTTGCAGTGATAGCGCCCGTGCAGGATCAGCCAGTGATGGGCGTGCTGCTGGAACTCGGCGGGAACCTGATCCTCGATCGCGCGTTCCACCGCATCCACATCCTTGCCCGGACACAGGCCGGTGCGGTTGCCGACCCGGAAGATATGGGTGTCGACGGCCTGCGCGGGCATCTTGAACCACATGTTCAGCACCACGTTGGCGGTCTTGCGCCCGACGCCGGGCAGCGAGACCAGCGCCGCGCGCGACGAGGGCACCTGCCCGCCAAAATCGTCCACCAGGATCCGGCTCAGCTTGATGACGTTCCTGGCCTTGTTGCGATAGAGGCCGATGGTCTTGATGTGCTCGATCACGCCCTCCTCCCCCAGTGCCAGCATCTTCTCGGGGGTGTCGGCGATCCTGAACAACTCGCGGGTGGCCTTGTTGACCCCGGCGTCCGTGGCTTGCGCCGACAGCGCCACCGCGACCACCAGCGTGAAAGCGTTGACGTGGTCCAGCTCACCCTTGGGCTCGGGTTCGGCGTCGCGGAAGCGCGAAAACGCCTCGACGATGGTGGCGTAATCGGCCTGCGGTGACATCGGCGTGGGCGACGGCGCCCCGGCAGCGGGGGCCTTGGCCTTGCGGCGCGGTTTCGCTTGCGCAGGTTTCGGGTCGTTCGACGCCGGTTTTGCCGCTACATCCTTGGCCATGACCCGTTCTTCCTCATCCTCGTCCGCAGCGGACACCGCCCCCGAGGGGGCCTATCACTATGGCGTCATGGCGCGTGCCATCGCCGCCATCGACGCCGCCGGGGGCGCGCCCCTGCCGCTGGCCGATCTGGCCGCTGAATTGCACATGTCGCCGGCCCATTTCCAGCGCATCTTCACCCGCTGGGCCGGGGTCTCGCCGAAACGCTATCAGCAATACCTGGCGCTTGACCATGCCAAGCGGCTGCTGGCCGAACAAGCCACCACCCTGGCCACGGCGCAGGAGGTGGGTCTGAGCGGCTCGGGCCGGCTGCACGATCTGTTCCTGCGGTGGGAAGCGATGACACCGGGCGACTATGCCCGCGCCGGCAAGGGCCTGCTGATCCGCATGGGGATGACCGACACGCCTTTCGGCCCGGCGCTGGCCATGGCCACCGACCACGGCCTGTGCGGGCTGGCCTTCACCGCCGAGACCGGCGAGGACGCAGCCCGCACCGACCTGTGCGCCCGCTGGCCCGCCGCGCGTTTCGTCGAGGATCCGGATGTGGTTGCGCCGATGGTCGCGGATGCCCTGGGCGGGCGCGGGGCCCGGCTGCACCTGATCGGCGCGCCGTTCCAGATCAAGGTCTGGGAGGCGCTGCTGCATATCCCCTCGGGCCAAGTGACCACCTATTCCGACATTGCCCGTGTGGTCGGCAAGCCCAACGCGCAGCGGGCCGTGGGCACCGCCGTGGGGCGCAACCCCATCAGCCTGCTGATCCCCTGCCACCGGGCGTTGCGCAAATCCGGTGCCCTTGGCGGCTATCACTGGGGGCTGCCGGTCAAGCGCGCCATCCTGGCCTGGGAAAGTGCGCGGAGAGACGCCGAGTTCACGCAAGCCTGACTCGCAATTCTGCCCGGTTTCGCCATATTGGCGGCAAAGAAAACGAGCAGAGGCAAACCCATGTTCCCCACCCGCATCCCGACCGCCGCCAAAGGCGCCGGACTTCTGACCCTCGCACTGGCCCTGACCGCCTGTACCCCGGCCTATGAACAAGCCACCGGGTCCGGCAACCGCAATGCCACCACCGGCGCGATCATCGGCGGTGTGGCGGGGGGGCTTCTGGCCGGACCTGTCACCGGGGGCAACGGCGGCAAGGCCGCGGTCGGCGCCGTGGCCGGGGCCGCCGTGGGCGCGGCCATCGGCAACGCACTGGATCGGCAGGCCGCCGAGCTGGACCAGCAGCTGGGCGACAGCATCACCGTGGAAAACCAGGGCGACAAGCTGCTGGTGAACTTCCCGCAGGACATCCTGTTCGCCGTGGACAGCGCCGCCGTGGCCGAAAGCCAGAAGGCCGAACTGCGCACTCTGGCAGCCAACCTGCAGCGTTATCCCGACACCACGATTCAGATCATCGGCCATACCGACAACACCGGCGCGGCAAGCTACAACTTCGACCTGTCGGCGCGGCGCGCGGGCGCGGTGTCTTCGGTGCTGGTCGGCGCCGGTGTCGCGGGCAACCGCCTGACCGCCATTGGACGGGGCGAGGATGCGCCCATCGCGTCGAACCTCTCGGCCGAAGGCCGTGCCCAGAACCGCCGGGTCGAGGTCGTCATCCGCCCCACCACCTGACGCGTCTTGCGGGCGGGCCGCACCGGTCATACCCTTTGACCAGAGTGAAAGGCCCGCCCTTGACGTTCCGCCGCATCGACCACGCAACGGTTTCCGCCTCGATAATCCGCCAGATCGAGGATCTGATACTGCGCGGCATCCTGCGTCCCGGAGAGCGCCTGCCTCCCGAACGGGAGCTTGCCGAACGGCTGGGGGTCTCGCGCCCAACCCTGCGCGACGCCATCGCCGAGTTGTCGGAGCGGGGCCTTCTGACCCGCCGCGCCGGGGCCGGGATCTTTGTGGCCGAGGTTCTGGGCTCGGCCTTCGCACCGGCGCTGATCGACCTCTTTGCCTCCAATGAAACCGCCGTCTTCGACTATCTGGAATTCCGGCGCGAGCTTGAGGCCATGGCCGCCGCCCGCGCGGCGCGGCTGGGCTCGGATACCGACCTTGCGGTGATCGACACGGTCTATCGCCGGATGGAAGCGGCCCATGCCAAGCGCGATCGCACCGAAGAGGCCACACTGGACGCGGAATTTCACTTGTCGATCCTGGAAGCCAGCCACAACGTCATCCTGCTGCACATGATGCGGTCGATGTTCGACCTGCTCCGGCAGGGGGTGTTCTACAACCGCCAGGCGATGTTCCGTCAGCACACGGTCCGCGCACAGCTGTTGCAGCAGCACAAGGCCATCAACAGCGCCCTGCAGGCCCGCGATCCCGATGCCGCGCGCGCAGCGGTCGAGGCGCATCTGCGGTTTGTCGAGACCACCCTGCGGGACGAGGGCCGCGCCCGTGACAATGAAGCCATCGCCGCGCAACGGCTGGCGCATCAGGAAGAACGGGCCGCCGGGCGCAAGGGCTGACCCAACTGACCCGCAAACGAAAAACCCGGCCAGTGGCCGGGTTTCACGAGATCGCATGTCGCAAACCGCTCAGTGCAGCTTGGCAGACACTTCGTCGATCGAGGCGTCGATGCTGGCCGAAACCGCCTCGGCGCTGGTGTTTTTGGCCATCACGTTGCGAGCCGCGGCAACCGCCACGGTGATCGCACGGTCGCGGACCTCTTTCACCGCGTTGGCTTCCGCCGACGCGATCTGGTCCTCGGCCGCCTGCAGACGACGGGCGATGGAGACCTTCAGATCCTCCTTGGCCTGTTCGGCTGCCGCTTCAGCTTCTTTCTTGGCACCGGCGACGATGCGCGCGGCCTGCTCCTGCATCTCTTTCTGCTTGCGCTCGTACGAGGCCAGCAGCGTCTGGGCTTCTTCCCGCAGGTTACGGGCTTCGTCCAGATCGGACAGGATGTTGTCCGCGCGCTTGTCCAGCAAGCCGCCCAGCAGCGCCGGCACCTTGAAGTAGACCAGCACGCCGATGAACAGCAGGAACGCCAGCAGCACCACGAAGTTGGTGTTGTGCAGCGAGAAGAACGGACCGCTGGCGGCCAGCGCGGGGCTGGCAGCAACGACAGCGGCAAAGGCAAGGCTCAGTCGTTTCATGGCTTACCCTTTCAGCTGCGCGGAAACCGCGGCGTTCACGGCGTCGTCATCGCTGGTGCCACCCAGGGCAGCCACCAGAGCGGCGGCGGTGTCCTTGGCCACCAGTTCGACACTTTCCACGGCCCCGGCGCGAATCTCGCCGATCCGGGCTTCCGAGTCCGCGGTTTTCGCCGAGATCTCGGCATCCGCCTTGGCAATCGCATCGTCCAGGTCCGCCTGAATGGCGGCACGGGCTTCCGCAGTGATACGGGCGCTTTCGGCGCGCGCATCGGCCAGGGCCTTCTGATAAGCCGTTTCAGCTTCCTGCGCCTTGAGCTTGAGCTCTTCGGCGGCAGCAATGTCGTTGGTGATCGTCCCCTGACGGTCTGCCAGGATGGCCGCGATGCGCGGCAGCGCCACGCGCGACAGGATCAGGTAGATCGCGCCAAGCGCGATAATGAGCCAGAAGATCTGGTTCGGGAAATGCGCGAATTCCAGCTGCGGCATTCCTGCCGCTTCGGCTGCGTGCCCACCCCCGTGTGCCGCATCTGCGGCAACATGCTTGGTGTCGGCCATGTCGTCCTCCTGGAACCTAGAGACTTACACGGGCAGGGCAACGCGTCGGCGCCCCGCCCGGTCGTAAGGATGGGTCCGGGTGGATCAGACGGCGAACATCAGCAGAAGGGCAACGAGGAACGAGAAGATCCCCAGAGCTTCCGCGAACGCGATGCCGATGAACAGGGTCGCGGTCTGGTCGGCAGCAGCCGACGGGTTGCGCAGGGCGCCAGACAGGAAGTTGCCGGCCACATTGCCCACACCCATCGCGGAGCCGCCCATGCCCATGCAGGCCAGACCAGCGCCGATGTATGCACCCATTTGTACGATATCGCCTTCCATGTCGTGTTCTCCTTACGTTGGAATTGGCAGGTATAAGTTGGTGTTTCGGTTGTTCGATCCCGGCGCCGCTTAGTGATGCGGGTGCAGGGCGTCCTTCAGGTAGACGCAGGTCAGGATCGTGAAGACATAGGCCTGGATGAAGCTCACCAGAACTTCGAGCCCGTACATGGCGGTGATGGCCAGGACCGAGATCGGCGAGATCGCGGCAATCGCAGCGAAGCCCGCGAACACCTTGATCACCGCGTGGCCGGCCATCATGTTGCCCGCAAGACGAATGGAGTGGCTGACCGGGCGCACGAAGTACGAGATGACTTCGATCAGCGCCAGCACCGGGCGCAGCGCCAGCGGTGCCGAGGACACCCAGAACAGGCCCAGGAAACCGGCGCCGTTCTTGACGAAGCCCAGAACGGTCACGGTCACGAACACCGCCAGCGCCAGAACCGCGGTCACGGCGATGTGGCTGGTGGTGGTGAAGGACATCGGGAGCAGGCCAAGGAAGTTGGCGAAGACGATGAACATGAACAGGGTCATGATGTAGGGGAAGTAGCGCACGCCATCCTTGCCGGCGACATCTTCCACCATCTTGTAGACAAAGCCGTAGGCCAGTTCGGCAATCGACTGGGTCTTGCCGGGAACGATCTTGCTGTCACGGGTGCCCAGCACCAGCAGGGCGGCAATGGCGGCCACGGTCAGGGCCAGCCACAGGGTCACGTTGGTGGGCGTATACCAGTGCACCGCGCCATCCCCGAACAGGGGTTTGACGATAAACTGGTCCATGGGGTGAAAAACAAGACCGCCTTCGGCTGGTGCTTCCGTTGCCACGTTGTCGTCCCTCTCGCCTGTCCGCGTCGCTGACGCGGGTCGTTGTTCAGTCGCCCGTGTCGGGCGGATCGGTTTTCGCGGCGGCCTCGGCCTTCCGCGCGGTCTGGAACTCTTCGGCGGTGCGCATCATCGTCTTCACACCGGCCGCCAGCCCCAAAAATACAAACAGCACCATCAGTATCGGCATGGTCCCCAGAAGGGTGTCCAGCCCGTACCCGATGCCGAAGCCGATCCCCAGACCGGCCACAAGCTCGATCACCATGCGCCAACCCATCTGGGCCTGCGAATAATGCTCTTCCTGATGGGGTTTGCTTGTGCCGCCAGCCTGTTTCGCGGCGTCAATCCGCGCTTCCAGTTGTCTGAGCTTTTCCCGCTCGGACTCCTCGGCCATACAATTCCCCTTCAGGTTCGAGGCGGAACCTAGGCAGGGGGGACGCCAAAGTCAAAGCCAATCGACTCTGTCAAAACCCTTTTGATTCAACGGGATGCGCCCTCTGCGACACATGTGCCGCACCTGCGGGATATTCAACCACGCGGTTGAGGAACACCCCCTGAAGCGCCGTTAGCGCCCCTCAGACCTGCAAATTGGGGCACGGGGGAACGCCCTGCCCCTTGCTGTGTTTCGAAGATCACCCGCGCGAAATCAGCAGCAGCATCACGAAACACAGCGGCACCGAGGCCACGAAGGGCACGGCAAAGGCGACCAACCCCCAGGTGGAAATTGCCAGGATCCAGACCGTGGCCACGATTGCCAGCGCGTACCAGGTGTTCTCGCGATGGCCGAACAGAATGTCGCGCGCCAGCCAGCCGATCACCGGCAGCTTCAGAAGAACCCTGGAATACCAGGGTACGGAGGGCGGGATGGGAGTAAGGATGCTCATGCAGGGGAGATAATTTCTGCGGTCGCGCCGTCACCGTGCCAGCTTGCCGCGCCCCAGCCATTTCGCCAGCCGCCCGTCGAGAATCAGCAACGCCACGAAAATGATCCCCATGCCCATAAGGTGCTCGGGCTCCAGCCGTTCCTTCAGGACGAAGACCCCCAGCACCACCGCCGAGATCGGGGCGATGAAGGTGATGGTCGACGCCGCCGTCGCCCCAACCTTGGGGACCAGCCAGAACAGGGTGATGAAGGCCGCCGATGTCAGCACGAACCCGATGATCAGGGCCGCCGCCCAGGTCTCGGGCCGGTGCATCACCGGCAGCCCTTCCAGCGTCAGCGACACCGGCAGGATCATCGCCGTGCCGATGGTCGCCGACCAGGCGGTCAGCACCACCCGGTCCATGCCCTGAAACTTACGAAGATAGTTGACGGCGATCCCGTAGCAGACCGGCGCCAGAAGCGCGACCAGCAGCCCCCACAGCGCATTGACCCCGTCACCGCGCGCCGCCGGCAGCATCAGGACAAGGATCCCGGCAAAGCCCAGCAGCACCGCGAGGCTCTTGACCTTCGTGGCGCGTTCGCCGCCCGGCAGGAAATGCCCGAAGATCACTGCGCAGATCGGGGTGGCCGCGTTGATGATGCCCGCCGCGCTGCTGGTGATGCCCTGCTGGGCCAGCGGATAGAAGGTCAGCGGCAGCGCGTATTGAATGGCGCCGAAGATCAGCAAGGCCCCAGCCAGTTCTTTCGGGAAAGGCGCCGGGATGCGACGGGCGGCTATCCAGATCCAGCAGCCCAAGGCGCCGAAGCCGACACGCACCAGCGACACCGACAGCGGCCCGATTTCGCGCAGAAGGATCTCGTTGAAGAAGAACGATCCGCCCCAGCCGATGCCGAGGGCGAAGATCACCAGCCAATAGCGCAGTTCCATGCCGGACCCTCCTGCCCCCTCCCTGCGCCGGGCGCGGCGGTTTGTCCAGACCGAGGATGCGCTTGGCCTTTGGTCCGCCGCCTTCTATCGTCTGCGGCCATGACACTGTCCCTGGATACGGTTTTCTCGGCCCTTGCCGACCCAACGCGCCGCGCGATCCTGTCGATGCTGCTGGAGGACGACATGGCGGTCACGGATGTGGCCGAACCCTTCGAGATGTCGCTGGCGGCGGTGTCGAAACACCTGGTGATCCTGACCCGCGCCGGCCTGATCACGCAGGAAAAACGCGGCCGGGTGAAATGGTGCAAGCTGGACCCCGACGCCCTGCGCGAGGCCAGCATCTGGATGCAGAGCTTCGGCCAGTTCGAGGCGGTCAACCTGGATGCCTTCGAGCGGTTTCTGGAACAGGAACTGTCGGCGCCGGTGCCCGAGGCCGATCCGGGCTAGGCGAAATCCCAGCCCCGCGCCTCGGCCTTCAGATGGGTCAGCAGGGTCTGGACCTTGACCGTGCGATGCAGGTCCACGTGCGTCACCAGCCACAGACGCGACTGCCATTCCGGACGCGGCGGCAGCACCTGCACCAGATCGGGCATCTCCTGAACCTCCCAGCAGGACAGGAAGCCCAGCCCCGCCCCCGACAGGATCGCGTGCTTCAGGGCACGGGCATCGGTGCAGCGGAACCGCACCCGGTCGCGCGGCACGGCGGTGCGCAGCCAGCGATAGAACGGCGCGCGGCTGTCCTCGTGATCGGGGCCGATGAAGATGTGACGCTCCAGATCGGCATCGGACTCGGGGGCGCCGTACCGTTCCAGATAGGCGGGCGCGGCATAGAGGGCAGCGGGCAGACTGGCGAGGCTTTGCACCACGTTGTCGGGCTCGTCCGGGGCCTGCGCCCCGGCGCGGATCGCCACATGCGCCTCGCCGTATTCCAGCCGGAACACCCGCTCGTCGGTGAGAAACCGCAGGGTCAGATCCGGATGCTGGCCGAGGAAACGCGCCATCGAAGGCACCAGCAGCGGCGACAGCCCCGGCAGGCTGGTCACCACCAGTTCGCCGGTCACCGAATCGCCACGACCGCGCAAGCGCCCGGCCAGTTGCGTGAACTGATCGTCGGTGGCCTGCGCCACCTGCAGCAGATCCTGCCCGGCCTCGGTCGCGGTATAGCCGCGCGCGTGGCGCTGAAACAGCTTGGTGCCAAGGCGGGCTTCCAGCGCATCGATGTGCCGGATGACCGTGGCATGATGCACCCCCAGTTCTGCCGCCGCGCCGGACACCGTGCCTTGACGGGCAACATGAAAGGCCGTGCGGATTTCATCCCAGGCATCGATGGACATGGGCAGCTACACTCGCTTGCGGTCAGGATCAGACGGACCCCATAGAACCGCACATGCCCGCGGCCCTCAAGCGCAATTGCTCAGGGGCAGAGGTTGGGGAATGGCTTGAAGGTAATGTGCGATAATGCGCATCATGCGCGCGAAATGCTGGAATTCACCCAAGCAGCGCGCAGGTCTATCTGTATCTCAACACAACGAAAGGATACCCCCATGACCCGCATTCTGCACATCGACAGCTCCGCCCGCATGCAGGGCTCGGTCACCCGCGACCTCAGCGCCCGGATCGTCACGCAACTCTCTGGCCCTGGCACCGAAGTGATCCGCCGCGATCTGTCGGCCGGCCTGCCGCTGCTGTCCGAAACCTGGGTGATCGCCAATGCAACGCCTGAGGCCGAGCGCACCGTCGCCCAACGCGCCGAACTGGCCCTGTCCGATACGCTGGTTGCGGAACTGGAAGCCGCCGACACCATCGTGATCGGGGTGCCGGTCTACAATTTCAATGCACCGGCGGTGTTCAAGGCCTGGATCGATCTGGTGGCCCGCGCCGGACGCACCTTCCGCTATACCCCCGACGGGCCGCAGGGCCTGTTGACGGGCAAACGCGTCGTCCTGGCAGTGGCCTCGGGCGGCACGCAAGTGGGCTCGCCCATCGACCATATGACCGGATACCTGCGGCATGTGCTGGGATTCATCGGCCTTGATCGGGTCGAGATCGTGGCCGCCGACCAATTGGCCCGCAATCCCGAGGAAACTCTGGCCAAAGCCTTTGCGGCCATTCCGAAGATCGCGGCCTGACGTGTCCGTGCCCGGCGGTCAGACGACAGCTCTGACCGTCCGGGGCAGGACGACGGCCTCTTCGACCGGATCGCGCAGGACATAGCCACGGCCCCAGACGGTCTGGATCAACGGATCGCCGCCGGTCAGTTGCTTCAGCTTGCGCCGGATCTTGCAGACGAACACATCGATGATCTTGACCTCGGGCTCGTCGATGCCGCCATAGAGACGATCGAGAAACATTTCCTTGGTCAGGGTCGTGCCCTTTCGCAAGGCGAGATATTCCAGCACCTCATATTCCTTTGCGGTCAGCGGCACCGGCATTTCGCCAATGCGGGCCTGCTGCGCCTCAAGGTCCAGAACCAACGCCCCGACCCTGGCGGTCTTGCCATGGGTGCGCCGGATTTGCTGGCTGGCATGGATCCGGGCCAGCAGGTCGCCGCGGTGAAACGGAGTGGCCAGCGTGTCGGCGCCGTCGAATCCTTCGGGCACATTGGGATCGGGATCGTTACCCACGATCACCAGAACCGGGATGCTGGCCAGTTGCGCGGCGTGATAAGCGTGGAACCCCTGGATCTCCAACGCGGGCAGATGCGAATCCAGGATCACCAGACCGGGCACCGGACAGGCGCGCGTATGGGTGCTGTCAAACTTCGCAACGGACATCCCGAAGGCCTTGTCGGCCAGCATCAATTCGATGCTTTTCACAAGCATGGGGTTCTGGGACACGATACAGATATTCATGGGGTCTCCTTCCCCATCTTTCGACCGCAATTCATATTGCTATCTAGAGATGTGTTAATCCGTTGCGAAAATTTCAAGGGCTAGTGGCCGGCCCGCAGGTCGTGCATCCGGGTGACCTTCAACCCCGCGGCGCCGTGGCGGTCGATCGCCCCGATCCAGCCCTGAAGCTCTTCATGGGACAGGTCGTACCGGGCGACGGCTTCGTCGGCGGCGATCAGGCCGTATTTCACGGCTTTCGCAACGACAGCCTTGCGGCTGGCCACCCAGCGCGTGGTGCCGGAATTGGGCAGATCGGCGACCGAAATACTGCCGCCATCTGGCAGGCGAACGACGCGCGGTCCATTGAGCTTTCTGACAAACATGCGACAGATCCCTTTCCTCGATACCACTGCCTCGGCCCACGGTCCCGGATCTCCCTGCGTTGCGGCGGAAATCCAGGACGGCACGAGGATCGCGCAGGCGTGACATCGGACCCGGCGCCGGGTCTTCCCGGTGCGGCGGCAACTCGTTAACCACGTCCTTGCGATACTGTTGATCTAGGGTCAGCCACGGTCCTGATCACCTCTGCTGAAGGGTAATCGGACGACCAAAAGCCTACGCTTCCGGGATTTAAGGTAGCCCCGCTATACGAAAGCACAGGCCCGCGCCGATCCCCTCGCCGTCCGGCCCCGGCTTCGCTTGACATTTCCCGCCCAAGGGTCCATCTGCTGCGCAAACCTTCCGGGAGCCGTGAGTCTTCCGGTCCTTGGCCCTCGCCAGGATCGCCGTCCACCAGCGCGTTGCGCCCGTGGGCGCGTTTGTGCTTTGAGCCTCGGCTGGGAACCGAACGACAAGGAGTGCCACGCGCATGTTTGAAAATCTGTCCGAACGCCTTGGCGGCGTCTTTGACCGGCTGACCAAGCAGGGTGCGCTGAGCGAGGATGACGTCAAGACCGCCCTGCGCGAGGTTCGCGTCGCCCTTCTGGAAGCCGACGTCTCGCTGCCCGTGGCGCGCGATTTCACCAAGGCCGTGCAGAAGAAGGCCACCGGGGCCGCAGTCACCAAGTCGGTGACGCCGGGCCAGCAGGTCGTGAAGATCGTCCATGACGAACTGGTGCAGGTGCTGGCGGGGGACGATCCCAACCCCGGCGCACTGAAGATCGACACCATCCCGGCGCCGATCCTGATGGTCGGCTTGCAGGGCTCGGGTAAAACCACCACCACCGCCAAGCTGGCCAAGCGCCTGACCGAGAAGAACGGCAAGCGGGTGCTGATGGCCTCGCTCGACACCAACCGCCCGGCGGCGATGGAACAACTGGCCATCCTAGGCAATCAGATCGGCGTTGACACCCTGCCCATCGTCAAGGGCGAAAGTGCCGTGCAGATCGCCAAGCGGGCCAAGCAGCAGGCCACGCTGGCCGGCTATGATGTCTATCTGCTGGACACCGCCGGCCGCCTGTCCATCGACGAAGAGCTGATGACCCAGGTCGAACAGGTCCGCGACGTGGCCAACCCGCGCGAGACGCTGCTGGTGGTCGACGGGCTGACCGGTCAGGACGCGGTGCACACCGCCGAGAACTTCGACCAGCGCATCGGCATCTCGGGCGTCGTGCTGACCCGGATGGATGGCGACGGGCGCGGCGGTGCCGCCCTATCCATGCGCGCCGTCACCGGCAAGCCGATCAAGTTCGTCGGTCTGGGCGAAAAGGTCGACGCGCTGGAGGAATTCCACCCCAGCCGCGTTGCTGGCCGCATCCTGGGCATGGGCGACATCGTTTCGCTTGTGGAAAAGGCGCAGGAGACGCTGGAGGCCGAACAGGCCGAGCGCATGATGAAGCGGTTCCAGAAGGGTCAGTTCAACATGAACGACCTGAAGAACCAGCTTGAGCAGATGATGAAGATGGGTGGCATGGAAGGCGTCATGGGCATGATGCCGGGCATGGGCAAATACAAGAAACAGGTCGATGCCGCCGGTCTGGACGACAAGGTGCTCAAACGCCAGATCGCCCTGATCCAGTCCATGACCAAGAAGGAACGCGCCAACCCGCAGCTTCTGCAAGCGTCGCGCAAGAAGCGCATCGCGGCAGGGGCCGGCATGGAAGTGTCCGAGTTGAACAAGCTTCTGAAGATGCACCGCCAGATGGCGGACATGATGAAGAAGATGGGCAAGATGGGCAAAAAGGGCATGCTGAAGAACCTCGGCGGCATGTTCGGCGGCAAGCAGCCCTCGGAAGCCGAGATCGCGGCGGCCCAGCAGAAACTGGGCTCGATGCCCGGCGGCATGCCGGGTCTGGGCGGCGGCGGTCTGCCGCCGGGACTGTCGGGCTTCGGAAAGAAGAAATGAACATCCCGACCCTCACCACCGCGCGGCTGACGCTGCGCGGCTTTGCGCCCGAAGACTTCGACGGGTTCGCGGCCTTCTATGCCGATGACCGCTCGCGCTTCGTGGGCGGGGTGAAGACCCGTGACGAGGCCTGGCGGCAGTTCGGGCTGGAATTCGGCCATTGGCATCTGCGCGGTTATGGCAATTTCGCCGTGACCGAAACCGCCACCGGCAAGCTGGCCGGCTATGCCGGGCCGTGGAATCCCGAAGGCTGGCCGGAACCGGAACTGGGCTGGAGCCTGTTTGCCGGGTTCGAAGGCAAGGGATACGCCACCGAGGCCGCCCGCGCCGTGCGCGACTGGGCCTATGCCGAATGTGGCTGGACCACGGCGATCAGCCTTGTGGACCCGTCCAATGCCGGATCGGCCAAGGTCTGCACCCGTATGGGGGCCTGGCACGAAAGCGACATGGATCATCCGATGTTTGGCGCCCTGCAGATCTGGCGTCACCCCTCGGCCATCGATCTGGCGAAGGGCGTGGCCTGATGGGGCCGCTGACCACCGAACGCCTGATCCTGCGCCGTCCCGCGCCGGACGACTGGCCGACGTTTCAGGGCTGGGCCATGTCCGACCGCGCCGCCATGGCGGGCGGGCGCAAGGACCTGGGCGGTGCCTGGCGGCAGTTCGCGTCGGTCCTGGGGCATTGGCAGATCCGCGGCTTCGGCATGTGGGCGCTGACCCGCCCCGGCGATGACACCTGCTTCGGCATGGTCGGCCCGTGGTTCCCCGCAGACTGGCCCGAGACCGAATTGGGCTGGATCCTGTTCGACGGCGCCGAAGGCCAGGGCTATGCCTCCGAGGCTGCCCGTGCCGCCCGTCGCCATGCCTATGACGTTCTGGGCTGGTCCACCGCTGTCAGCTACATCGAGCCGGACAATCTGCGCTCGATCGCCGTGGCCGAAAGGTTGGGCGCCACGCTCGACCCGCAGGCGGCGCAGCCGAAACCGGACACGCCACAGCTGGTCTATCGCCACCCCGGCCCCGAGGGCCGCGCATGACCCGCGCCCGTTTCCTGATTTACTCGATCTTCCCAGTCTCCGGAGGCCCCCGATGACCGACGCCACCACTCGCGCCGCCGAGCTTCTGAAAGATCACCGGGCCAGCATCGACCGGCTGGACGCGATCCTTGTTTACACGCTGGGAGAGCGGTTCAAGCACACCCAGGCGGTGGGCAAGCTGAAGGCCGAACACGATCTTCCCCCGTCCGATCCCGACCGCGAAGCGCGGCAGATCGAACGGCTAGAAGCCCTTGCGAAAGAGGCGGACCTGGACCCCGATTTCGCAAAGGAATTCCTGAACTTCATCATTCAGGAAGTCATCCGACACCACAAGAAGCAACAAAAGTGATCCCAGCGGGATCGCCCCCAAAGATGACAGGTGCCCGCACCTGACAGACGCCATTTAAAGGAGAACAGTACAATGGCCATGAAAATCCGTCTCGCCCGTGGCGGCTCGAAAAAGCGCCCCTTCTACCGCATCGTTGCCGCCGACAGCCGCATGCCGCGCGATGGCCGCTACGTCGAACGTCTGGGCACCTACAACCCGCAGCTGCCGAAAGACAGCGAAGATCGCGTGAAAATGGACATTGAGCGCGTGCAGCACTGGCTGAGCCAGGGCGCCGAGCCGTCCGACCGCGTGTCGCGCTTCCTGGAAGCCGCCGGTGTTGTCGCCAAGAAAGAGCGCGCCAACCTGAAGAAGGCCGTTCCGGGCAAGAAAGCCCAGGATCGCGCCGAACAAAAGGCTGCCAAGGCCGCCGAAGCCGCCGAGGCACCGGAAGAAGCCTCCGCGGAATAAGCGGGCGCTTGGGGGTGCAGTTCTCGGACAGCTTCCGGCACGACCTGGCGGAGTTGATGCGCTGGCGGCGCGATGTGCGCCGCTTCCGCAGCGACCCCGTTGATGGGTGCGTGCTGGACCGCTGCCTGCAGAGCTTCACCCTGGCCCCGTCCGTGGGGCTGTCGCAGCCGTGGCGCCTGCGCCGGATCGCATCCGGTCCGGCACGGGACTCTGCGCGCCGCAATTTCACCGCCGCCAACGCGGCCGCCCTGGGCGGCTATGATGGCGACAAGGCGGCCACCTATGCCGGCCTGAAACTCAGCGGCATGGACATGGCGCCCGAACAGATCGCCGTGTTCTGTGACGAGGCCACGGCGCAGGGCGCCGGGCTGGGCGCGGGCACCATGCCCGAAATGCGCCGCTATTCGGTGGTCTGCGCGATCATGCAGTTCTGGCTGGCGGCACGGGCCGAAGGGCTGGGCGTCGGCTGGGTGTCGATCCTGGATGCACCGGCCCTGTGCCGGGACTGGAACATGCCCGAGACCTGGGAACTGGTCGCCTATCTTTGCATCGGCTGGCCGGAAGATGACGGCACCGATCCCGAGCTGGAAAAAGCCGGCTGGGAAACGCGGCGGAGCCTGCCGCCACTGGAAACTCTATGACCCGGCGCGGAGGACCCTCATGATCCGTCTCATTCTCTATGTCGTGATGTTCGGCGCGGGCCTGTACGCGGGCTCGGAATACGAACGCGTCACCGCGATGGAACGCTGCCTGAACGCGGGCGGCTCGGTCGATCCGCGCGGCTTCTGCATGGGAGCGCAATAGATGGCGCGCAAGGACGACCTGATCTGCGTCGGCGCCCTTTCGGGCGCCTATGGCGTGCGCGGCGAAGTGCGGCTGAAAAGCTTCTGCGCCGAGCCGGAAGCCATCGCCGACTATGCGCCGCTGCTGTCCGAGGACGGCCGGCAGACCTACACGCTACGCCTGACCGGACAGGTCAAGAACGGGCTGACCGGGCGTCTGGGCGGCGTGTCGACCAAAGAGCAGGCCGATGCGCTGAAAGGCACACGCCTGTATGCCCCACGCGACCGCCTGCCCGGCCTGCCCGACGACGAATATTATCACACCGACCTGATCGGGCTTGAGGTGCTGGACACCGGCGGCGGGCTGCTGGGCAAGGTGACCGCGGTGCACAACCACGGTGCCACCGATCTGCTGGAAGTGCGCGGCGCCGGCCTGCGCGACAGCGTTCTGCTGCCCTTTACGCTGGCGCATGTGCCCACCGTCGATCTGGGCGCGGGCCGGATCATCGCCGACCCGCCCGAGGGGCTGTTTCCCGATCCCGACGACAAGGGCAAGACCGCATGACCGGCCCGACCCGCTCGCACCGGCGCAAGAGCATCCAGACGACGCTGGTCCCACAAGACCTGATGGGGGGTGCCGACACGCTGGCCGGGGTCTGGACCGCCAAGATCGTGACCCTGTTTCCGGAAGTGTTTCCCGGCATCCTTGCGGCCTCGCTGACCGGCAAGGCCCTGAAGGACGGGCTGTGGCAGATGGAAACCATCGGCCTGCGCCCTTTCGGCGAAGGCCGTCACCGCAACGTCGATGACACGCCGGTGGGCGGCGGCGCCGGCATGGTGCTGCGCCCCGACGTGCTGGCCAAGGCGCTGGATCAGGCCGCGCGCGGCACCCCGCGCAACCCGGCGCGCTGGCCGGTGCTGGCCATGTCGCCACGCGGCAGACCCTTCGATCAGGCGATGGCGCAACGGCTGTCGCAGGCCGAAGGCCTGACCCTGCTGTGCGGTCGTTTCGAGGGCTACGACCAGCGGGTTCTGGATGCCTATGGCGTCGAAGAGGTCTCGATCGGCGATTTCGTCCTGACTGGCGGAGAGATTGCCGCGACGGCCTTGATCGATGCGACAGTCCGTCTTATACCCCGCGTGCTGGGGAATCAGGCCTCGGTCGAAGAGGAATCCTTTTCCACCGGACTTCTGGAACACCCGCAATATACGAAACCTGTCGACTGGAACGGCCGCAAAGTCCCGGAGATTCTCCTTTCCGGACACCACGCGAACATCGCCGCCTGGAGACAGGAGCAGGCCGAAAGGCTGACCAAGGAACGCCGCCCTGACCTCTGGCGGGCTTACTGTGAAACCCACGGTAAGGACCCGGACGGAGACCAAGAGCTCTGAGGGGGCATCACGTTGCGGATCGAACCGCACAGGAAAAGGAAGATTGCGATGGATCTGATCGCACAGCTTGAAGCCGAGCAAATCGCTCAGCTTGACAAGAGCATCCCCGATTTCAAACCCGGCGACACCATTCGCGTGGGCTACAAGGTGACCGAAGGGTCGCGGACCCGCGTGCAGAACTACGAAGGCGTCTGCATCGCGCGCAAGAACGGCAAAGGCATCGCCGGTTCGTTCACCGTTCGCAAGATCTCGTTCGGCGAAGGCGTGGAGCGTGTGTTCCCGCTGTATTCGACCAACATCGACAACATCGAAGTGGTCCGCCGTGGCCAGGTGCGCCGCGCCAAGCTGTACTACCTGCGCGCACGTCGCGGCAAGTCGGCCCGTATCGCTGAAAAGACCAACTACAAGCCGCTGGCCGCCAAGGCCGGTGCCGAAGCATAAGGACGGGTATCATGCGCAAAGACATTCACCCCGATTATCACATGATCGACGTCAAGATGACCGACGGCACCATCATCAAGATGCAGTCGACCTACGGCAGCGAAGGCGACACCCTGTCGCTGGACATCGATCCCAGCTCGCACCCGGCATGGACCGGCGGCACCACCCGCCTGATGGACCAGGGCGGCCGCGTGTCGAAGTTCAAGAAGAAATACGAAGGCCTGGGCTTCTAAGCCTCTGTCGCATCCGAATGATGAAACGCCCGTGGTTCCGCCGCGGGCGTTTTCTTTTGGGCAGCAGGTGGGGGAAATGCGGCTATGCCCCCCACCCCGTGGCTGCTAGGCTCGCCGGATTGGCCCAGAAGGATCATGTCCATGCCCACCGCGCCGCGACGAATTCTGGTTACCAGCACGCCGCTGGCGGGCCATATCAATCCGACGATCCCCTATGCCCGCGCACTGCAAGCCGCCGGTCACGAGGTCTGCTACGCCACGACTCAAAACCTGCGCGACAAGATCGAGAAGCACGGTTTCTCCCTCGCGCCGATGCCCGAGCCCACCAAGGAGGCCGCCGCGCCGACATGGGCGGCCCTGGATGCCTGCGGCCCCGATGAGGTCATGCCGATTGCCTTTCGGGAGATGTTCGGCCGGGTCTGGCCCGAGGCCTATCTTCCAGTGCTTCTGGACAAGGTTGCGGACTGGCAACCACATCTGATCGTGCGCGAGTCCATGGATTACTCCGGGCTCATTGCCGGGGAAAAGGCCAGCATTCCCACCGCCTGCGTTTCGATCACTGCCAGCGGCTTGCTGGAGCTGTTCCGGCCCGAGGCCGACATTGCCATCAATGGCCTGCGAAACCGCTTCGGGGTGCCACGGGCAAACTGGCGGGTCTGGACCGAGGAGCCGATCGTGACGCCCTTCCCGCCCGAGTTGGACACCGCCGGACTGGCGACCCAGACACTGAAACCGATGTTCGTGGCCCCGGACGGACCGGCCACCACGCCGCTTCACGGGGACGAAAGCTGGATGCCTGCGGAGGGCACGCCGCTGATCTACCTGACGCTCGGCACGGTGTCGGGCCGCAGCGAAAAGGTGCAGGCAGTGTACCGCCAGCTTCTGGAAGCCGTGGCGACCCTGCCGGTGCAGGCGCTTCTGACCACCGGGCCGATCATGGATCCGTCGCTGCTGGGAACGATCCCCGACAATGTTCAGGTCGCCGAATTCGTGCCGCAGACCAAGGTGTTCTCCGTGGCCTCGGTGGTGGTGAACCACGGGGGGTCGGGCACCTATCTGGGCTGCCTTGCCGCCGGTCTGCCGCAGGTCGTAATCCCGCTTTTCGCCGATCAGCCGGTCAACGCCCGCTCCCTGCAAGCCTCGGGCGCCGGACTGTCGGTGCCGGATCCCAACCCAAGCCGCATCCGCGATGCCATCACCTCGGTTCTGGACGACCCCGCGTATCGCGACCGGGCTAATGCCATTTCGATGCGGATGGCGGCGATGCAGCCCATGGATCGCGCCGTGGCACGGCTGGTCGCCCATTCGGGCTGACAGGCTGCGGAATCGACGCTTTTCGGGCCTCGATGCCATCGCGGCCCCATCGCGTTCGGTTCCGTGCTTCCCAAGTCCCGCTGCACAACATATAGGTTGACCAAACCCCAAAAGGGGCAAGGGCAGTAAGACGGACCGGAGGTTCGGGTGGCATATATCATCGTGGTGGGGAACGAAAAGGGCGGCTCGGGCAAGTCCACGACCACCATGCATCTGGCCACCGCGCTGGTGCGGATGGGCTATCGCGTGGGCGGGCTGGATCTTGACCTGCGGCAACGCTCGTTCGGGCGCTATGTCGAGAACCGGCAGGGCTACTGCGCCCGCGAAGGTCTGCATCTGCCGATCCCGTTGTATCTGCCCCTGCCCGAGATCGACCGCGCCCATGTGCCCGAAGGCCAGAACGTCTATGACCTGCGGCTGGACGCGGCAATCACCGAACTGGACGACAAGGTCGATTACATCCTGATCGACTGTCCCGGCAGCCATACAAGGCTGAGCCAGCTGGCGCATTCAATGGCCGACACGCTGATCACGCCCCTGAATGACAGTTTCGTCGATTTCGACCTGCTGGCCCGGCACGATCCGGCCACCGGCCAGATCAGCGGCCCCTCGGTCTATTCCGAGATGGTCTGGAACGCCCGACAGTTGCGCGCGCAGGCCGGGTTGAAGCCCATCGACTGGCTGGTCATCCGCAACCGGATGGGCCGCCAGCAGATGCACAACAAGAAGCGTGTGGGCGATGCGCTGAACGACCTGTCCCGGCGGATCGGCTTTCGCGTGGCGCCGGGCTTTGCCGAACGGGTGATCTTCCGCGAATTGTTTCCGCGCGGGTTGACCCTGCTGGATCTGCGCGACACCGGCGGCGGTTCCCTCAGCCTGTCCAACATCGCCGCCCGGCAAGAGGTCCGCGACCTGGTCACCGCCCTGAACCTGCCCGGTGTGAAACCGAACTTCTAGGCGTCAGGTGATCTCGCCATCGCGCGAGGCCAAAACCGCCACCGCCCGTGTCGATTTGAACGAGGCCAGAATGATCATCACGATCGAGGTCATCGGCACCGCGATGATCGCCCCCGGCAGCCCCCAGAGCGACCCCCAGACCACCAAGGCCACCAGCACCGTCAGCGGGCTGAGGTTCAGCGACCGGCTCATCACGCGCGGTTCCAGCCAGTTGCCGACATAGACCTGCGCGGCGGTCAGCAGCACCACGGTGGTCAGGATCACCCCGAAGTCGCCAGTCATCAGCGCCCGGTAGAAGACGATCACCACGACCGCGATCAGCGAGCCGACGTAGGGGATATAGTTGAAGATGGCGACAAAGAAGGCCCAGAAAACGGCATTGTCCATCCCCATCAGCCACATCAGCGCGTAGGAAACGATGCCGAGAATGGCGTTGATCAGTGTCTTTGTGGACAGATAGGTGACGATCTGATCGTTGATCTGGTCGAACACATGGCGCGCATTGCCGCGTTCGGTGGTGTCGGGAAGCACCATTTCGATCTTCACGGTCATCGGCCCGCGTTCGGCCACCATGAACACCATGTAGGTGCCGATCAGAACCACATAGCCGCCCGCCGAGGCCACCGAGGACAACAGGTGCAGCGACATGTCGGGCACGTCCAGCCGGTCCAGCGTCAGGGCCAGCAGCGTGTCCCACGACGGCGTGTCCTCGATCCCGAACATGCTGCCGATGCGCCCGGCCAGGGCGAGGATATTGTCCTGGGAATCGGGGGCCGTGCGGGCGATGTCGCGCAGATTGGACACCGCGATCAGGCTGATCGTCACCAGCGCCAGCCCGAACAGGGTCAGTGCCATCACGTAGGAAAACCAGATCGGGAGCAGCGACAACCCCGGCAGCTTGCGCAGCCCCTGCGAGGCACCGATCAGAACGTAGGTCAGCATCACCGCGACGACCAGCGGCAGCAATACCCCGCCCCCAACCACCAGAAACCAGCCGACAAGGGCTGTCAGGGCGGCGAAGTGAAATACGTCACGAATGTTCATGTGGCCTCACAGTCGGGTTTGTCCCAGTGCTATCGCTCTGGGACGTTGAGGCCAAGACAGACCGTGGGGTTTTTCAGTCGCCCCGCACCACGAAGACCGAACATGTCGAATGACGAACCACTTGCGCCGCATTCGGGCCCAGAAAGTAATCACGCAGAGTCGGGCGATGCGATCCGATCACGATGACCCCGGCCTTGTCGGCGCCGGCGGCGCGCAGAACCTCTTCATGGACCGATCCGGTGGCCACGATGTGGCGCACCTCGTGATCCACTTCCGCGCCCAGCACCTCGGTGACATAGGCCGACAAGTCGGCCTGCGCCTTCTCGATCGCCTTTTCGTGGAAGTCCGGGCTGAAATAGCTGCCGACCACCGAGGCGCCGAAATCGGGCACCACGGTCATCACGTCCAGCCGCGCCCCGTCCAGACGCGCGATCTGTGCCGCGCGCAACAGGACGGGTTTTTCATGCTCAGGCTGGCTCACATCCAGCGCACACAGAACGATGTTGCTCATGCCGGGTTCTCCTCTAGCCGGGCTGCACGCCCCCTTTGCAGGAAGACCACCCCGGCCAGCAGCAGCAAGGCCGGGATGAAGATCAACTCCTTGGGCAGCTGGCTGGCCGCGGCGCGGGCCGAAGCGACAACCACAGGTGTGTCGCCGTAGAAGTCGAAGCCGCCCATCACGTCGGCGTAGGGCGTGCCAAAGAATGGTTCTTCCAGAAGCATCTGGTCGCCTTCGGGGGTCAGGACGATCCCGAGGTTTTCCAGCCGCTCCACACCCGGAACGCCGTCGCCTTCGACCGGCAGGACCAGCACCGTGGACTTCGGCTCTCCGGTCAGGAAGTCCGGTCCGGCCACCTCGATCCGCACCGAGTCGCCGACCGCGGCGCTATCCATCGCCGTTTCCAGCTGTGCCGGCGGGATGTCGTCAAAGGCCGGCATCAACCGATCCATGAAGAAGTCTGGGCGGAACAGGGCAAAGGCGATGAACACCAGCACGACGCTTTCGTAGATCCGGTTCTTGGTCATGAACCAGCCCATGGTGCCCGCCGTGAATACAAGTATGGCTATTGTCGCGATCACGAAGACCAATATCCCCTGTATCCATCCCACATCGATCAGCAGCAGGTCGGTGTTGAAGATGAACACGAAGGGCAGCGCGATGGTGCGCAGGCTGTAGAAGAAGGCGATGAAGCCGGTGCGAATGGCATCGCCCCCCGACACGGCCGCCGCCGCGAAACTCGCCAGTCCCACAGGTGGCGTCACATCCGCCATGATCCCGAAGTAGAAGACGAAGAGGTGCACGGCGATCAGCGGCACGATCAGCCCAGATTGCGCGCCCAGTTCCACCACGACCCCCGCCATCAACGAGCTGACGACGATGTAGTTGGCCGTGGTCGGCAGACCCATGCCCAGGATCAGCGACAGGATGCCCACGAAGATCAGCATCAGCACCAGATTGCCGCCCGAGACGAACTCGACAAGGTCGGCCATCACCTGTCCGATGCCGGTCAGGGTCACGGTGCCGACGATGATGCCGGCGGTCGCGGTCGCCAGACCGATGCCGATCATGTTGCGGGCGCCGTCGATCATGCCCTGGATCAGATCCAGCACCCCGTTCAGACCTGCGCCGGCAACGTCGCCCTTGCCCCGCATGATCGCTTTCAACGGATGCTGGGTCAGCAGGATCACGAACAACAGCGAGGTTGCCCAGAAGGCCGAGAGGCCCGGTGATTTCTGTTCGATCATCAGGAAGTAGACCAGCACGATGATCGGCAGCAGGTAGTAGAGGCCGGATTTGTAGATCTCGGACACCACCGGCAGTTCCACCTGCTCGGCGTTGGGATCATCCGGCACAAGGTCCGGGCCTTGCGCAGCCAGATACAGCAGCGCGAAATAGGCCAGGCACACCATCGCCGCCAGGATCCAGCCGGCCCCCTCGGGCACGGCGGCAGCGATCCAGCCGACCGGGTATTTCACTCCGTAGCAGATGGCCGCGAAGCCGGCGAAGAACAGGGCCATGCCCAGAACGGTGCGCCCGGTCGAGGTCACCTTGTTGCCGAGCGTCGGCATGTTGCGCTTCACCGCCTCAAGATGGACGATATAGACCAGCGCGATATAGCTGATCGCGGCGGGCAGGAAGGCGTGGGTGATGACTTCGACATAGGAAATGCCGACGTATTCCACCATCAGGAAGGCCGCGGCCCCCATGACCGGCGGCATGATCTGGCCGTTGACCGAAGAGGCCACCTCGACCGACCCCGCCTGTTCCGACGAGAACCCGACCCGCTTCATCAGCGGAATGGTGAATGTGCCGGTGGTCACCACGTTGGCGATGGACGACCCCGAGATCAGGCCGGTGGCGGCAGAGCCGACCACGGCGGCCTTGGCCGGGCCGCCCTTCAGGTGGCCCAGGGCGCCGAAGGCCATCTTGATGAAATAGTTGCCCGCGCCCGCCTTATCCAGCAGCGCCCCGAACAACACGAAGAGGAACACAAATTTCGTCGAGACCCCGAGCGCGATGCCGAACACCCCTTCCGACGTGATCCACATGTGGCTCATGGCCTTTTGCAGCGAGGCGCCCTTCCAGCGGATCACTTCCGGCACCCAGCCGGCAGATCCGAAGAACACATACGCCATGAAGATCGTCGCGATGATCGCCATCGCCGGGCCAAGCGCGCGGCGCGCGGCCTCGAACAACAGGATGATGCCGAGCAGGGCGAACCATTTGTCCACGTTGTCGGCCAGACCGCCCGATTGCACGATCTTGGCGTAGAAGAAGAACCCGTAAAGCGACAGGAAGGCGCCGCCGATGGCAAACACCCAGTCCTGAACGGGAATGTAGTGGCGCGGGCTGGATTTCAGGGCCGGGTAAGCCATAAACGCCAGGAACATCGCGAAGGCCAGATGGATCTGGCGCGAGTTGTTGATGAGATCGCTGGGCAGAATGTAATTCGCCACGGGCGAGGCCAGAAGAACCTGGAAGATCGACCAGATCAGCGCGGTCAGCGCAAGCATCGAGCCAACCCAGCCGACGGGGTTGCGGGCACCGGAATCGGACGAGGAGACTAGCTCCTGAAGTTCCTCTTCCGACAACGGACGATTAGACGAGTCACTCATGCTGCAATCCCCTGGCTTCGTCAGATGGAAGAAAACCGGGCACCGTGGCGCCCGGTTTCAGGTCGGTCCTTCGAGGTTACTCGATCAGGCCCTGTTCCTTGTAGTATTTCTCGGCGCCGGGATGCAGCGGTGCCGAAAGACCGTCCTTGACCATCTCTTCCTTCTTCAGGTTGGCGAAGGCCGGGTGCAGCTTCTTGAAGTCGTCGAAGTTTTCGAAGACCGCCTTGACCAGCTGGTAGACGGTTTCGTCCGACACAGCGGTCGAGGTCACGAAGGTCGCGCCCACACCGAAGGTCTCGATGTCCGCGTCATTGCCGCGATACATGCCGCCGGGGATGGTGGCCTTGCGGAAGTAAGGCTTTTCCGCAACCAGTTGGTCGATCACCGGGCCGGAAACATTCACGATGGTGCTGTCACAGGCCGTGGTGGCTTCCTGGATCGAGCCAGAGGGGTGACCCACGGCATAGACCATGGCGTCGATCTGGTTGTCACACAGGGCTGCCGACTGTTCGGCGGCCTTCAACTCGGTGGCCAGCGAGAAATCACCAGTGGATTTGCCCATGGCTTCCAGCAGCACCTCGATGGTGGCGCGGCCGCCCGAACCGGGGTTGCCGATGTTCACGCGCTTGCCGAACAGCTGTTCAAATTCGGTGGCGTCGGCATCATTGCGGGCCACGACCGTGAAGGGCTCGGGATGGACCGAGAACACCGCCCGCAGATCCGAGAAGGCGCCGCTGTCGGCAAACTGCTCTTCACCGTTGTAGGCGTTGAACTGCACGTCCGACTGGGCGACGCCGAATTCCAGCTCGCCGGCCTGGATGGTGTTGATGTTGTAGACCGAGCCGCCGGTGGATTCGACCGAGCAGCGCAGCCCGTGGTCCTTACGTCCCTTGTTCACCAGACGGCAGATCGCGCCGCCGGTCGGATAATAGACGCCGGTCACCCCACCGGTGCCGATTGTGAAGAATTCCTGGGCATGCGCCATCGGCGCGACGAGTGCGCCAGCAGCCACCGCGGCTGCGGCGAGTTTTGTTTTCATCAGCATCATGTACTCCCTGGTTGATGCGTTTTTCAGCCGCCCTGCTCCCGGATTGATCGGCTTTTTTTAAGCGGCCTTGTACCCCTGACTGAAGCGACTTCACGGACGTGAGTCAACGGCTAGCGCCAAATCCGTGCCAGAATTCAGTGACATGCATGGGTCACCGCGTAACATTCCGCACTGAAGGCCCGCCGTGACCCTCTGGAAAGGCGTCATTTTCTGCGTTTGCTCCCAAGGCATGGATTCTGGAAGCGACACTTCCCCAGCAGTCACGCTGGCAACGAACTGGACAAACGAAACGGCTGCGTTCACACAGATACACCACCTTTGACAAGCAAGATATAAGCATGGACGTTCCAACCGGCCTTCTCGTGGCGCTGATGTTCGTGACCCTTCTGACCATGAGTTTTGGCAACATCTTGGCGGCCTTTGCGCCAAGGATTCAGTCCAAGGATCCCGTATTCGCCCACCGCTTGCACGGGCTTTGGTGGGCCATTCTCAGTCTGGTGATCCTTGAAACCTTCTGGCGCTGCACGGCCATCTTCCTGGTCGAGGACTGGAGTTTCGTCGAATTTCTCTACATGATCCTTGGCGCCGCGTTTCTGTTTTTTGCCAGCACGAGCTTGCCGGAAAATGATCGCCCCGGCCTGTCAAAACCATTCCTTGGCAGTCTGGTAGCCTTTCACCTCTGGCTTCTGGGAATCGCGGTTCTGTTCGGCAGTCCGGGCTGGTTGCCGCTCTTGGTAACATTCGGACTGCTGGGATTGCTGATATTCCTGTGGCGCACCCCGGATGCGACCTATTTCCTGCAGATCAGCTACACGGTGGCGGGCCTGACCATCCTCAGCATGATCGTCTGACCCTCGAAGCGGGGCGCCTATTCGGCCAGATGGCAGGCGACGCGGGTGCCGTGCACACGCCGCATTTCGGGCCGTTCACGGGAACAGCGGTCGATCGCGATCGGGCAACGGGGATGAAAGGCGCAGCCCGACGGCGGGCTGATCGGATCGGGGATCTCGCCCTTGGGCGGCTCTACCTCGCGGCCGAAGCCATCCATCTTGGGGGCCGCGGCGAACAGCATCTGCGTATAGGGATGGCGCGGCGTTTCGAACAGCGCGTCGGCATCCGCCTCTTCCACAAGACGGCCCAGGTACAGCACGCCGATGCGGTCGGCCATGTGCTGCACCACGGTCAGATCATGGCTGATGAACAGATAGGTCAGGCCGAATTCTTCCTGAAGATCACTCATCAGGTTCAGCACCTGCGCCTGCACCGACACATCCAGCGCCGAGGTCGGCTCATCGCAGACGATCATCCGGGGCTGCGAGGCCAGGGCGCGCGCAATGCAGATCCGCTGGCGCTGCCCGCCCGAAAATTCATGTGGGTATTTCACAGCATCGGCGGCGTTCAGGCCGACCTGGTCCAGCAAGCGCTCGGCCAGACCGTTGGCCTTGCCGCCGCGCGCGGTCACCGGTTCGTTGATGATGTCGCGCACCCGCCAGCGCGGGTTCAGGCTGGCAAAGGGATCCTGAAAGATCATCTGGATCTCGGACCGCGCCGCGTCGATCTTTTTGGCGTCGGTTTCCGAGGCCAGGTCGATGCCGTCGATCTCGACCGCTCCTTCGGACGGCGGCAGCAACCCCACGACCATCTTGCCGATGGTGGATTTGCCCGAGCCGCTTTCGCCGACCAGCGCATAGACCGTGCGCTCCTCGATCTCAAGGCTCACGTCCGACACCGCCGTCAGCATCGCCTTCGGCAACCGTTCGATCAGCCGGTTCAGCAGAGGTTTTGACACGTCGAAAACCCGGCTCAGGCCGGAAATGCGGACCAGCGCGGTCATGCGGACTCCTTGGCGGATGCGTCGATGGGGAACCAGCAGGCGGCACGTCCGTCGCAACTGTCGATATGCGGGCTGTCGCCGGCGGCGCAGCGGGCGGCGGCGCGGGGGCACCGGGGATGGAAGGCGCAGCCTTCGGGCAGCGCGCCCAGCCGCGGCATCGAGCCGGGGATCTGGTTCAGCCGCCGTTTGCCTTGCGACGCCAGCGGGGTCGAGGCCATCAGCCCGGCCGTATAGGGATGGCGCGGTGCGGTCAGCACTTCGCGCACCGGGCCGATCTCGGCCAGACGCCCGGCGTACATCACCGCCACGCGGTCGGCGGCCTCGGCGATCACGCCCATGTCGTGGGTGACCAGCATCACCGCCGTGCCCCGTTCGCGGCACAGCCGTCGCAGCAGCGCGATGATCTGGGCCTGCACCGAGACATCCAGCGCCGTGGTGGGTTCATCGGCGATGACCAGCGTCGGCTCGGCACAGAGCGCCAGCGCGATCACCACCCGTTGCCGCATCCCGCCCGAGAACTCGTGCGGATAGCTGTCGACCCGTTCGGCGGCGGCGGGAATGCCCACCTCTTCCAGCGCGGCGATTGCGCGGCGGCGGGCCTCGCCCTTGCCGACCTTCAGATGCTCGATGATGGTCTCGGTCAACTGGTCGCCGATGGGCAGCAGCGGGTTGAGCGAGGTGAGCGGATCCTGAAAGACCATGCCGACCTCGCGCCCGCGTTTGCGGCGCATCTGGCCGCGCGACAGGTTGTCGATGCGGTTGCCGTTCAGCCAGACCTCACCCCCGGCGATATGGGCGGGCGGCGACAGCAGGCCGATGACGGCATTGCCGGCCATGGATTTGCCGGCACCGGATTCGCCGACCACACCCAGGATCTCGCCGGGCTGGATGTCATAGCTGACCTGATCCACGGGCCGCAGGATGCCGTGGCGGGTCGGGATCTCGACCACCAGCTTGCGGACCGACAGGGTGGGTTGTGTGCGGTCACTCATGTCACTTCAGCCTCGGGTTCAGCGCATCGCGCAGCCAGTCGCCCAGCAGGTTCACCCCCAGCGCCAGCGCCAGCAGGATCACCGAGGGGAACAGCAGGATCCACCATTCGCCCGAGAACAGGTAGCCCTGCCCGATGCGGATCAGCGTGCCCAGCGACGGTTGCGTCGGCGGCGCGCCAATGCCCAGGAAGCTGAGGGTCGCCTCGGCGATGATCGCCAGCGCCAGCGAGATGGTGGCGATCACCAGCACCGGCGACAGCACGTTGGGCAGGATGTGGCGCATCATGATCGCCGGGCCTGACCGTCCGATCAGCCGTGCGGCCTGCACGTATTCCTTGCTTTTCTCGACCATGGTGGCGCCGCGCACGACGCGGGCGAACTGCACCCAGTCGGACAGGCCAATGGCGAAGATCAGCACCCAGATCGCCATCTGGTCGCGGTATTCCACAGGGGTGATGCCCTTGGCGATGCCGAAGATCAGCATCGCCACAAGGATGGCCGGGAAGGTCAGCTGCACATCGGCGGTGCGCATGATGATCGTATCGACCCAGCCGCCCAGATAGCCCGCCAGCAGCCCCAGCGTGATGCCAAGGGTCATGGCGAACATCACCGCGGCAAACCCCACGAACAGCGAGATCCGCAGCCCGAACAGGATGGTCGAGAACACGTCGCGGCCCTGATCGTCGGTGCCCAGCCAGAATTCGTCGCCGGTGAAGGCGTTGGGCTCCATCGGCGGGGTGAAACCGTTCATCAGGTTCAGCGAGGCCGGGTTGAACGGATCATGCGGTGCGATCAGCGGCGCGAAGACCGCCGACAGCACCAGCATCAGCACCAGGCACAACGAGATCACCGCCAGCGGCGCGTGGCGGAACGACCATGCAAGGTCGCTGTCCCAGCCCCGGCGCAAGGCCGACGGGCGGCGCGGCGCGGGCGCGCTTTGCGGAAGGTCCGACATCAGTGCCCCCTCTTGCTGGTATCGCTGCGCAGGCGCGGGTCGATGGCCACATACAGCAGGTCGACGATCAGGTTGATGCCCACGAACATCACCGAGATCAGCATCAGATAGGCCGCCATGACGGGGATATCGACGAACTGGATCGCGTTGATGAACAGCAGGCCGACGCCGGGCCACTGGAACACCGTTTCGGTAATGATGGCAAAGGCGATGATCGAGCCCAGTTGCAGGCCTGTCACCGTGATCACCGGCACCAGCGTGTTCTTCAGCGCGTGGTGGAAGTTGACCGAGCGTTCGCGCAGGCCCCGGGCGCGGGCAAAGCGGATATAGTCCTGCCGCAAGACCTCCAGCATTTCAGAGCGCACCAGCCGCATGATCAGGGTCATCTGGTATAGGCCAAGGGTGATGGACGGAAGGATCAGCGCCTTCAGCCCGCTGGTGGTCAGAAAGCCGGTACTCCAGCCCCCGATCATCACCGTGTCGCCGCGCCCGAAACTGGGCAGCCAGCCAAGTTCGACCGAGAACAGATAGATCAGCAGGATGCCGATCAGGAAGGTTGGAAGCGAGACCCCGACAAGGGATAAGGTCATGATGGTGCTTGATAAAAGCCCGCCGCGCCGGATCGCGGTCAGCACGCCGAAGCCGATGCCGAAGGTGATGGCGAACAGACCCGACACGGCGGCCAGTTCCAGCGTGGCCGGCGCGCGTTCCAGCAGGATGTCGGACACAGGGCGGCCCTGCCGGTACGAGATGCCGAAATTGCCCTCGGCGGCCTGGGTCATGAACTTCCAGTATTGCACCGGGAAGGGCTCATCCAGTCCCAGCACGTCGCGCAGCCGTTCGATGTCGGCCTGCGTCCGCTCCTGCCCCAGCATGTTGTCGATGGGATCGCCGACGAAGCGGAACATGGAAAACGCCACCAGCCCCACGACCAGAAGGACGAGGACCGATTGCAGCACACGACGGATGATATAGGCGAGCATCGCACCCCCAGAATGTGCGGATCACTTTGATCCGCGTATGCAAACCCGGTCAAGCTTTGCCCGGCCGGATTTGCCTTGTGTTGCCTTTGACGCAGCGTTGCGCGGCGCTCAGTTCACCGTGACCCAGCGCAGGATGAAGAAGTTGTCCGGGCGTTGGGTCAGCGCGATATTGCTGGCCGCGCCCCAGAGCAACGGTTGCACGTACAGGGTCACATAGGCTGCCTCGTCCTGCAGGATGGCGGCGACCTCGTCCAGCATCGCCTGCCGTTTGGCATCGTCGATCTCGGACTGGATCAGCGGCAGCAGTTCGTCCACGCGCGGGTTGGAAAAATCGCCGAAGTTCCAGCTGCCCAGCTTCTTCTCGTCGTTCGGGGTGGCGGCCAGAAAGCGGATCGGATGTTCGGCATCGAAGGTGCCCGGCGACCAGCCCAGCAGGAACATGTCGAAATTGTCTTCGCGCAGTTCCGGCCAGTAGCCGCGCACCGGCATCGCATCCAGCTGCGCCTCGACCCCGATCTGCGCCAGCATCGACACCACGGCCTGACAGACGCTTTCGTCGTTCAGGTAGCGGTCGTTGGGACACTTCAGCCCGAAAGAGAACCCGTCGGGATAGCCCGCCTCGGCCAGCAGCGCGCGGGCGGCGTCCGGATCGAAGGCCGGGCGTGCGGCAAGATCTTTGGAATAGCCGCGCATCGACGGGCTGACCAGTTGCGAGGCCGGTTCGGCATTGCCGCGCATGATGGTTTGCAGGATCGCCGGAACGTTGATGGCGTGGGCTAAGGCCTGACGCACCCGCACATCGCGGAACGGATTGGGCGCGCCCTGATCGGCACCGTATTTCAAGGTTTCGGCCTGATGCGCAAAGCCCAGCATGATGACCCGCGCCTCGATGCCCTGGATGACCTGCACATCGGGGCTTTGCGACAGGCGGGCGGCATCCTGGATCGGCACCGGGTTGATCATGTCGATGTCGCCAGACAACAGCGCCGCCACGGCGGTGGCCGGGTTCTGGATCGGCGTGAAGGTGGCGCGGGTGACGTTGTGTTCTGCGGTGTCCCACCAGTCCGCGAAGGGCTCCAGCACGGTTTCAAGGCCGGGCTGGCGTGCTGCCACGCGGAAGGCGCCAGTGCCATTGGCGTTCAGGGTGGCGTGGTTCTCGGCTTCCTTGGCGGGCCGCTCGGCCCCGTTGTCCGCCGCCCAGCCGCTGTCCATGATCATCCAGTTGGCGATGCTGTCGGGAAAGATCGGGTTCGGCGCGGTGGTCAGGATGTCGACGGTATAGTCGTCCACCATGGTGACCCCGGCCACGGGCGCGAACCAGCTGGAGGTATCGGCCTCGGGCGAGGAGGCGCGCTCGTAGCTGAAGATCACGTCTTCGGCGGTAAAGTCGGCACCGTCGTGGAAGGTCACGCCTTCGCGCAGGTGAAAGCGCCAGCCCTCGCCCTCGCCGATCGGCTCCCAGGCCGTGGCCAGCGCCGGTTCGATGGCCATATCCTTGCCGCGGCGCACCAACCCTTCGTAGACGTTGTTGAGAAAGCCCAGCACCGCTGCGGTGTTGACCGCGTGCGGATCCATGGTCTGCGGATCGGTGGTCGAGGCCCAGCGGAATTCGGCAGCCGAAACCGGCGGGGCAAGGGTTGCGGCCAGTCCGGCGGCAAGCATCAGGGAACGCATGGTTATATCTCCTCTGGTCGTCGGGGCCGACGGGCTGATGTTCCAGCTTGGCCACACGCCGTGCCGCGGGTCATCTCACGTCACCGTGACGCCGTCTGCGGCAGCCGGACCGTTTCGGCGGTCAGAAACGGGTGAAATCCCCCGCTGCCGGGGGATTTCGAACGGGACGCATCCCGATTGGGCAAACGCCCTGTCACTCGATGGTGACGTATTTGATCTTGGGCTGATCTTCAGGATCGGGGTTGACCTTGACGTTGGCCTTGGCACCCCAGTTCAGCACCTGGTGGTGGATCGGCAGATACAGGGTTTCGGCCTGCACCACGTCCCAGATCTCGCCGATGGTGGCGTCGCGCACGGTCAGGTCGGTTTCCGAAGCCAGCGACTGGATCTTGGCGTCCAGTTCCGGGTTGGAATAGCCGGTGGCGTTCCACGATCCGCGATCATCGCCGCGGCTGTGAACCAGGAAGTTGAAGATGTATTCGCTGTCATAGGTCGGCACGCCCCAGCCCAGCATGTAGAAATCCGTGGTGCCGTTCGAGATCAGCGGGAAGTGTTGTGCCTTGGGCTTGGCGTCCAGGTTCACGGTGATGCCGATCTGCGCGAACATGCCCACGACCGCCTGGCAGATCCCTTCATCGTTGATGTAACGGTCGTTCGGGCAATCCAGCTGGATCGAGAAGCCGTCGCCGTAACCGGCTTCGGCCATCAGCTCCTTGGCCTTGGCGATATCGGTGGCGGGCACGGCGTCCTTCTCGGCGGTCCAGCCATTGACAAACGGCGGGGCGATCATGCCGGCGGGCTGTGCCTGGCCGCGCATCACCACCTGCTTGATGGCGTCGCGGTTGATGGCCATGTTCATCGCTTGACGGACGCGGGCGTCGGCCAGCGGGTTGGCGCCTTCCACGTCGTCACGCTCGATATCGGCGGCACCCATGTTCAGGCCCAGGAAGATCACCCGGTTCTGCGGCGCGGTGCGCACGTCCAGCCCGTCGGTTCCGGCCACGCGGCCCAGATCCTGCACCGGCACGTCCTGGATCAGATCCACTTCGCCCGACAGCAGCGCGGCGACTCGGGTCGAGGCGTTCTGGATCGGGGTATAGATGATCTCGGTCACCTCAAGCGGGAACTGGCCCTTGCCCCAGTAGTCGGGGAATTGCTTGAGCACGGTCTTCACGTCCGGCTCGCGGCTTTCGACCATGTAGGGGCCGGTGCCATTGGCGTTCTTGGCCGAGAACGTGTCTTCGCCGCCTTCGAAATCCTGCACCTTCTCGGCGTTGTTCGCCTTGGTCCAATCCTCGTCCATGATGAACAGGTTGGTCATGTTGTTGGGCAGGATCGGGTTCGGCCCGTCGGTGACGAATTCCACCTGGTAGGGGCCGGTGGCGCGCACTTCGACGATCGAATTCAGCAGCTCTTTCATGTCGCTGTCTTCGGACTGGGCGCGCTGGAAGGAAAACACCACGTCCGAGCTGTCGAAGGCCGCGCCATCGTGGAAGGTCACGCCTTCGCGCAGGTTGAAGACCCAGACGTTGGGATCGTCGGCCTTGGGCGCCCAGTCGGTCGCCAGTGCCGGTTCCGGCGTGCCGGTGGCATCGCGAATGATCAGCGGTTCATAGATCTGATGCGCGATCGTATGGGTCGGGCCTTCGTTCTGGGCGTGCGGATCAAGCGTCAGGCTGTCGCCGGCACGGGCCCACCGCAGGGTCTCGGCCTGCGAGGACAGCGCCGTGCTTGCCAGAAGCGCCGCAGCGAGAAGAGTCGTCTTTTTCATTGTTTTGAGCTCCCTGTTTTGTCGGGGCAGACTGTCACACCCATGGCTTCGCGCAAGGGGTGACCTTTCGACAGACAAAAAACGTAAGGTAACCTTGCCTGTTTTTTGTTCACAATTTCGTCATTTCCGGCCCGGACAGGGCAGAGATGCAGGTCTGAAGTTTGGGGAATGCGGGCCGAATGCCCGTCAGCGAGCGCGACGCACGGCCCCGCCGGACCAGGACAAGCGGGCGCGCCAACATGCCGATCATTCACACCGGATCGGCGCACCGCCGGGATCCTCCCAGCGGCAGCTCAACCGATCATTTTCGGCCGAAACGGGCCTCAAAGGCCTTTCGCGGCCTTCCATTTCTCGAATTTTTCCAGGTTTTCCGGCTTGGTTGCGGGGTAAAGCCCGATGATCGTGGCCCCGGCCCGCACCTCTTCCAGCACGAAATCCTCGTAAAGCTCCATCGGCGCGGCCTCTTCGGCGATCTGGTCGGCCATGTGGCGCGGGATCACCATGACGCCGTCGCCATCGCCGACTACGATGTCTCCCGGATAGACCGGGCAAGTGCCGCAACTGATGGGCACGTTCAGGTCGACCGCATGGTGCTTTGTCAGGTTGGTCAGGGCACAGGGGCCCGCCGCATAGACCGGCATGGTCAGCGCCGCCGCGCCCTCGGCATCGCGCACGCCGCCATCGGTGACAACCCCTTCGCCGCCGCGCACCTCCAGCCGGGTCAGCAGGATCGACCCCGCCGAGGCCGCCGAGGAGTCGCCGCGGCAGTCCATCACCAGCACATGGCCTTCGGGACATTGTTCGATCGCCTGCCGCTGCGGATGATCGGGCTTGCGGAATTCGGTCACCTGATCGGTGTCCTCGCGCGCCGCGATATAGCGCAGCGTATAGGCCGGTCCGACCATGCGCGGCTTCTGTCCGCCCAGCCGCCCGACCCCCTGGACGAAGGCGTTGCGGATGCCGTGCTTGTACAGAAGCGTGGCAATGGTGGCGGTCGAGGTGTTGCGCAGCGTCTCAAGCGTATCGGCAGCAACGGGAGCGAGATTGGTCATGGGTTATCCTTCGAAAAGTCGAGTCAATGCATTGCCGAGATGGGTGGCCATGGCGTCGGCGGCGGCGTCACCATTGCCCTTGCGGATGGCATCCAGCACCCGGCGATGTTCGTCCTGCACCTTCACCAGACGCGGGGTCTCGGCCATCAGCGACAGGGTTCTGTTGATCGTCATGCCCTGGGCGATATGCGGGCGCACCTGCTCCAGCCCGGCGACGAAAAACCGGTTCTGGCTGGCGCGGGCGACGGCCATGTGGAAGCGGAAATCCTGCTCCATCCCGGTTTCGCCCTTGGCATTGGCGCTGTCCATGGCGGCGATTTCGGCCTCGAGCCAGCGCAGGTCGTCATCCGTGTGGTTCTGCGCGGCAAGGCGCGCGGCCTCGGATTCCAACCCGATCCGGAACTTGAAGCACATCCGCAAGTCCTGGATGCTGGCCAGCGGCGCGATGCGGGTGATGCGCTCGGAGACCTCCTGAACATAAGCGCCCGATCCGCGGCGGGACGTGATCATGCCCTCTTCGCGCAGGCGCGCCAGGGCCTCGCGCACGGTGGGCCGCGATACGCCGTATTCCGCCGCCAGCGCGGTTTCCGATGGCAGCTTGGCCCCCCGCGCCAGACGCCCGGCCTCGATATCCCCGGCCAACTGCCGATAGATCTGGTCGCTGCGCCGTTCCGTGCTGTCGGGTGCGTCGTTCAAGGTGCCCTGCCCTTTGCTGTCTGCTGTCTGCTGTCTGCTGTCTGCTGTCTGCTGTCTGCTGTCTGCTGTCTGCTGTCTGCTGTCTGCTGTCTGCTGTC
>NZ_JBFBVU010000050.1:0-12407 GCF_040689105.1 Meridianimarinicoccus marinus
ACTGGGTGCATGTGCCGCCGCCGCTGGCCAAGGATCGCAAGGTCACCGTTCTGGGATTGGGCGCGTTGGGCGCGGCCTGTGC
Organism: Meridianimarinicoccus marinus; assembly: GCF_040689105.1. Taxonomy (NCBI): domain Bacteria; kingdom Pseudomonadati; phylum Pseudomonadota; class Alphaproteobacteria; order Rhodobacterales; family Paracoccaceae; genus Meridianimarinicoccus; species Meridianimarinicoccus marinus. The sequence continues at coordinate 83 of NZ_JBFBVU010000050.1, forward strand.
CGGGATGCTGTCCAGTCTGGGGTTTCAGGTAACGGGGTGGAGCCGCACGCCGAAGGACATCGTCGGGGTGTGCTGCCTGTCGGGCGACGACGGTTTGCGCCCGGCGCTGACCGGGGCCGAGATCGTCGTTCTGCTGCTGCCCCGGACCCCGCACACCGAGAACCTGATGAACGACGAACGGCTGGGCTGGCTGGCCGAGGGTGCCGCGCTTCTGAACCCCGGACGCGGCCCGCTGATTGACGACGAGGCCTTGCTGCGGGCGCTGGACGATGGCCGGCTCGGCCATGCCACGCTGGACGTGTTCCCGGTCGAACCCCTGCCCGCCGATCATCCCTTCTGGCACCATCCGCGCGTGACGGTGACCCCGCATATCGCCTCGTCCACCCGGCCCGAGACCGCCTCCAAGGCGGTGGTGCGCGCCATCACGGCCATCGAATCCGGTCAGCCCGCGCCGCATCTGGTGGATCGCAGCCGGGGGTACTGATCCCCGGCCCGCGCCGTCAGCCCCTGGGCGCGTCCTGCCAGCGCCACGGCCGGGTGAAGCGGTCCATAAGCTGGCTCAGGGCGGCCTCGTCCACATCGCCGTGTCGCTTCAGGATCGCCACGAGGCCCAGCTTCTTGTCATCCACGACCCCGGCGACCGAGACCGGCAGGCCCGCCCCCTCCAGCGCCGCGCCATAGATACGGGCAATGGCCAGCTTGCGCAGATCGGGCTTGAAGACCTTGCCGACGGCGGTTTTCGGAAGCTCCGGCAGAACCTCGACATACTTGGGGATGGCGGCGCGTTCGTGGATGCGATCCTTGCAGAAATCCAGAAGTTCGGCCGGATCGGCGTGAGCCCCGGCCACCAGTTCCACATAGGCACAGGGCAACTCTCCGGCGACGGCGTCGGGCTGGCCAATGGCCCCCACCACCGCCACCGCCGGATGGCCCATCAGCGCCTCTTCGATCTCGGCGGGATCGATGTTGTGGCCGCCGCGAATGATCAGATCCTTCTTGCGGCCGGTGATCCACAGGTAGCCATCGGCGTCCAGCCGCCCCAGATCGCCGGTGCGCAGATAGATGCGATCGGCATAGAGCCCGAGGTTCTTGCCCGGTTCGGTATAGGTCGAGCCCTCAAAGACGCCGGGGTTCGAGACGCAGATCTCGCCCACTTCGTCGGTGCCGCATTCATGGGTGATGCTGCCGTCCTCGGCACATTTCAGGATGCGCACGTCGGTATAGGGCAGCGGAACACCCACCGAGCCGACCTTCTTCTGCCCCTCGAACGGGTTGCAGGACACAAGGCAGGTCGCCTCGGTCAGACCGTAGCCCTCGGCCACCTGCACGCCGGTGCTTTCCTCGAACTTGCGGTACAATTCCAGCGGCAGCGGCGCCGAGCCGGAGATCGCGGTTTTCAGGGTCGAGACATCCGCATCCACCTTGCGTTGCATGAGTGCCGACAGGGCGGTGGGCACGGTGATCAGGAAGGTCACCCCGTAGCGTTCGATAAGCTTCCAGAAGTTGTCGAACACCCCGTCCCCGCGATAGCCCGCCGGGGTCGGGAACACCACGTGCGACCCGGCCTGAATGGCCGACATCATGATCGGGTAGCAGGCGAAGACATGAAACAGCGGCAGCGGGCAGATCAGCACGTCGGTCTCGTCGAAGATCAGCTCATGCCCCAGCCAGCCGTTATAGATCATGCCTTCCTGCTTGTGCTGGGTCACCTTGGGCACGCCGGTGGTGCCGCCGGTATGGAAATAGGCCGCCACCCGGTCCGCGCCGGAATGATCGAAGGTCAACCGGTCGGCGGGCTGGGCCGCCACGGCCTTGGTATAATCCTGCACCCTGGCGTGGTGGCGCGCGGTCACCTTGGGCCGGATCAGCGGCACCAGCCAGCTTTTGGGCGGCGTCAGATAGTGCAGCAGGTCCACTTCAAGGATGGTTTTCACATTCGGGGCAAAGGCCGCGGCCTCGGCGGCCTTCTGCGCCACGTCGGTCTTGGGAAAGCCCTTCAGGGTCACCAGAACCTTGGCGTCGGTTTCCTTCAGGATGCCCGCGATCTGTTCCACGTCCAGCAGCGGGTTGATCGGGTTGACGATCCCCGCCGTCATCCCGCCCAGCATCACCACGGCGGCTTCATTGCAGTTGGGCAGCAGGTAGGCCACCACGTCATCGGGACCGACATTAAGGCTGCGGAACAGGTTGGCGGCCTGTGTGGTCCGGGCCAGAAGTTCGGTCCAGGTCAGGGTTTCCGCCTTGGCGCGCGGATCGGACAGGATCTGGAAACTGATCGCCTTGCGGTCGCCCATCTTTCCGGCGGTGCGCGACAGGGCGTCATAGACGGTGCCGGGCACGTCGCGGTCGGCCCAGGGCATTTCGGCCTCGATGGCCCGGCTCACGGCGGCATTGGTAAATGCTCTGGTCACAACAGATCCTCCCCGACGGATGCGACAGATTTGCCGTAAAGGATGTGCGCGAAGTGACTTGGGAACAAGTCTGACGCGGCGTTTCGCGGAAATTGACGCAGCGCCGCGCCATGCCACCGGCGATCCAAGCCGCCGAAGGCGGGGGGGTCTAAGGGCGGGGTTATTCCGCCGCCATGCCCTGGGTGAACTGCAAGCGCGCCAGCCGGGCGTACAGGCCGCCTTCGGCCACAAGCTGATCATGGGTGCCTTCGGCCACGATGCGGCCCTCGTCGAAGACCACGATGCGGTCGGCCTTCTTCACGGTGGCCAGACGGTGCGCGATGATGACGGTGGTCCGGTCGCGGGCCAGCGATTCCACGGCGCTTTGCACCAGCATCTCGCTTTCCGCATCCAGCGCCGAGGTGGCCTCGTCCAGCAGCAGCACCGGCGCGTCGCGCAGGATGGCGCGGGCGATGGCGATGCGCTGTTTCTGGCCGCCCGACAGCATCACGCCGCGTTCGCCCAGATAGCTGTCATAGCCGTCCGGCAGGGCCGAGATGAAGCGGTCGGCAGCGGCGGCGCGGGCGGCGGCGCGCACCTCGTCGTCGCTGGCCTCGGGGCGGCCGAAGCGGATGTTCTCCAGCGCGGTATCGGCAAAGATCACCGGTTCCTGCGGCACCAGCGCGATCTGGCGGCGGAAGTCGTCGCGCGCCATGTCGCGCAGATCCCGCCCGTCCATCCGCACCACGCCCGACTGCGGATCATAGAACCGCAGCAGCATTTGCAGGACCGTGGTCTTGCCCGCGCCCGAAGGCCCGACCAGCGCCACGGTTTCGCCCGGGGCCACGGTCAGGCTGATGCCGTTCAGCGCGGCGGCATCGGGGCGCGTGGGATAGTGGAACACCACCTGATCCAGTTCCAGCTCGCCTCGGCCCGGATTGACCGCCGGCACCGGCTGGGCCGGATCGGTGACGGTGTCTTCGGCGTGCAGCAGATCGGCCAGCCGCTCAGTCGCACCGGCGGCACGCTGCAACTCGCCCCAGATTTCGGACAGGGCCGCGGTGGAGGCCGCCATGATCGCGGCGTAGATCACGAATTGCACCAGCTCGCCGATGCTCATGACGTCCGCCCGCACATCGCGCGCGCCGACCCAGAGCACCCCGACAATGCCCGCAAACACCAGGAAGATGACGATCACGGTCAGCGCCGCGCGCACGGTGATGCGGGACTTGGCCGCCTCGAACGACCGCTCGGTCACATCGGCGAACATGGCGCGGGTCTGCGGCTCGTGGCTGAAGGCCTGCACGGTCTGCACCGACAGCAGCGTTTCCGAGGCCTTGCCCGAGCTTTGCGCGATCCAGTCCTGGTTGTCACGGCTCAGCTTGCGCACCCGGCGTCCCAGCGCGATGATCGGCACGATCACCACCGGCACCAGCAGCAGCACCAGACCGGTCAGCTTGGCGCTGGTCAGCAGCATCATCAGCAAGCCGCCGAAGAACAGCAGCACGTTGCGCAGGAACCACGAGATCGACGAGCCGATCACCGACAGGATCAGCGTGGTGTCCGTGGTGATCCGGCTGAGAACCTCGCCGGTCATGGTCTTTTCGTAGAAGGCCGGGCTCATACCCACCATGCGGTCGAACACGGCGGTGCGGATGTCGGCCACCACACGCTCGCCCAGCCGCGTGACCATGTAGTAGCGAATGCCGGTGCCCAGGGCCAGGGCGGCGGCGATGACGAGGGCGGCGAAGAAATACTGGTCCAGAAGCTCGGCCGTGCCGGTCTGGAAACCGTCCACCACCCGGCGCACGGCCATCGGCAACACCAGCGAGATGAAGGCGGTGAACACCAGCGCCACGCCTGCCCCAGCCACCAGTGGCTTGTAGCGCATCAGGAACGGCAGCAGCCCGCGCAGCGCGCCGATGCGTTTGGATTTCTCCCGCTCCTGATCCGTCGTCTTGGGTGTTCTGGCCATGTCCTGTCTCCGCAAGTTTGCGACGGTGTACCGATTGCGGGACCGGTCAACAAGACGTCGCGCACGGGCCGCAAAGTCACAGGCGGGCAGCGGCGCATAGAGGATGGGAAGGCTGGAGCGGGCGGCGGGAATCGAACCCGCGTCATTAGCTTGGAAGGCTAAGGTCTTACCACTACACAACGCCCGCGCAGTGTGGGCTGCTGATATTTCATCGCCCAACCGGGGTCAATACCGATTGGCGGCGCGGCGGGACGGGATGCCGCCCCTCTGCCCGGTCACTGATCCTCCAGGCGAGTGATCGTGGTCAGCGGGTCAATCCCCGTCGGCCCGTCGTCGATCACCCAGCCGACCGGATCCTCCCCCGCCTTGACCTGCGCGGCCATCTGGTCGCGCCGGGATCTGGCCAGCGTGATGCTCACGTCCGGGTACCAGCCCAGCACTACGGATTTTTCCGCGCCGGTGACGGCAGACCGGAACCGGAACAGCCATGTGTGCAGCGGGCGGTCGGAGCCGGACCTCAGCACAAGGCGGTCGGACTTCGCGACCGTTTTCAGGAACAGCCCGTCGCCATCGGCAAGGACCGAGGGACGGGCCGCGTCGATCATCGAGGGCGTCAACAGGGACATGCGGCGAGCCTAGCCGCGGACCCGCCGAAAGTCAGCCTTTCGGTGCGCCGGGTCTGCGGAACCGGCACGGCCTTAGTACTTGCTGGGAACATACAATTCCGGCGGCAGCACCGCGCGCTCGTATTCCTTGTTGTAGACCCGTTCGGGCAGCGAGATGTCCTCGTGCGGCACCGGCTCATAGGGGATCAGGCTGAGCAGATGGTCGATGCAGTTCAGCCGTGCCCGTTTCTTGTCGTTGCCTTCAACGATGAACCACGGGGCCTCGGGGATGTTGGTCCGGGCCAGGGTTTCTTCCTTGGCCTTGGTATACTGCTCCCACCGCACGCGGCTTTGCAGGTCCATCGGCGACAGTTTCCACTGTTTCAGCGGATCATGGATGCGCATCAGGAAGCGCATCTGCTGTTCCTCGTCGGTGATCGAGAACCAGTATTTCACCACCCGGATGCCCGAGCGTACCAGCATCCGCTCAAACTCCGGCACGTCGTGGAAGAACTGCTCGACCTGGTCCTTTTTGGCGAAGCCCATGACCTTTTCCACGCCCGAGCGGTTGTACCAGCTGCGGTCGAACAGCACGATCTCGCCCGCCGCCGGCAGGTGCGGAACATAGCGCTGGAAATACCATTGGGTCTTTTCACGTTCGCTGGGGGCGGGCAGTGCGACGACGCGGCAGACGCGCGGGTTCAGCCGCTGGGTAATGCGTTTGATGACCCCGCCCTTGCCGGCGCTGTCGCGGCCTTCGAAGATCACCACGATCTTCTCGCCCGAATGCTGCACCCAGTCCTGCAGCTTGATCAGTTCGGCCTGAAGCGACAACAGCTTGCGGAAGTAGTCGCGCCGTTCAAGACTGGGCGGATGCGCCTTGCGATAGATCTTGCGGATTTCCAGCGACAGGGCGGGCTCGGACATCTCAAGCTCGAAATCCTCGTCCAGCGTGTCGGCCAGTTCGGCCTCAAGCCAGTCCCGACCCGCGTCGTCTTCGGTGAATTCGTTTGCCATCCAAGTCTCCCCTCTCTGCCAGAGCCCGCATCCGCCACATCCTGAGCGCGCGACGTGACGGTTTTACAATGTGATCCCTGTCTAGGTGCGCCAGTCGAAAAAATTCTCACCCGCGCGCGCCAGAAGCCGCTGCGCCATGTCCCGGCCCAGGGCGGCGGCGTCCTCGACCGGGGCGTCCGCGGCATCGGTCAGCGATTCCGATCCGTCGGTGCGCAGGATCTCGCCGCGCAGGTGCAGGGTTCCGCCGGACAGCTCTGCCAGCCCGGCAATCGGGGTTTCGCAGGATCCATCCAGCGCCGCCAGGAAGGCGCGTTCGGCGGCCAGCCGTTGACCGGTCGGGGTGTCGTGGATCGCCTCAAGCAGCGCGGCAGCGTGGCTGTCGTCGGCGCGCCGTTCGATGCCGATGGCCCCCTGCGCCACGGCCGGCAGCATGTCCTCGGGCGCGATGGCGGCGCGAACGACTTGCGTCATCTGCAAGCGGTTCAGCCCGGCCATGGCCAGGAAGGTGGCCTGGGCGACCCCCTCCTCCAGTTTCTTCATGCGGGTCTGCACGTTGCCGCGAAACTCCACCAGCGTCAGGTCGGGACGGCGGTGCGCCAGTTGCGCACGGCGGCGCAGGCTGGAGGAGCCCACAACCGCGCCTTCGGGCAGATCGGCCAGCGTCGCATGGGCGGGCGACACGAAGGCATCGCGCACATCCTCGCGCGGCAGGTAGCAGTCCAGCACCAGCCCCTCGGGTTGCAGCACCGGCATGTCCTTCATCGAATGCACCGCGATGTCGATCTTGCCCGACAGCATGTCCTGCTCGATCTCGCGGGTGAACAGGCCCTTGCCGCCCAGCTCCTTCAACGGCTTGTCCGCGTCGATCAGCGCCCGGTCGTCGCCGGTGGTCTTGATGACCACGATCTCGAAGGCCTCGGGCGGCAGCTCAAAGGCGGCGGCCAGCCTGTCGCGGGTTTCATGCGCCTGTGCCAGGGCCAGCGGCGAGCCGCGGGTGCCGATGCGAAGGGGCGAAGTCGGGGTCGGAAGCGTGATCGTCATGGCAAATCCCTAGACCCGCCGCGTCGGCGTGACAACTGCCGATGCGTTGACTTTCTGGCGCAGGTGCGGGACCACGAAGGCAACAAGCGACGGGGTGTGTCATGGCCAATCAAAAGAAACTACTGCGCAGTCTTGCAGGCGAGACCCAGGATGTGCCGCCGATCTGGATGATGCGGCAGGCCGGGCGTTACCTGCCCGAGTACCGCGCGACGCGGGAACAGGCCGGGGATTTCCTGTCGCTGTGCTATAATTCCGAACTGGCCGCCGAGGTCACACTGCAACCCATTCGCCGCTACGGCTTTGATGCGGCAATCCTTTTTGCCGACATTCTGCTGATCCCCGACGCGCTGGGGGCGGATCTGTGGTTCGTCACGGGCGAAGGGCCGCGCTTGTCCACCACCACCACCGTGGAGGATTTCGGCAAACTGAAGCATGCCGCAGACATCCACGATCACCTTGCGCCCGTCTATGAAACCCTGCGCATCCTGCGCCGCGAACTGCCTGAAGAGACCGCGCTGATCGGCTTTGCCGGGGCGCCCTGGACGGTGGCCACCTATATGATTGCCGGACAGGGCACCCCCGACCAGGCTCCGGCGCATACGCTGATCGCCGAGAATCGCGAGCTGTTTCATGCCATTCTGGGCCGCCTGACCAATGCCACCATCGAATATCTCTCGGCCCAGATCGACGCCGGGGCCGAGGTGGTAAAGCTGTTCGACAGCTGGGCCGGATCGCTAAAGGGCGACGATTTCACCAACTACGCGCTGGAACCGGCGCGCCAGATCATCGCGGCCCTGAAGGAGCGTCACCCGGACACCCCGATCATCGCCTTCCCGCGCGAAGCGGGAGAGCGTTACATCGGCTTTGCCAAGGCCAGCGGCGCCGATTGCGTGGCGCTGGACAATTCGGTCGATGCCGCCTGGGCAGCCGAGCATGTGCAGGTCGATGGCTGTGTGCAGGGCAACCTCGCGTCCAGCCATATGGTCACCGGCGGGCAGGATCTGGTGGATGAGGTCCGGCGCATCCGGAAGGCGTTCTCGGGCGGGCCGCATATCTTCAACCTGGGCCACGGGATCACCCCGGACGCCGATCCCGAAAATGTCGCGCTGATGATCGAAACCCTGCGCGAGACCACCTGAACCGGCGGGCTGGAAAAGGTCTGGCCGGCGTATGGCTGACGTATGGCAACCGGGCCGGTGATGGAGGGGCTGTTCTTTCCGCTCTCCAAGCTGTTCTGGATGGCGGTGCGCCCCGAAAGCTGGCTTCTGGGGCTGATGCTGGTGGCGCTGGCGGGGCTGCTGCTGCACCGGCGCCGGCTGGCGGTCACCGCGCTGTCGCTGGCCATCGCCGCCTTTCTGGTCATCGCCCTGCTGCGCCCCGCCGACACCCTGCTGGGACCGCTGGAGCGCGCCTACCCTGCCAATCCTGACGTGACCGCCCCGGCAGCCATCGTGGTGCTGGGCGGCGGCGAGGAGGCCGTGCGCACCGACACCTACGGCCAGCCCCACATCAGCGACAAGGGTGACCGGTTCCTGGCGGCCATCGCGCTGGCCCGGCGGTACCCCGAGGCCCGGGTCGTCTTCACCGGCGGCACCGGCTGGTTCCGCACCGGCTTTCTGCCGGGGTCCGAAGTTGCGCGGCAGATCTTCACCGGGGCCGGGATTGCAGAGGAGCGCCTGATCTTGGAAGGCCGCTCGCTGAACACCTGGCAGAACGCGGTGAACACCCTGCCGCTGATGGCGGATCTGCCCGAGGGCGGGATCGTGCTGGTCACCTCGGCGTTCCACATGCGGCGCAGCGTCGAGGTCTTCTGCGCCGCCGGCTGGCGCAGCCTGATCCCCTATCCCACCGATTTCCGAATCCTGGCGCTGGGGCACCGGCTGGGCTGGCGCTTCGCTGAAAACCTGCAAGAGTTGAACCAGGCAGCGAAGGAATGGATCGGATTGTTGGCATATCGCCACACCGGACGCGGCGTCAGCCCGCAAACGCGGCCCGGCTGTTTGTTGCCCTGACCCGCCATCGCGCGGGGAGGAACACTCGCAAGCTGACGGGCGGTCGTGAAAATCTCTCTTGCACCGGGACTTGCCTCAACATTTCTTCACAGGAAAAATGATCAATCATTAATCGGCTGTGGAAGAAAATCCGGCGGCAAGTAGCATATTAGTTGAACTTAATCTTCACAGATTGTTAAGATTTAAGATGAAACAAGTAGTTAACGCCCTGTCGCCGTGACGGGGTCTGTGAATCCGGCGTTGGGGGAGTTCTGCCAGATGATTGATGAAACCGTTCTGCGGTCAGAAACAGACGTATCATTGGGCATCTTTGCTTTCCCCACACCGCGCCCGACAACCCCGCCGTCCGATCATGCCACCGATCCGCACCCCGGCTGGTTGCACCAGATCCGGGTGCTGGACATCCGCCTTGCGAATTCCTGCGAGCAATCGCCGAAATGGTCTGCTGCATGGTCTGAGCGTGAGCATCTGACCCACCAGATGTGCCGCACCTCGGCCTCGACATGGGAAGGCCTTGTGGCCCAGATCGCCTGGATCAACGACGAACTGGCCCCGGTGCTGACCGAGGCTACCGACACGCCCTACCCGGCGGCGCTGGACAGCATCCGCGAGGCCGTCGAGTCTTTGCGCGGCAGATACACCCCGGCGGAGTGAGATCGGGGCGGATTCCGGCAAATTGTGAGGTCCGGCCTTCACAGGCAGAAATTCATTGTTCCTAGGAACGTTCGCGGCACGCCCGTTTGAACGGTGGGCTGAAGGTCCCCCCTACGACGCAATCGGCTTGCGGGCGGTCATGATGCGACAGCGCACAAAAGCCGCGCCTAGACGGCCTGGCGCACATCTGAGGATTCGGAGAATGGAGGCCGCGGGCGCTTACTCTGCCGGATGGCGGCTCTTGGCATCCAGTTTGCGCGCCTCTCGGATGTCTGCTTCCGCAAGCAAGGTCGTTCGGATTGTGGTTGATATCAGATAAGGAGCGGACACCTGGCGACCCGTTCACCGCTTCTTTTTTTGCTCTCGGGTTTCAGACTTTGGCACCATTGAACGAAATTGTGCCGCCACGCGTGGTGGCGGCACAATTCTTGCAATTTAGGTTACTCGACCGGGACGAAGTCGCCGGGCTTCCAACTCTTGTCGAACCAAGGTTCCAGTGGGCCGTAGAGGCGCATCATCGCGTTGAAGCTCTTGCCCGGGACAGTCTGGGCCCAATTTGCCTCCTGTCCCTCAGGCGCGTCGGGGCCGAACCAGATGGTGTAGCTGCCATCTTCATTGGCGGCGATCCCCTCGCGGTTTGAATCGATGCCGCCGGACTTCTGGTCGGTCTCCAGGATCGACCGCGTCTGGCCGCTGTAGAGCATGAAGGACCAGAAGTTCTTTGCAGGCACCGGGGCGGGCAGGGTTACCGTGTAGGTCTTGGAGCCATCTAGGTATTCGCCGTTCGCATCCCGCGCGGTCATCGCATAGACCGAGCCTGTGCCGACCGGTGGCGAGGTCATGGCTGGGGTGATGCCGGTGGCCATGTAGAAGAAGTAGGTCCGGTCATCGAGGATGCGCGCGCCATCTTCGAGGAACAGGTAGCTCTGCCGCTGGAAGGGAGAGTTCCATTGGCGATCCTCGTAGAAATAGACGCCAGGGTCGCGCGACGCATAGGTGATCGCCCGTGCCGTTGCGTTGGCAATCGCCGCAGCTTCGTCGAGGATGCCGCGCATCTTTTCGTCCGGCTCGAAGGGTTCTCCCTTGCGCAGGCCAATCGAGGCGAAAGTGCCGACGATCTCCGGATCAAACGCGCCGATGGGGTTGTTGTTCAGCGCGACGTGGATCTCGTCGAAGAACTCGGCGTTGTTGGCATGAACTGTGTTGTACTGAACGCCCGAGACGTTGATGAAGGTCTCCTCCGGCGGGTTGTCCGCGTCGGCCAGCGAATAGATCTTCAGCCCCGCCTTGATCTCGGCCACGGGGCCCTCAGTGCCGCCATCGGCATCCGGAGAGCGGCGCAGCAGCAGCCAGTGCTCGTTGGTCTTGGTTCGAAGCTCGAAATAGCCCTCCGGCACCTCGGTCTCGTCGTCATTGTGGATGAGCAGGTACTTTCCCCCCTCGCCCTTGTCGGGGCCGAGCGCACCGATATCGGTGACAAACTCAAAGGCAGCGTCGTCCAGCAGCCCGAGCAATCCGGCAGGCACCTCGATCACGACGGGGCCTTCGGAGATGTCCACGTTCGATCCGATATAGATCGTGGTCGTGTTCGGCGTCAGCCAGATCGACCGAGCATCCATGAGTGTTTCGGTGATCACGATGTCATTGGGTTTGGCCCCGACCTCTTCGTAGCCCTGGAACATGGCGCGCAGGGAGGCGATCTTCATCCCGTCAAGGAACGCCGTCGTGGCTCGGATCAGGTCGAGGTTGTCGAACACCTTCTCCACGGTCTCGGGCGAGGGCATGCCGTCGAAGAATTCCAGCGTGCCGAGCGTGTCGGTCTCGACCACGTCGGGCGTCAGGACATTCTCGGGCACGTTGGCGGCGAACTCCGGCGTTTCTGCCAGAGCCACAGAAGCGGTGACAGCGAGCGTGGCACCCGCCAGCATTGTACGGTAAGTCATTTGCAGTCTCCGTCAGTGTTGAGTCAGTCGAGTTTTTCAAGGTCGGACAGCATCCAGCCGCCTTCCAGCCAGCCCTCCTCAGGGCCATAGAGGCGGAACAGCAGGAAGTAGGGCTCCGTCGTCGGGATCCAGTTGCATCCCTTTCCCTCCGGCGCCTTTGGACCGAAATAGATGTCGTAGGAGCCGTCATCGTTGACCTGCATGCTGTCGGTGTCTCGTTCGGACAGACCCACGGGATCGACATTGCGAATGAAGCTCTTGGTCTCCATCGAGTAGACGATGACCGACCAGAAATCCTCGGCAGGCGTATCCGCCGGAACGTTCAGCTTGTAGCGAGTGCGGGAACCACATGACGGGTGCCTGGTCGAAGGGCAAATACAAGCACTATGCCTACTACCGCTGCATGACGCGTGGCTGCTCCCAGAAGAGCAAGTCGATTGCGCGCGCCAAGTTGGAAGGTGGCTTCGAGGATATCCTCAAGCGACTTCAGCCAAGTAAGCGCCTGCTCGATCTCGCCATCGCCATGTTCAGCGATGCCTGGAACAGCCGCATGGAGCTGGCCCAAGCTGAACGCGATGAGTGGCGGCGTCAGGCCGAAGCTGCTGATAAGATGAACTGGCCCCCATTTCGCCCGGACATCTTGGCTTGAGCCAGGAGGCTTAAGGATAGCCTTAAGCACGTGCTGATG
>NZ_JBFBVU010000051.1:0-11556 GCF_040689105.1 Meridianimarinicoccus marinus
GAACTTATGGTCGGCCATAAGGTCGGACTTAGCACCGACGCTGAAACCCCGTCAGACGGCCTCCACCGGAGGGATACGTATTTGCCGTCATGTGGCATATCATTTTCTCAATGAGAATTGCGGCGCGTGAACAACGCCATGCTTTGCCGGCCCTCAGGGGCCATCACCAACTTTCAGCTATATCTCCGACGCATCAACTGGCGGCTTGTGCTTCTCGCAGGTCCACCCTACGGACGTGGCCAATTACCGAAACCAGCTGACCGAACGCGGCGAGCGTCCGAGTTCAGACGGTGGCCTCAGCGCCTCGACCATCCGCCACCCCGCCACCTTCGCCTTGAACTCGGGGGGGGCGTTTCCGTTTCGACGTCTCTGATCTCTTTCTTGTCGAAGATCAGCCAACCGCAGATCCTAGCCTACGACAGCGTCCGAATTTCGGGGAGCAGCTCAAACCGGCCAGCATTTACTCCGCCCCAGAGCCAGGCTTTCACGCCGCTGCTGACACAAAAAAATTTCAAGACTTGGGAAAACTCTGTAATGATGTGACCTAGGGTGGATACCTCTGGTCCTTTTGAGTTCTTTGCTCTGCTCTTTCTGCACATGCGAGGATTGAATGGCCAAGAAGAACACCACCCTGAATTTCGCCGCGACCAACCAGTCGCTCTGGTCCCCGGGTGAGGCCTTTGACGGCTTCCTAACCACAGGCGACCTTCTGGTATACGAACTGCCGAGCCTTGAAGAATTCATCGGCGTCAGCAAGTTCAACACCAACATCGGCGCAACAGCCTATATGGAAGCCCGGTTCGGGCTGGTGGCCTGGGCCGATATAGGTTCGACCGGAAGCTGGCAGGCAGACTACGACATCTCGGTCGACATCGATCTGCCCTACGCTGTCTATGCTGCCGATCAGATGGTTTTCGACTTCTCGGACTACTACGTGGTCTCGGCCGACATCAGTTCGATCGGCTTTGGCAACGCCGAATCCGATGATCCGGAAAAGCTGGTCACCGCAGGTCTGGACCTGGTTGCAGAGTTCAAGGCAGGTCTGAAGGGCATCGGATTTTATGGTCCCATCCCCGGCGGCGTCGACAATTTCACTTTTGGCAACATCCCTCTGATCGATCTCGACCTCGGCGGCCCGTTGTTGGACGTGTCCATTGATAAGCCGACGTACAATGCAGAAGTTGAAGGTTGGGGGATCGAGTTCTATCTGGGGCTACCCACCGGCGCAGACACCGAAGGCTCTTCCGAGGGATCGGGCGTGGTTTCAGGGAGTGGTGTCTCGGACACGCGCTTTGCAACGCTGGATGCCGATCTGGACAACATCCTGACCGAGCTGTTGGGCTATATCAAGAACCCCTACGTTGCAGCGGGGGTCAAATTTCTCGAACGGGTCGTTTTCGCGGAATATGAGTGGGAAGTCGGGGGCGGTGACATCGAGTTCTCGTTCACGATGGTTGACGTTCAAGGGACGATCGGGGTCGCTCTGAGTGAACAGGTCAAACTGGACATTACAGAACCGGGGCCTTCGATTGTCCCGGATGTGAACATTGCACTGACAACGGACAATGGCACTCCCAACGATCCGAAAGACGACACAACGGTGTACGGCAACCTTGGCGACGTGCTTAGCCTGACGGCGCCCGCCGTCGGGTATGGCAACGCGCTTATCACAGCTGAATACTCGGTAGGATCAGGCGTATTTTCGCATTCAGTGGGTCTGAACGTAAATTCCAAGATCACCATCGATATCCTGAGCGGCAGCTTCGGCGGCGATCTTGTGCCCGGATTCCTGGAGTTCGATTTCGGTCCGGTCTGGGATTATGAATTCCCCGAAGGCGGTTACGACATCGATATCGATGGTCTGTACTATGATTCCTTTCCTGTCAGCGGTTCGATCTTTGGAACCCAGACAGAAGTCTATGACGTCTTCTATGCGCACCGAAATCTTGCCCCAACCGGTTGGGACAGAAGTTTGCCCTCTGCCGAACATGCGGCCTACGGGTTCATCGAGGCGGGTTTTCAGGCCAGAACTGCCGCAGCGGATTCCTTTGATCCTGGGAATGCCTATCTCAAGAAACCTACGCAGGCAGAAGTCAGCGCCGAGGATGACTTTGTCATCGACTACTCCAACGAGACCCAGAAGGTTCTGTTCACCTGGGCAGGCGCGATCACATGGGACTCGGTCACTCTGAAATACGGCAACAAAAGCCGCGTCCTGATCGCCCCCGATGCTGTTGAAGGTGTCAATCTGACCCCGGTACGGGCTGATCTGAATATCACCTTGCCGCAATCAAATCTGACCACCGGTGTTTTCCTGAACCACGACAGCGGCATTCAATCGCTTTACGACGGCATCTTCGCGTCGCGTTTCGCGGACTCGTACACCTACGAATACAACGGGAAAACCTTCACATCCCGGAACGTGGCCAATGTCATCGGCGGTGTGCGCGGGGACGTTCTGGTCTATTCCTATCACGACTTCGCGGACGCAGATGGTCAAGGCGGCGAGTTCTTCGACGGTGGGGGCAACGAAAACGATTCCCATGACCTGTTCGTCGCCAACCTCGCGACCTGGGGTACCGGGGTGTATTGGGATCTGCCGAATTCGATCCTGCGCGACAATGATGGCGACCCGAATACAAAGGGCGGTGTCACGCTGGAATATGCCGGCGAATCCATTGACGTCATCAACGTCGAGGCCATGGCGATCCTGACAGGAAATCAGGATGACTATATTGTTGCGGGGACCAAAAGCGATGTGATCCTGACCAATGGTGGGGATGATATTGTCAAGCTGGTCTACTTTGTCCCCAATGGGCCTGCAGGCATGCAACCGGTTGATATTGAGGACGACTATGTGCGTCTTGGTGCTGGCGATGATGTGGCCATCGTTGAACTGGGCAACATTCCCAATCCTGGGGCGAAATTCACCGACTACATCTTTGGCGGCACTGGCATTGACAATGTGTTTGTACGTTCAGGCGTGCAGGGACTGCGCTATGACATGTTTGATGACACCCTCGCCGGCTATGTGTTCGGCGGAGAAGGTATTGGTGCAGACGATACCCACGCAAATTTCAGCACGCTTTTGCAATACTATGGCGCAAATCTTGAAGATTACGCTGACACATACGGTGCAGACGACCCCTCATTCGGGATCGATACCAATGACGACGGCAGCGATGATTTCTTCGCACCCAATCACTACCTCCTACTGAACGGTGGCTCGCAGCAAGGCCGGATCGAGATTTCGCGTGACGTTGAATACGTCAGTGTCAATGTCGACAGTGGCAGCGGTGGCGGCGACGACCTGATGGTGTTTCAGGGTGGCACCCGCTACGACGGCGGGGCTGGCAGCGACACGTTCATCGGTGATTTTCAAGCCTGGCAGTACGACAAGGGCGCGCGCGGCGGCCTGAATCTGGCGGTTTCGGACCAGGAATCCTATTTCGGTGACGTGGTCATCCGGAACATCGAACGCATTCACGTCATCGGCACAGACGACAATGACATCATCTCGGGTGGCGATGAGGATGACTATGTATTCGGGGCCTACGGCAACGACTACCTGTACGGCGGGGTGGATTCAGTTGCAGACACCCTGGACGGCGGTGAAGGTAACGATATCTTTCTGTGGCAAGACAATGGCGCGGACACGATTATCGGCGGGAACGGTGTCGATACACTGAACATCGGGGCGTTCCAAAGCCCGATCGATGCTGACACCAGTGCGTTCCAGTCCGGCGGATCGCTTGGCTACACCTTCCTTGATGACCAGGGCAACGTGTTGGGGACGGCCTTCGGGCAAATCACCACCAACCTGGCAACCCAATTGAACA
Organism: Meridianimarinicoccus marinus; assembly: GCF_040689105.1. NCBI lineage: Bacteria > Pseudomonadati > Pseudomonadota > Alphaproteobacteria > Rhodobacterales > Paracoccaceae > Meridianimarinicoccus > Meridianimarinicoccus marinus. Next base: position 3,840 of record NZ_JBFBVU010000051.1, read on the forward strand.
TTCTGGCGATGTCGTCGCAAGCGGCTGTAACCCAGGCCTCGTTCGGGACGGACAGTGTCAGCTATAGCGAGATCGAGAAGGTCAACGTCATCGGCTCGGAAGCCGGGGACGACATCCTGATCTATCAGGGCGGCAACCTGTATGACGCGGGGGAAGCGATTTCCAAGGATTTCGACCGCTTCGTTGCTGACTTCGGCTCTCAGAACGTCGGCATTGAATTCCGCATCAGCCCTCCGGGGAACTACAACGACGACGAGGGGTATCTCCTCGACAACGGGGTGTTCCTGCGCGGCATTGAAATGGCGACAATCCAGGCCGGCAGCGGTGTGGATCTGTTGGTCGGCGGTCAGTACGGCGACTATTTCTTCGGCGGCGACGGCAACGACATTCTGTATGGGTTGGACGGCAACGACCATCTGGACGGACAGTCCGGCAGTGACATCATCATCTGGGACTCCCAAGGCTACGACGACATCATTGGCGGGACCGAAGCCGGGAACTTCTATCAGAACGGTCAGCTGGTTCAGAATGTCCAGGAAAACGACAACCTGATCATCAACGGCGGCTCCGGCCATTCCCGCGTGCGTCTGCTGGATGACACCGGCGCCGACATGCTGACCATCAACCCCAAGGGCCAGGTCTGGGCCGATGGCGGTCGCGACGCGATGCAGGAACTTGCCGAGAAATCCCTGACCGCAACAACCTGGAAGTACTACAATTCGACCCCCGGAAACCCGAACAATCGCGAAGACCCCTCTCTGAAACACGTAACCTACAGCGAGATTGAAAGCGTCGATATCGCAGGTACGGACGCCTATGACGAATTGGTCGTTTACCAGAACGGTGTGGCCTATGTGGGCGGCGAGCGGGACGGTGACCAGGATGTGTTTGTCGCGGATCTGAGGGGCTTTTCCCAGGACCTGTTCCTTGATGTGACCTACGCGTCCGGGGTCGGCTACGACATTGGCCAGGGCACACGGATTGCCGATTTCGAACGGATGCACGTTCTGCTTGGCTCCGGCGACGACACCTTCATTGGCGGCGAACTTGTGGCCACTGCCTATGAAGGGGATGGCACAACCGCCCTTGCAACAGGTCAAGGCAACGTCGCCTATGGAGGGCACGGGAACGACAAGCTGATCGGCGGGCTTGGCGACGACTACTTCATGGGCGAAGGCGGCAACGATACTTTCACGCATATCGGCGGCAATGACACGATCGACGGTGGCACCGGCAGCGTTGACAGCCTGACGATCAGCGGCAGCGACGATGCGCTGGAATTGGCGGTATTCAGCGTGATGGACGGGGCGACCGCCCTGGTGAACTCGGCAGTCTCGATGGTTACTGGTGTCCCGAGCTTCACCGCGTTTACAGACTTTTACACGGTCGCCACCGATGCCTGGGTGAAGGTCACGCACGGGGCAGCTTCCGTTCAATTCACCGGGATCGAAGAAACCTTCATGTCCGGCAGCGAAGCCAATGATGTGTTGGTCGGCGGCACCGCGCTGGGGGTTCTTTTTGGCGGTGCGGGCGATGACGCGCTGGTCGGGCGCGAGGGCAATGATCTGTTGTCAGGTGGCGTCGGCGACGACGTCTATGTCTTTGGCGCGAACTTTGGCACCGATACGATCGCGGGCGAAACTGCTGGATCTTCCCGGATGTTGTTCACGGCGCACACGACGAACGACCTGTCCTTCAGCCTGGACGACATTGACCTGCTTGTGACCGCAGGCACTGACTCTGTCCGGATCATGGACTACTTCAAGGGTGATCCGACCATTGGCATGAATTTCACCTTCGAAGCCATGGATGGTGCCTTCAACAAGGATTTCTCGGGCCTTGGGGCCGTTAGTCCCGGCTCCAGCGTTGGCATCACCTATCTTGGCACGCCAGATGATGATCTGGCGCCGATGGGGACAGATCGCTCAGACTTCTTCCGCGGGTTTGGCGGAGACGACTTCTTCCAGGCCAGTGCCGGAGGGGATATATTCGAAGGCGGCGCGGGTCAGGATATTGTTTCATACCAAGAGAATACAGCAGCCATTCAGGTGGATCTTGGCACGCAAAGCGCCATCCAAGGCTCTGGCGACCGGGATCTTCTGGTGTCGATCGAGCAGATCGAAGGATCTGATCTGAACGACAGCTTCATCGGCAACAACGCCGAAAACATCTTCAAGGGCTTTGCCGGTGACGATACGATGTTGGGTGGCGGCGGGAACGATCAGCTGATCGGCGGCCACGGCAACGATTTGATCGAAGGCGGTGCAGGCAACGACCAGATGTCGGGCGGCATGGGTGACGACACGTTGCGGGGAAGCGTCGGGTCCGATTTCCTTGGCGGCGGTGCCGGCAACGACCTTCTTGAGGGCGGCGATGGTGCCGACATTTTTGATGCGGGCACAGGAAATGACACTGCCCGTGGAGGTACTGGCAACGACATCTTCACCTATCGGTCTGGCCTGGACAGCTATTCTGGGGATGCGGGCAGCGACACTGTAGACTTCAATCAACTGGATATTGCCGTTCAGGTTGATTTGACCGCAGTGGACGAAGCCGTGACCCGCGACGGTGTGGATCTGGATCCGACACTCGGTCCACTTCGCACGCTGGCACAACTGGCCACGATCGAGAATGTCCGCGGATCCATTTTCGATGATGTGATCGTCGGTGACGGACTGGCCAACCAGCTTGACGGCGACAACGGCGACGACGTTCTGACCGGCGGCGCAGGCAAGGACATTCTGATCGGCGGCGGTGGCTTTGATACCGTGGACTACAGCCTTGAAACAGGCTCGTCCGGGATTGTGCTCGACCTATTCACGCCGGGGCAGGAAACGGCTGTGGACACCCACGGTGACGATGATGTGTTGTCGGGCATCGAGAATATCATTGGCACGCAGTTTGACGACATCATCAACGGCGGTGTTCGGGACAACATCTACTGGGGCGGCGCCGGCGACGACATTCTGGACGGTGATCTTGGAAATGACGCCCTGTATGGCGAGGCTGGCCAGGACACAATATTCGGCGGTGACGGCAACGATATGCTGAGCGGCGGCGATGACGCTGACACCCTCTATGCTTACAACGGCAACGACCTGTTGATGGGCGGCGCTGGCGATGACGTTCTGGATGGCGGGGATGGGCTCGACAGCGCTTCCTACACCGACACGACGGCAGGTGTATCGGTTGACCTCAACGCCAACACGGTTGCCGGTTCCGAAATCGGGACGGACACATTGATTGACATCGAGAATGTTATCGGTGGCACAGGTGACGACTCGATGCTTGGCAACGCGTCCGCCAACACGTTCTCGTATTTCGGTGGCATGGACACCTATGACGGCGGCGGCGGTGTTGACGCTGTCAGCTACCAACAGTTCACGTCTTCGGTTCTGGTTGATCTGTCTGCCAGCAACGAAGCGCGTACAGCCGATGGCACGGCGCTTCCGTCATCAGGCCTGCGGACGATCGGACAGTTCACCAGCATAGAATCCGTCATCGGCTCGCAGTTTGATGACCATCTGGTTGGTGACGGCGGGGACAACACCCTGGTTGGCGCGAGTGGCAATGACCTTCTTGATGGCGGCACGGGTGGTTCTGACACGTTGGCTGGAAACGATGGCAACGACCGGTTTGCAGGCCGCATTCATTCCGGCGTGACCACCTATTCCGGCGGCTATGGCTCTGATACGCTTGATTATTCAGGCGCGACCGGTGCCGTGACTGCAAGTCTTGACATCGGGGATGGCAATGACATCGTCACCGAAATCGAGCGTCTGATCGGCAGCCAATTTGCAGATACCTTGCTTGGCAACGCTCTGGACAACGTCCTGAACGGGGGCTTTGGCAACGACACGATTGCTGGCGGATTTGGCGATGACCTGATTGTCTATGCCGGCGGTGAAGACATCGTCATGGGCGGTGACAGCAACGATACGCTTGACTACTCGGGCCTCGGATCTGCGATTGATGCCGATCTGTCGAAAACCACGCAATCTGTCACGACGGGCGACAGCACCGATTGGAATACAGGGGTTCAACGGGTTCTGACCACCCTGCCCGACAGCGACGTCGAAAGCGTGATCGGCACAGACTACGATGACCGGTTGCGCGGCACCGACGGCGGCAACATGTTCAGTGACGGCGGCGGTGACGATGAGGTCTACGGAGACGCCGGCAACGACGTGTTTGCCTATGGCGGTGGTTTTGACACCTGGGTCGGCGGAGCGGACAGCGACACGGCCAGTTTCTCGAATGTGGCAACCGGTGTCAGCGTTGACCTGACATCCACCGGGACCGGTGCAAACACATTGGCGACGGCCAGCGCCGCCGCAGTCGGCCTAGCCGTTCTTTCAGAGATCGAAAATGTCGTCGGCTCCCAGTTTGCGGACGTCCTGACTGGTGACGATTCCGCCAACATCCTTGATGGGCTTGGTGGCGACGATTTGATCGAAGGTGCAGACGGCGACGACATCCTTTCGGGCGGCGATGGCAATGATACATTGATCGGAGGCGCGGGTGCGGACCAGTTCGTTGGCGGCGCCGGGCTCGATACTGCAAGCTTTGCATCCGCAAGTGCACTGGTCGCGCTGGATCTCGGCACCAACCAAGGTACCCAGGGCGATGCTGCCGGAGACAGCTTTACCGGTGTTGAAAACGTCATCGGAACCGCGTTTGACGATGTGATCGCGGGTGACGGTGAAGACAACCGCCTCGACGGCGGTGATGGCGATGACCTTTTGTTTGGCATGTCCGGCGATGACACGCTTGTTGATGGGGCTGGCGATGACCAGATTGCCGGGGGCGATGGCAACGACACCCTGATCCATACCGGCGGCACAGCCAAGTTCGACGCGGGTCTGGGCGATGACGTGCTGGATCTGTCAAAGGGTCAGTCGGCTGTGGTTGTCGATCTGGTCGAAGCGCCTCTGGCCTCTGAGGGGGGGGCATCGCGCGCGGTTGCCGCGACCACCGACACGTCGAGCTGGATCCTGCAATCCGGCGGAAGCCTGAGAAATATCGTCACGATGACCTCGACAGAAGCGGTCATTGGAACGGATTTCGATGACCATCTCACAGGCAACACATATGCCAATGCCCTGGACGGTGGCGCAGGCGACGATGTTCTGGATGGCGGCGGTGCTTCTGATCGCCTGACCGGCGGCACAGGCTTTGACGACTTCACCATCAGTGCAAATGACGGCATCGTCACGATCACGGATTTCGATGTCACCCAGGACACCCTGGATCTGCGCGCCTTTGCCCAATCCGAAATCGACGCAGCGTTTTCCAATGCGGAATACGTCTCCGAGACCTTTGGCTTCGGTGATCCGATTGCACTTGAATTTGCCCGGATCAATCCTGACTTTGCTGCAATCGACTTGTCCGATCTTGCGCTTCCCGTGACGATTGTCAGCACGATCATCAGCCTGAGTGACACTCAAATCGTCCGGCTGGTCGGCGTGAACCAAACCCAGTTTGCGCGTCTGCAACTGACCGGTGCCAACAACGCGCCCCAGGTTGTCGACGACACCTATTCGGTCGGCCAAGACGGGACGCTTACGGTATCTGCCGCCGGGATACTGGCCAATGACTCCGATGTGAATGGGGATGCGCTTTCTGCCACTGTCAAAACCGGGCCAGCCAACGGCAGTGTGACGCTCAACAGCGATGGCAGCTTTACCTATACGCCCAACGTCGGGTTCTCTGGCACGGACAGCTTTACCTACATCGCAAATGACGGAACAGACGACAGCGGTGAAGCAACCGTCACCGTGACGGTTGTTCCGACAGCGCCAATCCTGACGGCCCCTGCCGGAGGCGGAACGGTCAACGGCACAAACGTAGCCGAGGACATCCGTGGCGGCGACGGTCCGGATATTCTGAACGGATTTGGCGGCGACGATGTCATCACGGGCGGCAATGGCGACGATATCATCGACGGCGGCGGCGGGTCAGACAACTTGTTTGGCCAAGGCGGCAATGATCACCTGATTGGCAACTATGCGGATGACCTTCTGTTTGGCGGCTCTGGCAACGATATTCTGGAGGGCGGCGACAGCCCGGACCAGTTGTTCGGTGGCAACGGCGCAGACACGATGGACGGCGGCAACGGTTCGGATCTGTACGTCATCGACCAATTCGACACCGTCAACGACACCGGCGCCAATGGCTACGACAAGGCTCAGATCAGCAACGCGGCGGGCATTTCGGTGTCGCTGAACGGCTGGAGTGGGCTTGAGCGGATCAACGGGTTCTCGGGCGGCGACCAGATCGACGCTTCAACGGCGGCCCAAGGGCTTTTGATGTTCGGCGATGCTGGCAACGACACACTGATCGGCGGTTTTGGCAATGACGTGTTGATCGGTGGCGATGGCAACGACACGCTGACAGGAAACGATGGCAACGACATCATGTTGGGGGCCGCGGGCAACGACACCTTCGATGGCGGTGGCGGCAACGACGTGTTCTACATCGGCGAAAGCGGTGATGTGGTCAGCGATGGCGGAGCCGGGTTCGACAAGGCAGTGATCTCGGCAACGACAGGTATTGCCTTGTCCGTTGGGTCATGGCTGAACGTCGAACGGATCAATGGCCTGACGGGCGACGACAGCATTGATGCCACAGGCATGGCGACGTCAATCACCCTGGTGGGCTCGGACGGCAATGACACGCTGACAGGCGGCAGCGTGGGAGACGTTTTCTTTGCTGGCAACGACGACGACAGGATCTTCGGGGGCGGCGGGGCCGATGCGATCATCGCAGGCGCAGGCAATGACACCTTGGACGGCGGCATCGGCAATGATTTCTACTTTGGCGGAGCCGGGGCAGATATCTTCGTCTGGACCGACAATTTTGGCCGCGACGTGGTGAAGGATTTCACCGATGGCGTCGACCGTCTGGATTTCTCGGGCCACAGCGGAGCGAACAGCATGGCCGATGTGAGCGTGACCCAAAGCGGCAATCACACGATCATCACGCTGACCACAAGCACCGACAAGGTGACGTTGGCCGACACGCTGTCCACCACGGTCACCAGCAGCGATTTCGACTTCGTGTGAGGGGACGGTCTGCATGGTCTTCTCATCGAGAACAGGGGTCCCTTGAGGAAACACTGATCAGGAACAGCCCGCCTTCGCCTCAACCTGAACATGCCCAGGCATCCGTTCATATCGACGTTCAGCGCCTGACCTGAGCACCGACTTTCCTGGACACCTGCTGTGGTGGGTTTCTGCTGCCTGGTTTCGAAGTCAACGGTCGAGAACATGCCGTTGTTCGCGTGTCTGCGCTTCGGATCGTGGAAGAGTTCGATGTTCCCGAACCCGTCCTGCCGGGCGTCGTCGCGGGCCGGGTCGGTTCGGCGTCGGATGGGTTCCCGTATCGGGAGATGGGAGAGGCTCTCGGCCACAACATCGGGTTAGCCGCCGTATCGGCCGGGACGGCGCCTGTCGACCACTTGAGCAGCGATCCCGGCCAGCGATGCACGCCGGGCCACCCGGGTCTCAGAAATCTCCTCGCGCTTATCGCGCAGATCCTCTGTCAGCTTGCAGTCGCCATGGACCTTGCCGCTGTCCGCCCAGGCCTGCCGGATCAGCTTGGTCTGGCGCGCAACCTCCTGCGCTCGGTGGCTTGCCGTTCGTATTCCTCCGGCGAGGGCCGCCTGACGGTCTCTGACTGGTGATGATAGGTCCGACTTTATACGCGACCTTACATT
>NZ_JBFBVU010000052.1:0-11157 GCF_040689105.1 Meridianimarinicoccus marinus
GCTATCTAAGTCCTATGACCTTCGAGGAGCGAGCTATGAAAGCTTAAGTTGCCGTCCACGAAACCGGCAGCAGGCCACTTGTCAGCGAGCACACCAAGCGTAGTACCTTGGCACGACGGATGGCGACCGGACGTTAGCCACGATGCCGCCATCGCTTAGTCCATACTGTTGAGCGCAACCGCAGCAGCAGCCCGTGCCCCGACTCGATCAAGCAACGAGAGGAGTTCTACCGTGGCTCGGAGAAACCGGGCATTATCAAGCACTCCGTGATGGGCGAGGCCGGCAAGCCCCGCGATGGCGGCCACGCGTGCAGCCGGACTGTCTTCTGAGGCCGCGAGGGCTCTGCGAATGTTGTCCGCCAACGGGTCGTTCAGGTCGATCCCGCGACCATTATCATCGCGCCCGCCGGCGAACTTGATCCAGGCGGCGGTGGCAAGAGCGAATGTCCCGATCCCGCGCTCCGTGTCGAGTTGGGTGCGAGCGGGAGCGAAGATCCGCTGCGGCAGCTTCTGGCTACCGTCCATCGCGATCTGCAGACAGCGGTGATCAATGGCCGGGTTAGCGAAGCGGGTGATGAGCGCGTCGGCATATGCGTCGGGGTCTAGGCCCGGCGCCGAGTATAGCGTTTCGGCGGAGTCGGCCATGTGCCGCCGCACCACGGCGCGCCGACCGGCGTCACCGACCACGTCGCGAACCGCCGGGTACCCGGAGAGCGCACCGAGATAAGCGATGAGCGAATGCGAACCGTTGAGTAGCCGCAGCTTCATCGTCTCGAAGGCAGCGACATCCGGCACGATCAGGGCGCCGGCTTCTTCCCACGCCGGGCGCGGCCCGGCAAAGTCATCCTCGATCACCCATTGGCGAAACGGTTCAGTCTCGATCGCTGCCCGATCGACCTTGCCAACTTCGGATTCGACCAGTTCGAATGTCTTATCGGTCGCGGCGGGCGTGATTCGGTCGACCATGCTGTTGGGGAACCTGCAGGTGTCGGCAATCCATCGTGCGAGGCTGGGATCTGCCTCTTCGGCAAATTCTGAGACCAGCGCGCCGAGCAGTCGCCCGTTCTCGGGAAGGTTGTCGCAGGACATCACCGTTAGTCCGCCAAGGCCGGCCGTCCGCCGTTTGGCCAGCCCGGCTGTGATCAGGCCGGCGAGGCTCTGCGGCGGCTCGTCCGGCGCAAGCAGGTCGTGTGCCACGCCAGGATCGGAAAGGTTCAGCCGCCGTTCGGCGCTGGCACCGTAACCCTTTTCGGTCACGGTGACCGTAACAATCCGGATCGCGGGGTCGGCCATCCGACTGGCCACCTCCTGCACTCGACCGGGCAGCGCGCGGGCCTTCCGGATCACAGTCATCTCGAGAATCCGCGGCCCTTCCGGGCGTCGTTCGATCAGGCTGTAGGTCCCGTTCTGTCGATTCAACAACTCTGCCAGCGCGGGGTTGCGCATCGATACCGCCTCGATCCCCCAGTCGCCGCCCGCTTCTGCGATCGCATCCTGGGTAAATGCCGCCTGGTGCGCGCGATGGAAGGCACCGAGACCGAGGTGGAGGATTCCGACGCCAAGCGTGCTGGGCAAGGGTGAACGGATCATGCCGCACTCCCATGGTCGAGCGCCATCATCGCGCCTCGCAATTCGGCGAGCCCCTTCAGTCGACCGATTGCCGGGTAGCCTGGGGCACTGGCGCGATGCCGGTCGTCGAGGATGTTCTGGCCATGGTCAGGACGCATGGGGATCTGCCAGTCGTTCCGTCCTTCTGCCCGCCGGCGTGCCTGCTCCTCCAGCACTGCCTTGATCACCGCGATCATGTCCGTCGATCCACCGAGGTGCTCATCCTCGTGGAACGAGCCGGGCACCGTGCCGTCCTCGAGCCGGACATTGCGCAAGTGCAGGAAGTGCACATGCCGGCCGAGCCGTTCCATCATTCCGGGCAGGTCATTGTCGGGGCGTGCACCGAGGCTTCCTGTACAGAAGGTGATGCCGTTCGCAGGTGACGGTACCGCATTCACGAGCGAGGCAAAGTCCGCCTCTGTTGACATGATCCGCGGCAGGCCGAGAAGCGGCCAGGGCGGATCATCCGGATGGCAGCAGAGTCGCATGTCGAGCCTTTCGGCGGTAGGAACGACCTTCCCAAGAAATGTGACCAAGTTGGCACGCAGGCGCTCGGCGTCGACCTCTGCATAGACGCCGAGCCGCTCGCGCAATGTCTGCGGTGTCCAGCGTTCCACTGTGCCCGGCAGGCCAGACAGGATGTTCCGTGTGAGCCGGTCACGGTCCTCGCTGGTGAAACTGTCCGCCCGCGAGCGTGCCGCGGCAACAATGTTGTTGGGATAGTCGGCCACGGCCCCCTCCCGATCGAGCACGAACATGTCGAAGGCGGCGAAGTCAATCAGGTCGAAGCGGAGAGCGGTCGCTCCCGATGGCATCGGAGCGGCGAGATTGGTCCGAATCCAGTCCAGAACCGGCATGAAGTTGTAGCAGATTACCGAGAGTCCTTCAGCGGCGAGGTTTTCCAGCGACGCAGCCCAGTTGGCGATAAGCTTGGCTGATTCCGGGGCTCCGGTGCGGATCGCTTCGCTGACCGGCAGGCTCTCGACCACATCCCAGGTGAGCCCCGCGGCCTCGATCACCTCCCGACGGGCGCGGATCTCTTCGCGCGGCCAAACCTCGCCCGGCGGGATCTGGTAAAGGGCAGTCACGATGCCAGCGGCACCCGCCTGCCGGATCTCTGAAAGGGTTACGTTGTCTTCGGGGCCGAACCAGCGCCATGATTGTCGCATCTTTTTCTCCGTTGTGATGTTGGCCGTTCGGGAAAATCGCAAGCGCGGCGCCGGAACGCTGACCGGGTAGACGCCGTAGGTCCGTGAAGACCGGCTTTTTCAGCAAAGTAAGTTGATCGAGATGAGGCGCAGGCAGGACCGGGGGATCCTCGATTTTGAAGCAGTCACTGCTTTGCCGGTCGGCCATGATCAACAAAACGTTCGGGCGCGTGTCGGTCAGGGTCTCCTTCAAGTTTTCAGCAAGCGTTGGCAATCCACGTTCGACGGCGCGGGACCGGGCAATCTTGCTCCGTCCCCGTCGCCGAGGAAAATGAATGTTCGTTCTGTGCTATTCCCACTAGGAATACGCGGAAAAACCTTCCCGGCTTCCTGCCACCGGGCCGTTTCCATCGGTATTGGCGCATCGGTCCCGCTGCGACTTTGGCTTAACGGATCGCGAGCAGCCATGGGATGCAGGTGCTACGAGATGACCGAGGGGCACCGATCCAAGATCGGTGCAGGAATAGGTGTGAACTCAGGCTCAGGGTCGGGTAGAAACCGTACTTCTGGCAACGAGTTTCGACGAGACCGCCAATTCGCGAAAATGATTGGGCTTGCTGGGTATTCCCCTTGGGAATAGGCTTAGCGCTCCGCGGCGATGGTGATAGGAAGTTCCGTGAATTGAGCCCGACGGGTGGGAGGAGCTACATCGTGAAAATGCAAATGCTCTCTCGGCTCGAGCACTTTCTTGTCGTCGTGCGTCACGGGAGCTTCAATGCCGCTGCGCGTGCCGAAAATATAACCCAATCAGCACTCACCAAGTCGGTCAGGCATCTTGAGGCATCTCTTGGTGTCGAGCTTCTCTATCGCCAGTCGACCGGCGTCGCCCTGACCGAACCGGGCCGGACATTTCATCGCCGCGCAATTGAGATCGAGGCGTCCTGGAACGCCGTGCTGACCGAACTTAACGTGATGTCCGACGGGCTTGGCGGCCAGTTGCGCATCGGTGGGGGGGCCGGTCTATTCGACGGTCTATTTCCCGCGACTTCTTGACGATTTGATGGAGACCTTTCCGGGGCTTGAGATTGTGGTGTCGACGGGAGCGGCATCGGAGTTGCTGCCAGCCCTGAAGAGGGGGGACATCATCTGTTGCGCTGGCGGCGTTCCCGGCCCCCAGGGACGGGATAGGCCGCGATTTCGAAACGATACCTCTTTACAGTCAGGCCAACGTGCTTTTTGCGGCGCAAGATCATCCGCTCTTCCGCAAGGAGGCAATCCGCCCGGAAGATCTGCTTGAGTATCCGTGGCTGGCGCTGTTCGCCGTCAACATCGCGCTTGCGGGGATCGATGCCTATTTCTCGCGCCACGATTTGCCGAACCCGCAGGTCGCGATCCAATCCAACTCAATCCAGATCGCGCTCAAGATGCTGACGGATCATCAATGCATCGCCTGCATGCCCGCGCCTCTTGTGGAAGCGTTTCCCGACGCCGGCCTGCGTGAGATCGACATCGAGGGCTTTCGCTGGGAAGTCCCGACCGGGCTAACCTATCGCAAGAATATGGCCGATTTCGCGACCATCGCGCGGATCTGCCGCCTGCTGAAGCGAGAGACGCGCAAGCACGCGGCGCGCTGACGGCTCCATGCCGTCGCTCAAACCAATAAATTTTCATGAGTTTCTCTGTATTTGATCGAATCCTTGTTGCACCCTCAAAGGGAGGAAGAACGGAGAGCACCATCCGTCAGCACTATTCCTTCTGGGAATAGGGCGGCGCGTAACGTCATTTCCGCACCCGTGGGTCTTCTGGCTACCACCGGGGCAGGGAGGACGAGATGAAGACCGTTTTTGTATTATTCGATTCGCTGAATGCCGAAGCGCTTCAGCCCTATGGCAGTCGCTCGATCCGCACCCCGAATTTCGCGCGGTTTGCGCAACGGGCGGTCACCTTCGACAATCACTACGTCGGGTCGCTGCCCTGCATGCCCGCGCGCCGCGACATGCATACCGGGCGGTTGTTCGATCAGGCACTCGGTCTTCGGGTTCTGTCCCTGCCAATCTGGATGCGATAGATACATGAGTATTCTTCTGGACACCTTGAGCGGCCTTGCGGCATCGCCAATCGTTCTTGGTCTGATTTTTCTCGGAATGATGGTGGGAGTGATCGTCGGCATGATGCCGGGTCTCAATGCCACAATGGCAATCGCGCTGTTGCTGCCCGTCACCTACCAGATGGATCCGATCCCCTCGATCAGCATGTTGGTGGCCATCTTCGTCGGCGGCATCACTGGCAGTTGTATTTCTGCGATACTTCTGCGGATACCCGGAACGCCAAATTCCGTGGCGACGATTGAAGACGGCTTTGCCATGACACAGAAGGGGCAGGCAGCCCGCGCGCTCGGCCTTGCCATCTGCGCCACGGTCTTCGGCACCATCTTCAGTGGCATCATCCTGATGACCTTTGCCCCGACGCTTTCGGGGTTCGCGTTGAAGTTCCACTTTCCCGAATACGTCGCGGCCTTTCTTTTTGCCCTGAGCGCCGTAATCGCGGTGAGCGGCGATAGCCTTCTGAAGGGCCTCGTCTCGGCACTGCTGGGAACGCTGGTGGCGACCGCGGGGATTTCGGAAATAGATGGTCTGTCGCGTTTCGATTTCGGTTTTTCTGAACTTTTTGGCGGGCTTTCCATTGGTGCCGGCATTGGTCGGCCTGTTCGCCGTTTCGCAAATCATGCGCGACGCGCTGGATCGGGACGTCGGGCCGCGGCCGCCGAAACAGAAGATCGGCTGGCGCGCCATGCTGCCGCCTGCCAAGGGGCTCATCGGGCACCTTCCCAACGCGACCCGATCTGCCATGATAGGGACCAGCGTTGGTATCCTCCCGGCAGTCGGAGGCGGGCCCGCTGGGCTGATCTCCTATGCTCAGGCGCGGAACACCTCGAAAGATCCGGGAAGCTTCGGCAAGGGGGCCGAAGGTGGCGTGGTCGCGGCTGAGGCGGCGAACAACGCGACTGTCGGCGGCGCACTCATAACCGCGCTGACGCTGGGCATTCCCGGCGACACCGTGACGGCCATGCTGATCGGCGCGCTGACGATCCAGGGGGTGCAACCGGGTCCGCTGATGTTCTCCAACTCGCCAGAGATTGTCTATGCGATCTACACCTCGGTGATGGTGGCCAGCGTAATGATGTTCTTCTTCATGCTGGGCTCGACCAACGCTCTCGTCCGGCTGCTGGAAGTTCCCAAGCCGATCCTGCTGCCGGGACTGTTCGTAATCGCTTGCGTCGGCATCTATTCCTTGAACGGACGGATGTTCGAGGTTTGGATTATGTGCGGGTTCGGCCTGCTCGGATTCTTGCTGGAGCAGTATCGCTATCCGCTCGCGCCTGTCATCCTGGGATTTCTGCTTGGCCCGCCGTTAGAATCGAACCTGCGGCAAATGCTTGGCCAATATGAAAGCATGATGCCCCTTGTGACCCGGCCCATTCCCATCGTCCTTCTGTGTGGATCGGCAGTCTTCGTAGTGGTCTCACTCAGGTCTCGCCGCAAGCAGAAGCTCATGTCGCGGGAAGCGGACGGATAGTGCCTTTCGGAACGGTTTCCGGCAGCCTGCACTTTTTAGCGGGCATGGCGGGAACCGTTGGTCCGGCAGAGACGTTTGGGTCGCTGCCCCAGGCTTCCGGACCCGACGAAATCGCGTCCGACGACGTTGCAACCAACAAGACGCATGAATGCTGATCTATCTGCCAATCGCCGAGACGACGGTCAATCTATTCCACCTGGTGGGGTTGGGGATCGTGGTGGGCAGCATATCGGGACTGTTTGGCGTTGGTGGCGGGTTTCTATTGACGCCGTTCCTTCTCATCTACGGCGTGCCTCCGCAGGTGGCCGTGGCATCGGTCGCAGCCCAGGTGGTGGCATCCTCCACATCCGGCGCGCTGTCCCATTATCGCCGGAGGGCCGTAGATCCCAAGTTGGGCGCTGTTCTGGTCGGGGGCGGAATTGTCGGGTCGCTCACCGGCGTGGCGGCCTTCGACTGGCTTAGTAGGGTCGGCCAACTCGATGCGATGATCGGCATCGGTTACCTGACGCTCCTCGGATCCATCGGGACCATCATGCTGGTTGAGACCACGCGCTTCATTCTGCGAGGAAACCGTACACAACCGACGGCACGCCGACTCAAGCGGCGTGGCTGGATCGAGGCAATGCCACTGAAGGTTCGCTTCCGTGTCTCCGGGCTCTATATGTCGGTGTTCAAGGTGCTGCTGGTCGGCTACATGATCGGCCTGATCGGAGCGTTGCTGGGCATTGGCGGCGGGTTCATCCTGGTACCAGCGCTGCTCTATGTGCTGCGAATGCCGTCAAAATACCTGGTAGGGACGTCGCTTTTGCATCTCACGGCGGTTATGGCGGTGACGTGTTACCTGCACGCTTGGCGGTCCGGTTCGGTGGATATCCTGCTGGCCTTTTGCCTGATGATCGGCAGCGTGGCCGGCGCGCAAATCGGGACGACCTTCGGCCGGCGCCTTCCGGCAGAGCAACTCCGTCTGCTGCTGGCGCTAATCGTTCTGGCGGTCGCGGCGCGATTCGCGGTGGGGTTGTTCCTCTATCCGGGAAACCTGTTCGAAACGGTGGAAATCCCGGCGAGGCTGCTGCCGTGATGCGGTCTTGCCTCATTTTGCTATTGGCCCTGTTCCTGAGCATGGGGGTGGTGGCGGCCCAGACCATTGAGCTGGCGATCTCCGATCCGGAAACCGAAATCGACTCGCAGTTCAGCGGCGAGCCGATCACCCTCTTCGGCAGCATTTCCGAGGTGCCGTCCAGCCTCAATCAGACCCCGTTCGATGTGGTCGTGACCGTACGGGGGCCCGTTCGGAACCGTGCCGTCTATCGCAAGGCCCGACGAGCTGGCATGTTTCTGACAGAAAGCCGGGCGTATTACCGACTATTGCCAGACACCTATTTCGTTCTGTCGAACGATGCGCCCGAAAAGATCGCCGATGTCTCTACCCGGGCCGAGTTAAGACTTGCTCCTATGGATTGGATCCTCCGCGCCCGCATCGGGCGGTCGAAGCTGCCGGATTCCTACGACACGGCCCTGCATGACCTACTTTTGTCGCGTGGACAGTTCGAACTGAAGCCGAATGCGGTACGTTTTATATCACCGACATTCTTCGCGGCGCGGTGGAGGCTTCCGAATTTCTCGAAGCCAGGGGTTTACACGGCGGACGCGTATCTGTTCGCGGATGGCGTTTTGGTCGGACGTACCAACTACACCTTTGGCGTGCGCTTGACCGGTTTCGACTTGAAGTTGTGGATCTTGGCGCGAAACCAACCCGCAGTCTATGGTCTCCTAACTGTCATCATCGCTGTTACCATGGGCTGGGCGGGGTATGCCGCTTTCCGCCGATGACGTGCGGGCCAAGGCAGTTGGCCAAACTCAGTGCGCCCGCCGGAATGGACGACTGTGGAAGGAGGACGGCCCTGTCGCCAAGGCTCGCAATGAGATTCTGCCTGCTTCGAAACACTTCGGCAGATCTTCTTTGGAAGCGATGGAGCGGTTAACATATCCGAAGTCGCGTGGAAGCCAAGATGCGATGCCTCAAGGCGTTCGGTGAACGAATCTTGGCGAGGGTTCCCGACCGACAGATCGCCGAAACTCACGTCCGCATCGCTCTCATGAACCGCTTGTCAGCTCTCGGCACGACTGTGATCGTTTTTGATGAATGGCAATAGAAGGGAAAGGGGAAGTTCGCCCTCACGCCGAGTTACGGAACAAAGCCGTCGAAACGTCCCGCTGAGCCTATCTGATTGAAGAAAATAGGAAGAAAAGTTGCCGCCGAGGATGCTGCGGCTGGTTCAGGCGACTGCTTTGGCGATGTCGTAGTGCGGCTTTTCAACGTCGCGATTGACCGGAGTGGGCCGTTCACGCTTGTTTGGAGCGATCGGTAGAGAGGTTGGGAGGTTCGCGCGCCACCTGCCCGAGAGGTAGACTGCGGACGGCAGCATTGGGGTCAACCCTTCTGGAGCGAAATCGAACTCGTGGTTTATCCAGCTGTACGAGTGGCGACGAACGTTCGATTTCTGTTCCGTCTCGCCGAGAGTCACTGGCGTCCAACCACTGTATATTGAATGTATAGAATTCGAGCAAAACCAGATGCTTACAGAAATTTCACCAAATCGGCGCAGTCAACAGGTCCAGAGAATAGCGGCCCCGAGAGAATACTTCCCGGCATTCTGGCGCTGGGGGAGGTGAATGGCCCGCCGCGCATAACCTTCTAAAACAACGGAAAAATCCAGCTGAAGCCGGATCGGGAGAACAGTTGTTCGGTGTCAAGTGGCGGAGGGGACGGGACTGCGGTCGAACGTTCTCTGACCCCAACGTCACAACTCCGAGATCATACTCGGATCATCACCTGAAGGTCGTAGGTTCAAATCCTACCCCCGCAACCAGAAATCCTACACGATATCAAAGATTTGAAGTCGGCTTCGGCCGATCAAGTTTTTGATGTCGCGTTTTACATCAACGCCACATCAACGTTTGACGAGTCCACCAGTTGGAACCACTGGAATTGATGCTCCAGATGGATCCCCGTCCCGGTGTTCGCCCGTCCAAGGATCCATGTTCCTAGCCAGTTGATGGTAGAACGCCTAACGCTTCGACCCTTCCTCCGTCCAAGATCCAGCCTGCAAGACTCAAAGCGGACATGGGCGAGCGTGTATCGCTCGCGTGTTCGGTAGCGTCGATTGTGACGTGAACGGCCCGGAGCAGCCACTCACGATGGATGCCCGAATGTCAGGATTGGCGAGTGCCGAGTATCAGCGGCACCCTGAAGTCCGTTGTTGCCATCTGAGAACCGGAGGGAACCCAACCGGAGGGACAGCCTTGCGCGAAACGACCATCGGCTGCGTTGGCCGAGCCGTCCGGAATTGCGAAGAACTCGTGAGTTCCGTTTGGTTTGACGTTGACGATTGTCGCCTAGTTTGACGATCTATCGAACTAAACTTGTTGTGGAGGCCAAATGCTTCAACCAAAGTTGATCTCAAGGTTGTCGGCGGCCTTTGGTTTTGTGATGGCGACAGCCGGCGTTGCGCAACAGAGTGACGAGATAGGTATCGGGCTCCTGCTCGGGTTCACCGGGCCTATCGAGTCTCTGGCGGCTCCGATGGGAACTGTGGTGAAGTTGGTCACCCAGGAGGCGACCGAGAGCGGTGTGTTTCTGGGTGGTGCAAGAGTGACGTCGTATCTTGCCGACACCGCTTGCACGGACAATGCGCTTGCGGTTGCGAGTGCTGAGCGCCTTATCGCGGCTGGCGTGGCGGGGTTGATCGGTGGCGCGTGCTCTGGTGCGACAGCGGCTGTCCTGCAAAATGTCGCCATTCCCAATGGTATCGTCATGATCTCTCCCGGTGCGAGTTCGCCCAGTTTAAGCGTGATGGAAGATAAGGGACTCTTCTTCAGGACTGTGTCGCCGGATAATCGCGAGGGCCAGGTCATGGCCGACGTGCTCATCGATCGTGGCATTCGGTCGATTGCACTTACCTATGCCAACAATGATTACGGCGTCGGGATGTCGGATGCGATCGTGAGCGCCTTTGAGGCCGCGGGTGGCGAGGTCACGATCAAGGCGGCCCATGAAGATGGCAAGGCGGACTACTCGGCAGATGTCGCGGTACTCGCAGCGGCGGGAGGCGATGTTCTGGTCGTCGCAGGTTATATCGACCAGGGCGGGCTTGGCATTGTGCGCACAGCATTGGACCTTGGAGCATTCGACACGTTCGGCCTTCCGAGTACCATGGTGGGGCAGAGCCTTGTCGAGAGCGTCGGACCCAGGCTTGAGGGGTCCTTCGGGCAGGTTGCAGGAAACGAGAGCGAGGGCTTGGCCATGCTGGCGGAGCGCGCCGGCAACGAAGTTGATGGAACGCTTCCATACGTTGCCGAAGTCTATGATGCAGCGGCTCTGATGATCCTTGCGATGCAGGCCGCGGATTCTGCGGACCCGGCGCGCTACGGCCCGAGGGTCTGGGACGTTGCGAATGCACCGGGCGTGAAGATTTTCCCAGGCGAGTTGGCCAAGGGGCTGGAACTTCTCGCCGAGGGGGTGGAGATCGACTACGTCGGCGGCTCAGAGGTCGAGCTGATCGGCTCCGGGGAAAGCGCCGGTTCTTTCCGGGAAGTCGAAGTTCGGGGTGGTGCTTTTGTGACGATCGGATATCGCTGAAGAACGCGGCTTCGGCGTTGGTGAAGTACGTCGGTTTCAGTTCGTTTTGCCGAGAACGGGCAGATGGGCTGTTCAGGCTTGGTTTGTGAGAAGCCACGGTCGCCGGCCATTTGAACCGCACCGGGTTTGCCGGAGGCTGATTTGTCTTAGTTACGCGGCCATGTCTGATCTTTGCAGTGCAGCGTAG
>NZ_JBFBVU010000053.1:0-11121 GCF_040689105.1 Meridianimarinicoccus marinus
ATGGCGCTCGCCCCGCGAGTTCATCAGGGCCAAAACCGAAACCGCTTAGGTGTCCGGTGAAACGGGGGCTGGATCAGTGATCAGGTCAATTGGTCTGGAAGAATGGCAGGATGCGGTGCCGCACCCGGTCCCAAAGCCCTGGCGCACCCCGCTTGGCCGGAATGCCCACGCGGGTGTCGATGTTTTCCAGCGTCACGTTGTGCAGGATCCAGCTTCCACCGCCTGAGGCCAGGTTCAGCAGCGGCGGCTGGCAGCGATCCAATGCACGGGCGAAGCGGGCATCGGGGCTGTCGCCGGCCTCGAACTCTTCCCAGAGGCTGCGCAGACCGGTGCCCTGGTCGGCGGGCAGCAGTCCGAACAGGCGCTCGGCGGCCGCGCTTTCGGCGGCTTCCTTGGCGGCTTCGTCATGTGCTTCGTGGATCGGGAAATCGCCCGCGTCGATCTCGACGATGTCGTGGATCAGCAGCATGCGGATGACCCGGTCGATCGAGACCTCCGGTGCAGCCTGATCTGCAAGGATCAGCGCGAACATGGCCAGATGCCAGCTGTGCTCGCCCGAGTTTTCCCGGCGCGAGCCGTCGGCAATGGGCGAGGCCCGCACGATGGTTTTCAGCTTGTCGATCTCGACCAGGAAGTCGAGCTGCTGGTCCAGACGGTCGCCCGGCGTGGTGCCGTCGACCATCAGCGCGAGGTTTCGGTCAGGCGGCGGCGCACATAGCCGTCTACCGAACCGATCATCGTATCCATGTGCGGATCTTCGAAGAAGTGCCCGGCGCCGTCGATTTCCTCGTGGGTGATGGTGATGCCCTTCTGCTCGTGCAGTTTGCCGACCAGCGATTGGGTGTCGGCGGGTGGCGCCACGCGATCGTTCATGCCGTTTATGATCAGGCCCGAGGACGGGCAGGGCGCCAGGAACGAGAAGTCGTACATGTTGGCCGGCGGGCTGACCGAGACAAAGCCGGTGATCTCGGGCCGCCGCATCAGCAGCTGCATCCCGATCCAGGCGCCGAAGGAGAACCCGGCGACCCAGCAATGCTTGGAGTTCTGGTTCATCGACTGCAGGTAGTCGAGCGCCGCGGCGGCATCCGAAAGCTCGCCCACACCCTGATCGTATTCGCCCTGGCTGCGCCCGACACCACGGAAATTGAATCGCAGCACGGTGAAGCCCATGTTGAAGAACGCATAGTGAAGGTTATAGACGACCCGGTTGTTCATGGTCCCGCCAAATTGCGGGTGCGGGTGCAGAACGATGGCGATGGGGGCGTCTTTCGCCTTCTGCGGATGATAACGACCTTCAAGACGGCCTTCGGGGCCGGGAAAGATTACCTCGGGCATCGGGCGGTTGACTCTCCTTGCGCTGACGGTCCTGCGAGGCGGCTTGACGCCCGATCCTCGGAAACTTAGAACAATTCTAATGAACTCAGCGGGTTTTGTTTCTCGGGTTTTGCAAGTAACCATCCCGGCGAGAATGGTCAATGGCGCAGGGGGTTTGGAGGCATGAAACTCTCCACAAAGGGCAGATATGCCATGGTGGCTCTGACGGATCTGGCGCTTCAACCCGCCGATACGCTGGTCACGCTTGGAGAAATCGCGAAACGGCAGGACATTTCGCTGGCCTATCTGGAGCAATTGTTCGTCAAACTGCGCCGGGCCGGGCTGGTGGACTCGGTACGCGGGCCAGGCGGTGGCTATCGGCTGTCGCGGTCGCCGACCGACATCCGGGTGTCGGAAATCCTGGGGGCGGTGGATGAAACCGTCAGCGCCCTGCACACCGGGGGGGCAGCCTCGGGCGGGCTGTCGGGATCACGCGCACAATCCCTGACCAACCGGCTGTGGGAGAGCTTTTCGGCACATGTCTATGTTTTCCTGCACCAAACCCGTCTGTCGGACATCGTCAGCAATGAATTGGCGCCCTGTCCGGCGGTGCCGAGCCTGTTGAAGATCGTCGACGAATGAGCCGCCGGCCCCGCGTCTATCTGGACTGGAACGCCACGACGCCGCTGCGCCCCGAGGCGCGCGCGGCGATGATCGCGGCGATGGATCTTGTGGGCAACCCGTCATCCGTCCATGCCGAGGGCCGGGCTGCCACGGCGGTATTGGAAAGGGCGCGGGCGCAGGTGGCCGAGGCGTTCGGGGCGCAGGCGGCGGACATCGTGTTCACCTCGGGTGCGACCGAGGCGGCGGCGCTGGCGCTGGCGGGCCGCGATCTGTCGTCGTCGAACATCGAACATGACGCGGTGCGGGCCTGGACGCGGTGCGATCTGGCCTGCGACAGCAACGGGCAGGTGGCGGTGGACGATCCGGCCACAACGGCCCTGCAGGCCGCCAACAGCGAAACCGGGATCTTGCAGCCGTTGCCCGCGGGGCTTGCGGTCTGCGATTTCACTCAGGCCTTCGGGAAACTGCCGGTGGCTTTCGATTGGTCCGGGGTCGAGATGGGCCTCATCTCGGCGCACAAACTGGGTGGTCCGAAGGGGATCGGTGCATTGGTGCTGAAACGCGGCACCGAGGTTGCCGCCCGGATCAAGGGCGGCGGGCAAGAGATGGGCCGCCGATCCGGAACCGAAAACCTGATTGGAATCGCGGGCTTCGGGGCCGCAGCTGAAGCGGCCGCGCGCGATCTGGCCGATGGGATCTGGGAAAAAACCGCGGAAATTAGAAAAGTTCTAGATTCATCATTGGAAGCCGGAACGAATGAGACTATTTTTGTCGGGAAATCGGCGGAGCGACTCCCCAACACCTCCTGCGTGATTGCGCCCGGCTGGAAAGGCGAGACCCAGGTCATGCAGATGGACCTGGCCGGGTTCGCGGTTTCGGCGGGGTCGGCATGCTCGTCCGGCAAGGTGCGCGAAAGCGCCGTGTTGCGGGCGATGGGCTATCCGCCGGAGCAGGCGTCCTGCGCCCTTCGGGTGTCGCTGGGGCCGACGACGACATTGGACGAAGTGGAACGCTTCGCAGAAACCTGGACCCGCGCCTATGCCAAGGTCCGAAACCGCGCCGCCTGAGCGCAGCAAATGAACGCGCCGCGCGGCGCAGCGAAACAAGCGGCGCAACAGTGCCGACGGAAGGAACGGAACAACAGGATGGCTGCATTGGACACCCAAACCGAAGTTCGCGAAGGCGTCGATCGGGAGACCGTCGAAACCGTCCAGTCGATGGCGGGCAAGTACAAATATGGGTGGGATACCGAGATCGAGATGGAATACGCTCCCAAGGGCGTGTCCCCCGACATCGTGCGGCTGATCTCGGAAAAGAACGAAGAGCCGGAATGGATGACCGAATGGCGTCTGAAGGCCTTCGAACGCTGGACCCATCTGGACGAACCCGACTGGGCGATGGTCAGCTATCCCAAGATCGACTTCCAGGATCAGTATTACTACGCCCGTCCGAAAAGCATGAGCGAGAAGCCCAAGTCGCTGGACGATGTGGATCCCAAGCTGCTGGCCACGTATGAAAAGCTGGGCATCCCGCTGAAGGAGCAGATGATCCTGGCGGGCGTCGAAGGCGCCGAGGATGCACCGGCCGAAGGCCGCAAGGTCGCCGTGGACGCGGTGTTCGACTCCGTATCCGTGGGCACCACCTTCCAGAAGGAACTGCAGCAGGCCGGCGTGATCTTCTGCTCGATCTCGGAAGCCATCAAGACCCATCCCGATCTGGTCAGGAAATACCTCGGGTCGGTCGTGCCGGTGTCGGACAATTTCTATGCGACGCTGAACTCGGCCGTGTTCTCGGATGGTTCGTTCGTCTACGTGCCGCCGGGCGTGCGCTGCCCGATGGAACTGTCGACCTATTTCCGCATCAACGCGGAAAATACCGGGCAGTTCGAGCGCACGCTGATCATCGCCGACAAGGGCAGCTATGTGTCCTATCTGGAAGGCTGCACCGCGCCGCAGCGCGACGTGGCGCAATTGCACGCGGCGGTGGTCGAAATCATCATCGAGGAAGACGCCGAGGTGAAATACTCGACCGTCCAGAACTGGTTCCCCGGCGACGAGAACGGCAAGGGCGGCATCTATAACTTCGTGACCAAGCGCGCCGATTGCCGGGGCGACCGGTCCAAGGTGATGTGGACGCAGGTGGAAACCGGCTCGGCGGTGACGTGGAAATACCCGTCGTGCATCCTGCGCGGCGATGACAGCCAGGGCGAATTCTACTCCATCGCCATCACCAACAACTACCAGCAGGCCGACACCGGCACAAAGATGGTGCATCTGGGCAAGAACACAAAGTCGCGGATCGTGTCCAAGGGGATCTCGGCGGGCAAGGCCCAGAACACCTATCGCGGGCTTGTGTCGATGCACCCCAAGGCCAAGGACAGCCGCAACTACACCCAGTGCGACAGCCTGCTGATCGGTGGCGACTGCGGGGCGCATACGGTGCCCTATATCGAGGTGCGCAACAACTCCAGCCGGGTGGAACACGAAGCGACGACGTCCAAGGTGGATGACGACCAGCTGTTCTATTGCCGCCAGCGCGGCATGGACGAGGAAGAAGCGGTGGCCCTGGTGGTCAACGGTTTCTGCCGCGAAGTGCTGCAAGCGCTGCCGATGGAGTTTGCCATGGAAGCCCAGCAACTGGTGGCGATCTCTCTAGAAGGCTCGGTGGGCTGATGATGCTATACTCCGGCCATGGGCCATCTGCGAACACGTTGGGCGCTCTGGCGAGTCCCGGCGTGCTGCGCGATGGCGTGGCAAGCGGAGGAAAGATCATGCAACCTGTTGTATTGCTTGTGGGCAAGCTGCCCGGCATCGTCGGACATCTGGCCGATGAACTTGAAGACCTGCCGGTGCGCTGGCTGGGCGCCCATGACCATGGCGAGGTCATGCGCCAGCTGGATACCGAACCCTCGATTTCTTGCGTCATCATGGGCGCGGGGCTGAACGACGATGTCCGGGGCGATCTGGTCGGGCTGATTGCTGGGCAGCGTCCCGACGTGTCGATCCACCTGAAGGACCGGGCCTCGGGCCCAGAAGGCATGGCCGATTTCGTCCGCAAGGTCGCCGGCGCCATGGTTCTGAACAGGGGCTAGGCGATGGCGGAACACGCGAACACCAATCCCGTGGTCAGGCTGGCCGATCTGGAGTTGATCCAGCGCGGCCCCGACCAGCCCTCGACCCGCTTCGGCGCGGCGCTGAACTCTTTCGGTACGCGGCTGGGGATGGGCGATCTGGGCCTGATGTATGTGACGGTCGAGCCGGGCAAACGGGCGTTTCCCTTCCACAACCATCTGGGCAATGACGAGGCGTTTGTCATTCTGGAGGGAAGCGGGATCTATCGCTTTGGCGAAGGCGAGCATCCGGTGCAGGCGGGCGATGTGTGTCTTGCTCCCAAGGGCGGGCCGGACACGGCGCATCAGTTGATCAACACCGGCAGCGACACCCTGCGCTATGTCGGGATCAGCACGAGCCATGATCCGGACATTGCGGAGTATCCCGACAGCGGCAAATTCGCGGCCATCGGCATCGCGCCCGGCCCCAGCTTCATGCAGGCCCATCTGCTGCATCTGGGCAAGCGTGAGGACGGGCGTGGCTATTGGGACGGCGAGGATCTGGGATGATCGTAACGACCACCAACATCATCGAAGGCCACAAGATCACCGGCTATCACGGCATCGTGGTGGGCGAGGCCATTCTGGGCGCCAATGTGTTCCGCGATGTGTTCGCGGGCATCACCGACATCATCGGCGGGCGCTCGGGGGCCTATGAGAAGTCTCTGGGCGAGGCCCGTGCCACGGCACTGGCCGAAATGGAACATCACGCCAGGCAGGCCGGCGGCAATGCCGTCGTGGGCGTCGATCTGGACTATGAAGTTGTCAACAACATGCTGATGGTGTCCGCCTCGGGCACCGCCGTCAGCATCAGTTAAACCGGGAAGGCCTGCGGGCCAGCCCATGGAAATACGTCAGAAGCGGAACCGATTCATGTTGGAAATCAAGAACCTCCACGTCAAACTTGAAGAAGAGGACAAGCAGATCCTCAAAGGTGTGGATCTGAGCATCGCGCCGGGATCGGTGCATGCCATCATGGGCCCCAACGGCTCGGGCAAATCGACACTGTCCTATGTGCTGTCCGGGCGCGACGGCTATGAGGTGACCGAGGGTGCGGCGTCTCTGGACGGCCACGATCTGCTGGAGCTTGATCCGGAAGAGCGCGCCGCCCTTGGCCTGTTCCTGGCCTTCCAGTACCCGGTGGAAATTCCCGGCGTCGGCAACATGACCTTCCTGCGCACCGCGGTGAATGCGCAGCGCAAGGCGCGCGGTGAAGAGGAACTCAGCGCCGCCGACTTCCTCAAGCTGATCCGCGCCAAGGCCAAGACCCTGAAGATCGACGCCGACATGCTGAAACGTCCGGTCAATGTCGGCTTCTCGGGCGGCGAGAAGAAGCGCAACGAGATCCTGCAGATGGCGATGCTGGAACCGAAGATGTGCGTGCTGGACGAAACCGACTCGGGTCTCGACGTGGATGCCATGAAGCTGGTGGCCGAGGGCGTGAATGCCCTGCGCAGCGAGGGCCGGTCGTTCCTCGTCATCACCCACTACCAGCGCCTGCTGGATCACATCAAACCGGACGTGGTGCACATCATGGCCGATGGCCGCATCGTGAAATCGGGCGGGCCGGACCTGGCCCTTGAGGTCGAACACAACGGTTATGCCGACATCCTTGCGGAGGTGGTGTGATGGCGCTGACTCAACCGAAACTGGATGCCACCGAGGCGCTTCTGGCGGGGTTGACCCTGCCGGCGTCGCGTGCGCTGGCCGGCAACCGGGCCGAGGCGCTGGCCCGGCTGCGCGCCATGGGTCTGCCCGGACGGCGTGACGAATACTGGAAATACACCCGCCCCGACACGCTGGCCGCGCCCGAGGCGGTGCCTGCGGCCGTCTTCGACAACGACGAGTCGCCGGTCTTCGGCGAGGTTGATCGTGTGAAGATCGTCTTCGTGGACGGCGTCTTTGATGCCGATGCGTCGGATGACCTGGAATTGGCGGGGGTATCCATCGAACGGCTTGCCGATGCGGAAAGCTCCGACATTCATTGGTCCAGGGATCTTTACGGCGTGCTTGAAGCGCGCGGGCAGGACCCGGTGGATCGTCCGCTGGCGGCGCTGAACACGGCCTTTGCCACCGATGGCATGCTGATCCATGTCACCGGCAAGGCCGCAAGGCCGGTGTCGCTGATCTATCTGCACGCGGACACGACCTCGGACGCGATCCTGCATCACGTGGTGCGACTGGAGGCCGGCGCCGATCTGACCCTGCTGGAAAACGGTCCCGCCGCCGCACGCTTCAACAAGGTCCTGGAAGTGGACCTGGCCGATGGCGCCGCTTTCCACCACGTGCGCGCACAGGGTCGCGACCACGAACGCCGCGCCGCGACCCACATCTTTGCCCGTCTGGGCGAGGAATCGGTGTTCAAATCCTTCACCCTGACCGCCAATGGCGTGCTGACCCGCAACGAATGCATCGTGGAACTGACCGGCGACAATGCCGTCGCGCATGTGGCCGGTGCCTGTGTCGGCGATGGCGATTTTCACCATGACGACACGGTGTTCATCACCCATGACGCCCTGAACTGCGAAAGCCGTCAGGTGTTCAAGAAGGTGCTGCGCAACGGCGCCACCGGCGTCTTCCAGGGCAAGATCCTTGTGAAGGCGGGCGCGCAGAAAACCGACGGCTACCAGATCAGCCAGTCGCTGCTTCTGGACGGCGACAGCCAGTTCCTGGCCAAGCCCGAGCTTGAGATCTATGCCGATGACGTGGTCTGCTCGCACGGCTCGACCTCGGGCGCGATCGACGAGGAGGGGCTGTTCTACCTGCGTTCCCGCGGGATCGAGGAAGGCCCGGCCACCGATCTTCTGACGCTGGCCTTCCTGGCCGAAGCCATCGAGGAGATCGAGGACGAAGCCATTGCAGCGGAAATCCTGGCGCGACTGGAAGCCTGGCTCGTCCGGCGGCGCGCCGGCTGATGGCGGTCACCACCGACATCCTGGCGACCTATCGCCGCCCGCGGCAGGTGCTGCGGCGGCTGCTGGCCGGTCCGGCGCATGAAGGCCGCGCGCTGGCCTATCTGATGCTGGGATGCGTGTTGGTGTTCATCGCGCAATGGCCGCGGCTGTCGCGGCAGGCGGCGCTGGATCCCGGCCACGACATGGCCGAACTGGCCTCGGGCGAGGTTCTGGTCTGGATCTTCATGGCGCCGCTGGCGTTTTATGCGCTTGCGGCGCTTGCGCATCTGGTGGCGCGACTGCTGGGCGGGCAGGGCACGTGGTACCGCGCCCGCATGGCAACTTTCTGGACGCTTGTGGCGCTCAGCCCGTTCTGGCTGCTGCGGGGCATGGTGTCCGGTTTTCTCGGGCCGGGGGTCGCGCTGGACGCGGTCACCCTGGTCTCCCTTCTGGTGTTCGCGCTGCTATGGGTCGCAACCCTGCGCGAGGCCGAACGCGCGGAACCGGTTGCGTCCGACGTGGCAGGCTCCTAGGTCAGGATCTATGGTGAACAGTACGTTTGATTTGACGCCCGGGGGGCTTATCCGGGCCGCCGTGGCAAGCATCCGCGACCCGCGCGCCGGCGCGCGCGCCGCAATCGGGGCGCAATTCCCCAACCAGATCCTGTGGATGGCCCTTGTGGCGGTGGTCACGGCCTCGGTTGTCATCGGGCAGGGCAGCCTGCTTCTGGTGGCCGGCGAGTCGGCGCTTAACAATCCCTTCCTGATGTATCCGCTGGCCATGTGCGGCATCCAACTGGTGCTACTGGTGGTCATGGTGCATGCCACTTATCGCATTGGGCGGTTGATGGGCGGCACCGGCAGTTTCAACGGCGCGCTGTCCATCGTGGTCTGGCTGCAGTTTGTGCTGGCCTGCCTGCAGGTTTTGCAGACCCTTGCCCTGTTGCTGGCCCCGCCGCTGGCCGACGTGCTGGGCATCATCGGGCTGGTCCTGTTCCTGTGGCTGTTCACCAACTTCGTGGCCACCCTGCACGAGTTCAAATCTTTGCCACTGGTCTTCGTGATGATCCTGGTGTCGGCCTTCGCCCTGACCTTCGTGCTGTCCATCGTCCTAACTCTGCTTGGCATCGCCGGGCCCGGAGCCTTGAATGTTTGACGTCGAAACGATCCGTGCCGATTTTCCGATCCTGTCGCGCGAGGTGAATGGCAAGCCGCTGGTTTATCTGGACAATGGCGCCTCGGCGCAGAAGCCGCAGGCGGTCATCGACGCGGTGACACGGGCCTATGCCGAGGAATATTCCAACGTCCATCGCGGACTGCATTTCCTGTCGAACCTCGCCACCGAAAACTACGAGGCCGTGCGCGGCACCATCGCGCGGTTCCTGAACGCGCCGTCCGAGGACAGCATCATCATGAACTCGGGCACCACCGAGGGCATCAACATGGTGTCCTACGGCTGGGCCGCGCCGCGGATGCAGGCGGGCGACGAGATCGTGCTGTCGGTGATGGAGCATCACGCCAACATCGTGCCCTGGCACTTCCTGCGCGAACGGCAGGGCGTGGTGCTGAAATGGGTCGATGTGGATGCACGCGGCGATCTGGACCCGCAAAAGGTCATCGACGCCATCGGTCCGAAGACCAAACTGGTGGCCATCACCCAGCTGTCCAACGTGCTGGGCACCGTGGTCGATGTGAAGACGATCATCGAAGCCGCCCATGCGAAGGGCGTGCCGGTGCTGGTGGACGGCTCGCAGGGGGCGGTGCACATGCCGGTGGATGTGGCGGATCTGGACTGCGATTTCTACGCGATCACCGGGCACAAGCTCTATGGCCCGTCGGCGTCCGGCGCGATCTATGTCAAGCCCGAGCGTATGGCCGAGATGCAGCCCTTCATGGGCGGCGGCGACATGATCCGCGACGTGTCGCGGGACTGCGTGACCTACAACAGCCCGCCGATGAAGTTCGAAGCGGGCACGCCGGGCATCGTGCAGATGATCGGTCTGGGCGCCGCGCTGGACTACCTGATGGCGTTGGGCATGGACAACGTCGCGGCCCATGAACAGGCCCTGCGGGATTATGCCCGCACCCGGCTGGACGGTCTGAACTGGTTGAACGTTCAGGGGCAATCCGCTGACAAGGCTGCGATTTTTTCCTTCACCCTGGAGGGGGCTGCCCATGCGCATGACATCTCAACGGTGCTGGACAAGAAAGGCGTCGCGGTGCGCGCCGGCCACCATTGCGCCCAGCCGCTGATGGAGCATCTTGGTGTGCCCGCCACCTGCCGCGCCTCCTTCGGTCTGTACAACACCAAGGCCGAGGTTGACGTCCTGGTCGACGCGCTGGAGCTTTGCCACGAATTCTTTGCCTGACACGGCTTCCGCGCGTTTTCCAAGTTGCGCGGTCCGGCGGCTTTGCCTATACGGACCCGCACGCACCTGTAGCTCAGCTGGATAGAGCGCTGCCCTCCGAAGGCAGAAGTCAAGGCTGGTGACGCTTGGTTGTGTTGGAAGAAAGAAGTGACTAAACAACGGTTTGAGCGAATGTCGGGTTTGCTCTTCATGCCGACGAAATTCTCGCGTAAGCATGGCGTAAGCATCTCGCGAACGGTATGCACCCGTAGCTCAGCTGGATAGAGCGCTGCCCTCCGAAGGCAGAGGTCAGAGGTTCGAATCCTCTCGGGTGCGCCAAAAAACACTATAAATCAATAACTTACACTTCTGCGCATTTGTGGACCTAGTGCTTACGTGGGAAATTCGCGTAAGCAGTGTAATCGCGGCAGTGAGCTGAAGCTGTATCGATAGCCCATCGAATCTTTAGCGCGGCCTCCTGGTCGAAGGCGCATGACTTCAGCGTTCCTGCTTGCATCGCCTTCTTTCATCTCGCCAAGCATCGCATCGAGAAGGACGGAGCTGCTGGTTCCGGCAGGCACTGCAGGGGATATGGCGCCAGACCGCATTTTCGTGTGCACTGTGTGTGCAACGTGTCGTCGTAAAGGGGCAAATTCTGGCATACTGCGCCGTAATCCAGCGTAGTCATATCCGCCGCCAGCATTTTGTCCAACGAAGAATATATACAATAAAACAAAAGGTTAGAATGAGAGGTGGCTGAACTGGCCCCCATTTCGCCCGGACATCTTGGCTTGAGCCAGGAGGCTTAAGGATAGCCTTAAGCACGTGCTGAT
>NZ_JBFBVU010000054.1:0-10404 GCF_040689105.1 Meridianimarinicoccus marinus
GCATCGCTCCAATTCCGCCGGCGAACGCCGTCCGCGGCAGAAAGGACTTCAATCTGGGGTTCGAATGTAAGGTCGCGTATAAAGTCGGACCTATCATCACCAGTCAGAGACCGTCAGGCGGCCCTCGCCGGAGGAATACGTTTCAACCGGCTTGCCGCCCCACGCGCGGCGCAGCATAGTCCCGCCATGACCGCACCCCTGCCCTTGACGCTGTCCTTGCCCGACGAGGAGGCTACCGCCCGCCTGGCCCGCGCGCTGGCGCCCGAGCTGGGCGCGGGGGACACGTTGGCATTGGCGGGCCCCATCGGCGCAGGGAAGAGCTTTTTTGCCCGAACCTTGATCCGCCACCGGTTGAATGCCGTTGGAAAGGATGAGGACATCCCCTCGCCGACCTTCACGCTTGTGCAGACTTATCAGGCCGGGGAATTGGAGATCTGGCACAGCGATCTTTACCGCCTTTCGATGCCGGACGAGGTGTTCGAGCTGGGGCTGGAGGAGGCCTTCGGGTCCGCGCTGTGCCTGATCGAATGGCCCGACCGGATGGGAGACGACCTGCCGTCCCACGCCTTGCTTCTGACCTTCGCCCCGCTGGAGGATGATCGACGGGCGGTCACCTTGTCGTCGCGGGACCCTGGTTGGTCTGCGCGGCTTGCGCCG
The DNA here is from genome assembly GCF_040689105.1 of Meridianimarinicoccus marinus. Taxonomy (NCBI): domain Bacteria; kingdom Pseudomonadati; phylum Pseudomonadota; class Alphaproteobacteria; order Rhodobacterales; family Paracoccaceae; genus Meridianimarinicoccus; species Meridianimarinicoccus marinus. The sequence goes on from NZ_JBFBVU010000054.1 coordinate 658, forward strand.
GTGCTAAACACGAGTGGGTGTTCGGATGACTGACCGTGTGACGGCATTTCTGCAGGCGGCCGATTGGCATCAGGCCGCGCGGCAGGCGCTGGCCGGGGACGCCTCGAGCCGTCGCTATGAACGGTTGCGCAAGCCCGATGACCAGACCGCCGTGCTGATGATCGCGCCGCCGCTGCCGGACGACAGCACAGTGCGCTTTGCCGCGCTTGCCGGGCAACTTGTGGACCACGGGCTGAGCGCCCCGCGGATTCTGACCGGTCAGCCTGACGACGGCTTGCTGCTGCTGGAAGATCTGGGCGAGACCATGTTCGCGCAGGATATCCTGGCCGATCCGGCGCGCGAGACGCCCTTGTACGAGGCCGCCGTCGATCTTCTGGCGGCCCTGCAGGCCTGCCCGGTGCCCGACAACGTGCCGCGCTTTGGCCCATCGACACTGGCCGAGATGACCGCGCCTGCCGCCGATTGGTACGCCGGTCTTGGCACGCCGCAGCCCGATCTGGCCGCCGGGTTTGCCGCAGCACTGGACCCGGTTCTGGCCGCGCTTGAGGGCTGGGACACGCCGGTGCTGACGCATCGCGATTTCCATGCCGAGAACCTGGTTTGGCTGCCGGGCCGTACGGGTCCCGCGCGCGTTGGGCTGCTGGATTTCCAGGATGCCTTTGCCGGGCCGCTCGCCTATGATCTGGTGTCGCTGCTGGAGGACGCCCGCCGCGATCTGGCGCCGGCCCTTCGCACCCGGCTGGAGGCGCGGTTTGCTGCCGCCACAGGCACGCCGCCCGAGGCGTTGGCCACTGCTCTGGCGGTGCTCGGGGCACAGCGCAACCTGCGCATTTTGGGCGTCTTTGCCCGGCTCTGCCTGCATATGGGAAAGGCGCGCTATGTCGACCTGATCCCCCGCGTCTGGGACCATCTGCAAGGCGATTTGGCCCACCCCGCCCTGAAGGATGTGCGCGCGGCCACGGCGGCCCTGCCCACCCCGACCCCCGAATTCCTGACCCAATTGAGAGCGCGATGCGGAACCGTCCCGACGCCGTGATGCTGTTTGCCGCGGGGTTCGGCACCCGCATGGCGCCCCTGACCGACGCCTGCCCCAAGCCGCTGATCGAAGTGGCGGGCCGGCCGTTGCTGGACCATGCGCTGGCACTGACCGAAGAGGCGGGCGTGGCGCGTACGGTGGTCAACGCGCACTACAAGGCCGAGATGATCGCGGCGCATCTGGATGGGCGCGGCGTGACCGTGCTGACCGAAGCGCCGGATATTCTGGATACCGGCGGCGGGCTGCGCAACGCGCTGCCGCATCTGGGTTCGGGGCCGGTCTTCACGATGAACACCGATGCGGTCTGGACCGGGCCGAACCCGCTGGAGACCCTGCGCGCGGCTTGGGATCCGAGCCGCATGTCGGCGCTGCTGTGCCTGGTGCCGGCGGCGCACGCAACTGGCCACAAGGGCACCGGGGATTTCAGCCGCGCAGACGATGGGCACCTGACACGCGGGGCGGGCTATGTCTATTCCGGCACGCAGATCCTTGACCCCGCAGGCCTGTCCGAGATTCCCGACCGGGTATTTTCGCTGAACCTGCTGTGGAACCGCTATGGCGCCGAGGGCCGTCTGTTCGGCGTGGTGCATCGCGGCGGCTGGTGCGACGTGGGCCATCCACAGGCCATTCCGTTGGCTGAGGCGATGCTGATCGCGCCACGGCAGGTGCTGCCATGACCCGGCCTGTCGCCCCCGGTCTTTATCGCGTGGCGCCGGGCGTGGATTTTCCCGCCGCACTGGTTGCCGGGCTGCGCGCCCGCTTTGCCGATGCGCCGCCCCAAGCGTTGGCCCGCGTGACACTGTATGTCAACACCCGGCGGATGGAGCGGCGGGTCACCGCCCTGTTCACCGAAGGCCCGCCCTGCCTGCTGCCGCGCATCCGGCTGGTGGCAGAGCTTGGGCAGGCCGCCAGCACCGATCTGCCGCCCGCGATCCCGCCCCTGCGGCGACGGCTTGAGCTGCGCCAACTGGTCGCCCGCCTGCTGGAGATCGAACCCGACCTCGCCCCGGACAGTGCCGCCTTCGATCTGGCCACCAGCCTGACCGCCCTTCTGGCCGAGATGCAGAGCGAGGGCGTGCCGCTGTCGGCCATCGAAGGGCTGGACGTCACCGACCAGTCCGGCCACTGGGCGCGCAGCCAGAAGTTCATCGCGCTGGCCGGGCAGTTCCTGACGCCCGATGCCGGGGGCGGGATCGACAAGGAGGCGCGGCAGCGGCTGATCGTCGACGGGTTGATCCGGGACTGGCAGCGCACCCCGCCCTCGGATCCCGTCATCATCGCAGGCTCCACCGGGTCGCGTGGCACCACGGCGCGGCTGATGCGGGCGGTGGTCGATCTGCCCCAGGGCTCGGTGGTGCTGCCCGGGGTCGATCCGCATATGCCGCCCGCCCTGTGGCGCAGTCTGACCGACCCGCTGGCCCAACAGGACCACCCGCAATACCGCTTTGCCGCGCTGGCCGAGGCCTTCGGTCACGATCCCGCCACGATCCCCGACTGGGCCGACTGCCCCGCGCCCTGTGAAGCGCGCAACCGGCTGGTGTCGCTGGCGCTGCGCCCGGCTCCGGTCACCGACGGTTGGCGTCGCGACGGGCCCGATCTGGGGGATCTGCTGGGTGCAACTGAGGGCCTGACGCTGATCGAGGCCCCCGATCCGCGCGGCGAGGCCAACGCGCTGGCCCTGTGCCTGCGCAAGGCGGTCGAGGACGGCCGCATCGCGGCACTGATCACGCCTGACCGGATGCTGACCCGGCGGGTGACGGCGGCGCTGGCCCGCTGGGGGATCGAGCCGGACGACAGCGCCGGCGCGCCTTTGCGGCAAACGGCGCCGGGCCGGTTGATCCGCCATGTCACCGCGCTGGCCGGGCAGAAGCTGACCGCCGAGGCGCTGCTGGTGCTGCTGAAGCACCCGCTGGTCCATGACGCCGCGGACCGGGGCCAGCACCTGCTGTGGACGCGCGAGCTGGAATTGCACCTGCGCCGCCGGGGGTACGCCTTTCCCGACGCAGAAATCCTGACCGCCTGGGCCAACACCTATGGCGCGCGGCGGGCGCGGGAGGCCGAGGACGTGGCCCTGTGGGTCGGTTGGATCTGCGACACCTGCCTTGGCCACGACAGCCGCGGGACCATGTCGCTGGCTAGTCACACCGCGTGGCTTGAAACCCTCGTGACCCGCCTCAGCCTTGGTCCCGGCGCGCCTGCGGATGTCCCGGCCCCGGTCTGGGACGAGAACGCGGGCGAGGAAGCGCGCCGGGTGCTGACCGAACTGGCACAGGAGGCCGACGCCGGGGGCGCGATGGATGCCGGAGAGTTTCACTTTCTGGTCAATGCCTTGCTGGGCGGAGAGGTGCGCAGCGCCACCCGGCCCGACCCCCGCGTGATGATCTGGGGCACGCTGGAAGCCCGCGTGCAGGGCGCCGATCTGGTGGTGCTGGCCGGGCTCAACGATGGCAACTGGCCCGAATTGCCAGACCCGGATCCCTGGCTGAACCGGCGGATGCGGGCGCAGGCGGGGCTGTTGCTGCCCGAACGCCGCATCGGCCTGTCGGCGCATGATTTCCAGCAGGCCATCGCCGCGCCCGAGGCGATCCTCAGCCGTGCCCGCCGCGATGGCGAGGCCGAAACCGTGCCCTCGCGCTGGCTGAACCGGCTGACCAACCTGATGGCGGGCCTGCCCGATCAGCACGGGGCCGAGGCCCTGTCGGCAATGCGCGCCCGGGGCGCGGTCTGGGTGGCCATGGCTGCCGCATTGGACCGGCCCGCCGCCCAAGTGCCCGCCGCCCCGCGCCCCGCGCCGCGTCCGCCGCTGGATCACCGCCCGCGCGAACTGCCGGTGACCCTGGTCGAAACCCTGATCCGCGACCCCTATACCGTCTACGCCCGCCGCATCCTGGGCCTGCGCCGCCTGGACCCGCTGCGCGCCACCGCCGACATGCGCGATCGCGGCATCGTCCTGCACAAGCTGATGGAAGAGGTGGTTCCGCAGCTGAAATCCCTGCCCCCGGCAACCCGGCGCGATACGATGATGACCGCCGCCGACCGCGCGCTGGCCGAACTGCCCTGGCCCACGGCGCGGCGGCTATGGCGCGGACGACTGTCCCGCATCGCCGACCGCTTCCTGAATGCCGAGGCCGCCCGGCAGGCCGACGCCGACCCGATCCCGGGCGAATGCAAGGGCCGGCTGGAACTGCCCGAGGCGCGCTTCACCCTGACCGCGCAGGCCGACCGCATCGACCGCGCCGCTGATGGCACGCTTCGGATCTATGACTACAAGACCGGCAAGCCGCCCAACGAGAAGGTGCAGAAAGCCTTTGCCAAGCAATTGCTGCTGGAAGTGGCGATTGCCGAAACCGCGGGGTTCGAGGATCTGCCGCCGACGCCGGTGTCGCGGGCGGCCTACCTTGGTTTGAATGCCAATCTGGATGAAGAAGACGCGCCGCTGGACGATCTGCCCATCGCGCGGGTGTTGGACGAACTGGCGCAACTGATCGCGGCCTATGACGATCCCACACAGGGATACACCGCCCAGCCCGCCCCCAAGACCATCACCTACGAGAGCGACTACGCACATCTGTCGCGCCGGGGCGAATGGGAATTCTCGGACACTCCCGAACCGGAGGACGTGGGATGGTAGCCCCGCTGGACGACGCCACCCGCCGCCAGATCGCGGCTGCCGATCCCATGGCCTCGACCTGGCTGGGGGCCAATGCCGGCTCGGGCAAGACGCGGGTGCTGACCGACCGGGTGGCGCGGCTGCTGCTGGACCAGGTGCCGCCGCAGAACATCCTGTGCCTGACCTATACCAAGGCCGCCGCCAGCGAGATGCAGAACCGCCTGTTCGGCCAGTTGGGCGATTGGGCGATGCTGGATGACGCGACCCTGCGCGCCGAACTGACCCGCAAGGGCGTCACCGGCGCGCTGGATGCCGAGCGGCTGGATGCGGCGCGGCGGCTGTTTGCCCGCGCCATCGAAACCCCCGGCGGGCTGAAGATCCAGACCATCCATGCCTTCTGCGCCGCCCTGCTGCGCCAGTTCCCGCTGGAAGCCGGGGTGCCGCCGGGGTTTTCCGAGCTTGACGACCGTTCGGCCGAGGCGCTGTTCGCCGAGGTGCTGGACGGGCTGGCCGAGGGACCGGGCGCCATGGCCATCGATGCCGTGGCCGCCTATCTGACCGACGACGATCTGCCCGGTCTCGCCCGGCAGGTGCTGTCGCACCGCGAGGGTTTCGCCCCGCCGATGGATCTGCCCGCCTGCCTGACCGCGCTGGATCTGCCCCTGGGTTTCAGAGAGGACGCCCTGCTCGCCGAAGTCTTCGACGGATCCGAGGCCGACCTGCTGACCACGCTGGTTCGGGTGCTGGAGGCCAAGGGCGGCAACGATGGCAAGGCCGCCGACAAGCTGCGCCCGATCATGACCGCGCCCGATACGCTGGCCGGGCTGACGGTGCTGGAGGACGTCCTACTGACCAAAGCGGGGGCCAAGGTGCCCTTTGGCCCCAAGATCGGGTCCTTCCCGACCAAGGCCACGCAAAAGGTTTTGGGCGACGGGGTGATGGAGGCGCTCAACGATCTGATGGCGCGGGTGGCCGAGGCCCGCCCCCGCCGCCTAGCGCTGGCCGCCGCCCGCAAGACCGCCGCGCTGCATGGCTTTGCGGGCGCCTTCCTGCCCGCGATGGAGGCGCGTAAATCGGCCCGTGGCTGGCTGGATTTCGACGACCTGCTGCTGCGCGCCCGTGATCTGCTGCGCGATCCGGCGGTGGCGGACTGGGTGCTTTACAAGCTGGATGGCGGCATCGACCACATCCTTGTGGACGAGGCGCAGGACACCAACCCGGTGCAATGGGAGGTGATCGAATTGCTGGCGCGCGAACTGACCGCCGGTGCCGGGGCGCGCGACGAGGTGACCCGGACGATCTTTGTGGTCGGCGACAAGAAACAGTCGATCTATTCGTTCCAGGGTGCCGATCCGGCCGAATTCGACCGGATGCGCGACAAGTTCGCCACCGCCCTGACCGGCCAGGGCGACGGGTTGCGCGATCAGCAGTTGCAGCATTCGTTCCGCTCGGCGGGCGCGATCCTGTCGGCGGTGGATGCCGGGTTCGCGGGCGAGAGGGGCGAGGGTGTCGGCGGCCCCCCCAGCCATGCGGCGTTTTTCGACGCCCTGCCCGGCCGCGTCGATGTCTGGCCGCTGGAACCCGCGCCGGAGGCTCAGGACGACGCCGAGTGGTACGATCCGGTCGACAAGCGGTCAGAAACCCATCAGGACGCGCGGCTGGCCGACAAGATCGCCACCGAATTGCGCCGCCTGATCGACGCGGGCGAGACCATCCCCCTGACCAACGGTCAGCGCCGCCCGCTGACCGAGGGCGACGTGATGATCCTGGTGCAGCGGCGCAACGCCCTGTTTCGCGAGATCCTGCGCGCCTGCAAGGACAAGGGGCTCGAGATTGCCGGGGCCGACCGGCTGACCATCACCCGCGAACTGCCCGTGCGCGACCTGCTGGCGCTGCTGGCCTTTCTCGCCCTGCCCGAGGATGATCTGGCGCTGGCCTGCGCCCTGCGCTCGCCGCTGCTGGGCTGGTCCGAGGATGACCTTTACCGGCTTGCGCAGCCGCGCCGCGGCACGCTATGGGCCGCACTGCGCACCGAGCGCGCCGGCAGCCCGACCCATGAGACGCTGCGCGACCTGCGCAAGCAGGCCGATTTCCTGCGCCCCTACGATCTGCTGGAACGCATCCTGACGCGCCACGGCGGTCGCGAACGGCTGGTGGCGCGCCTTGGCCCGGATTGCGAGGAATCCATCGATGCCCTGCTGGCCGAGGCGCTGGCCTATGAGCAGGCCGATGTGCCCAGCCTGACCGGGTTTCTGGAATGGATGCGCGCCGACGACGTGGAAATCAAGCGGCAGGCCGAAAGTGCGGGCGGGCGGCTGCGGGTGATGACGGTGCATGGCGCCAAGGGTCTTGAGGCACCGCTGGTCATCCTGCCCGATTGCGGCAAGCGCAAGGCACCGACACCCGGCGAGGTGCTGCCCCATGCGGACGGCTGGCCGGCGTGGCTGCCCGCCTCGGGCGACATGCCCGAGGCGCTGGCCCAGGCCCGCGATGCCTGGCGCGCCCGGCAGGAAGCCGAGCGCCAGCGCCTTCTCTATGTCGCCATGACCCGTGCCGAAACCTGGCTTTGGGTCTGCGCCGCCGAGAATGGCACCAAGTCGAACGCGCTCACCTGGCACGAACAGGTGCAGGACGGTCTGACCCGGCTGGGCGCGCAGCCTTGCGATTTCCCCACCGGTCCCGGCTTGCGGCTGGAACAGGGCACCTGGTCTGACGGACCGCTGACCACGCCTGTCGCGATCTCTGAACAGCGCATGGGCCTGCCGGGTTGGGCCACCCTGCCCGTCGTGCCCGTGGAAGAGCGTGTGAAAACCCGCAGCCCGTCGGATCTGGGCGGGGCCAAGGCGCTGCCCGGCGACCAGAACCTGGAGGAAGAGGCGGCCAAGGCGCGCGGAAACGCTCTGCACAAACTGCTGGAACATCTGCCGGGCCATGCGCCCGCGTCCTGGCCCGCCATGGCCGATCACCTGTTGGGCGAAATCCCTGAAGCAGACCGGGCCGCGTTGCTGGCCGAGGCCACCGATGTGCTGACCGCTCCGGCCCTGACCGAGCTGTTCGCACGCCACCATCTGGCCGAGGTGCCGCTGACCGCCGCCCTGCCCGGCGGTCCGCCGCTGTACGGGCTGGTGGATCGGTTGATCGTGGCCGAGGATCACGTTCTGGCGATTGATTTCAAATCCAACCCGCAGGTGCCCGACACGCCGCAGACCGTGCCCGAAGGGCTGTTGCGGCAGATGGGTGCCTATGCCCATGCTTTGCAACAGATCTATCCGGGCCGCGAGATCCGTACCGCGATCCTCTGGACGCGCGGTGCGCGCCTGATGCCCCTGCCCGATGCGCTGGTTCGGGACGCCTTGCAGCGGGGGCTTGCGGCGCCACCATGCCTTGACGCTGGCGGGCCGGATACCTAGGTTCCGCCTTCAGGAGTTTCAGTGCGCCAAGGAGGATCCCATGGCAACCCAAGCAGTAACCGACGCCACCTTTGACACCGAGGTCAAACAGGCCGACCTGCCCGTCGTCGTCGACTTCTGGGCCGAATGGTGCGGCCCCTGCAAGCAGATCGGCCCGGCGCTGGAAGAGCTGTCGGACGAGCTGGATGGCAAGGTGAAGATCGTCAAGGTCAACGTCGACGAGAACATGCAGACCGCCCAGGCGCTGCACATCCGCGGGATCCCGGCGCTGTTCCTTTACAAGGACGGTGAAGTGGTTTCCAACAAGACCGGCGCGGCCCCCAAGGCGGCCCTGAAAAGCTGGATTGAAGACAGCCTTTAAGCCGCTGCTTCCCTGATGCGAACGCCCCGCCCCTGTTGCGGGGCGTTTTTCGTTGGTCTGGGGGTGCGGGTGTCGCACGGGGGATTGCGATGTCGGAGCGAGGGGCCAGCCCCTCGCGCTCCCCGGAGTATTTTCGCCAAGAAAAATGGGCAAAAGCTGCGGTTTGGCCGATCAGACCGGACGGGGGCGGATGAATTTCTGTTCGGTCACCGTGGCGCCCCATTGGTCGCCCGAAAACTCTTCGGCCAGGATAAAGCCACGGCGTTCATAGAGGCGGCGCGCGGCGTCCAGCCCTTTCAGGGTCCACAGGTGGGTTTCCGGGAAGCCCTGGGCATCGCAATGGGCCAAAGCCCTGTCGAGCAGACGCCGCCCAAGGCCCGCACCGCTGGCCGCCTCGGTCACCGCGAACCAGCGCAGATGCGCGCGGCCTTCGCCCAGGCTTTCTCCGTCAATGCTGATGCTGCCGACGATCTGCTCCCCGGCCCGGCCATGCCAGATACCGTTTTCGGGCCGGTCGGCGCGCGGCAGGAAGTCTGCCATGTCCCGCGCGATCCGGCATTCGAAGGCGCGGCCGAAGGGATAGTCCTTCTGGATGCGCAGCGCGCAGATTTGCGCCACGCGCCCCAGCAACCCGTCGACATAGCCCTTGTGGATTTCGATCTCGGGCGCTGGAGGGTGCGGTATCGGGGCCACCTGCCCCAGCGCGCCCGCGTAGGTCGACAGGCCTTCCAGGATCTGGATCTGGCGATCGGACGGCAGGCGGGACAAGGCGCCGGTCACCTGGGCTTTGGCCACGCGGTCGATACCCGCCAGCGTCTGCCGGCCCCTCTCGGTCAGATGCAGGTGTTTGCAGCGCGCATCGTGGCGCGAGGCGGTTTCCGCGACTTCGCCACGTTGCATCAGCGATTTCAACAGCCGGCTGACGGTGGATTTTTCCAGTTGCAGTCTTGCGGAGAGATCGCGGGCCGATAGACCATCGGTGCGCCCGATCTCGATCAGCGCATGGGCCGCCGATCCCGACAGATCGGACCCGGCGACCGAGCGGCCGAGAAATCCCCAGTGCCGCACCAGATCGCGCGAGGCAGCACGTATGCCCGTCACAAGTGTTTCCTGGTCCATGGTGATCCTTCCCGGCGTATTTAGTTGTATCATGCAACTATATCACCGGATCCCTGAAAATCAACACTGCTGCGCCCCATGCAGAAAGCCCCGCCAATGGCGGGGCTTTCGAAACATCGTCGTCTTAAGGCCTATCCGCCCTAGTTCGTTATGATTTCCGGTCCCATGAGTGCTGTTGGGAGGAAGGTCGAGAGGGCGGGGATGTAGGTGA
>NZ_JBFBVU010000055.1:0-10146 GCF_040689105.1 Meridianimarinicoccus marinus
GACGCCGACCTCATCGAACGCATCATGGCCGACGAGTAATACCGGTGAGGCAAGACGGCCCTCGGCGTAGCTTTACGGAGAGTTTCGTCGGGTATCGTCAGGCAAGCGCCACGGCGCGGCGGCAAGGGATTTCCCGGTCCCTTCTGACGGTCTGGCGGCGGCAATACCGGAATGGTGAACTTGGAGCACCGCGGCTGCCGGCGTTCATCCCGCTTGCGATGTCAGCCGAGGCCGAGCCCGCGGCTTCCAAACTGCCTCTGCCATCGAACGCGGACGCCAGGGTCGAGATCGTGCTGACGAACGGGCGCCGCGTTGTCGTGCCAGCCAATGTCGATCCGGAGGCGCTGGCTCGGCTGCTGCCGATCGTGGATCGCGGATGATCGCGTTTCCGGCGGGCGCGAAGGTCTGGATTGCGGGCGGTGTGACGGACTTGCGGCGCGGCATGAACTCCCTAGCGCTGACTGTGCAGCAGGGTCTCGGGCGCGATCCGCATGCCGGCAAGGTTTTTTTGCTTTCGCGGCCGCAAAGGTGACCTGGTCAAACTGCTCAGGCACGACGGGGTGGGCATGTCGCTCTATATAAAGCGCCCCGAGGCCGGGAAGTTCATCTGGCCGACAAGTGGAAGTGGTGAGGCGGTGCAGATCTCTGCGGCCTAGTTGGGCTATCTTCTGGAAGGCATCGGCTGGCGCAACCCGCGCTGGACCTAACGCTTTGCAAAGGAAGGATAGATCAGTCTGATCGGTCCTATTTGCATGGGCTTCCCGTTGTCGGTGTGATAGGTCTCCACCATGTCAGAGACCGCCTCCGAGATCGCCGGATTGCGTGCCGCGCTCGCGACCTCGGAGGCCCGTGCCGTAGCCCCCGAGAGCGAGTTGGCGCAGGCCCGCGCGGTGGTCTCGACCTCGGAAGCGATGATCAAGCACCTCCGGCTCGAGATCGCCAAGCTCCAGCGCGAACAATATAGACGCAGCTCTGAACGCCGCGCGCGTCTGATCGATCAGATGGAGCTGCAACTCGAGGAACTCGAGACCGCCGCCACCGAAGACAAACTCGTCGCCGAGATGGTGGCAAGGACCACGTCCGTCGCGGGGGGCAGTGTCGTCGCCCGGCCCGCAAGCCTTTCCCGGAGCATCTCCCGAGAGAACGGGTGGTGATCGAGGCGCCGACCGCATCGTGTAGATGAGCGACGACGTCACCGATACGCTGGAGGTCATTCCGCGCCAGTGGAAGGTGTTCCAGACTGTGCGCGAGAAGTTCCCGAGGCTCCGCCCGTTCACGCCTCGAACCGTCCATCGGACGGTTCGCCGCTTTTGGCGCCCGGCGCTCACCCTGCCGCCACTGCGAGAAGATCTCGCAGGCTCCGGCTCCGTTCCATCCCACTCCACGCGGCTGGGCCGGGCCGAACCTTTTGGCGACGATCCTCTTCGAGAAGTTTGGCCAGCATCAGACCCTGAACCGGCAGGCCGAGCGTTATACGCGGGAAGGCGTCGAACTTTGCCTGTCCACCCTGGCCGATCAGGTCGGCGCCTGTGCCGCCGCGCTCGCGCCCGTTCATGCGCTGATCCGAGAACATGTCCTGAAAGCCGAACGGTTACATGGCGACGACACGACGGTGCCGCTGCTGGCGAAAGACGGGACCAAGACGGCGCGTCTGTGGACCTATGTCCGTGACCATTGCCCGTTCGCGGCTTACGCGCCGCCCGCGGCGCTGTTGCACTTCTCGCGCGATCGCGAAATGGGCCGCCCCAACCGGCATCTCGCGGGCTGGCAAGGGGTTCTCCAGACCCCCTCTCATTGTTTGCAGGCAAACCACTGCCGCGCAGCGGATGCCTATGGCGGTTACAACGACCTCTACCGCGACGACCGTGATCCCGGCCCGGCGGAGCGCGCGCTCTGCCGGAGCCATGCCCGGCGCAAGTTCTTCGAACTGGCCGACATCAAGGGAAATATCCGGAAGGGCAAACCCGCCCATGACATCGTGCCCGTGGCACTCGAAGCGGTGACTCGGATCGATGCCCTCATCGACGTCGAACGTCAGATCAACGGTCTGGATGACACATCACGGCTCGCGGCCCGGCAACGACTGTCCCGTCCGCTGGTCGAAGAGTTGCACGACTGGATGCGCGCCGAGCGCGACACGATGTCGAAGCACAACCCCGTCGCAAAGGCGATCGCCTACATGTTCAAGGCGGACCGCTGGGAGGCCTTCACGCGCTTCCTTGAGGATGGCCGGATCTGCCTCACGAACAATGCCGCCGAACGGACGCTCTGCGGCGGGGCCCTCGGCCGGAAGTCAAGGCTCTTCGCGGGCTCCGAGCGGGGTGGTAATCGCGCCGCCTTCATGTATTCCCTGAGCGTAACGGCCAAGATGAACGACATCGATCCACAGGCCTGGCTGCCCGACATGACTGCCTGGCAGGTGCCGACACTGCTACCGTGGAACTGGAAGCCCTTGGAAGTCGGCCAAGCCGCCTGACCGCAGCCTACGCCGGATGCTTACCAAAGAACAGGAAGGAAGATCGCTACAGTGACCAGGTCATGAGCGAAGACCAAAACTGAGAGTGAACCAATTTCCGGCGAAAATACCTTGTCACGCTTCAGCGGAAATCAGCACATGTTCCGCCTGAGCAGCGGTTACCGCGATCATGTGCAGGAGGTCCTCGGATGTGCAGCCGCGCGAAAGGTCGTTGGCGGGTTTGGCGAGACCCTGGAGGATCGGGCCGATGGCCACCGCACCACCGACACGCTGCGCGATCTTGTAGGCGATGTTGCCGCTTTCGAGATTTGGGAAAATGAAGACATTGGCATTGCCGCCCAAGGCGGAATCGCCAGCCTTGGAGGCCGCGACATCGGGAACAAAGGCCGCGTCGAATTGCAGTTCGCCGTCAATCAGCAGCGCCGGATTGGCGGCCTTTGCAATTCCTGTGGCGGTTACTACTTTCGAGACCGAATTGTGACTGGCACTGCCTCGAGTAGAGAAGGACAGCATCGCAACACGCGGTATATCGCTGGTCAGCTCTGTATAGGACTGTGCGGAGGTCAACGCTATCTGCGCCATTTCCTCGGCATTGGGGTCCACGACGAGCCCGCTGTCGGCAAAGACATGCGCGCCTTTCTTGATATGGTGGGTCTGGCAGAACAGCATCAGGAAGAAGCTGGACACCAGCTTTGCTCCCGGCGCCGGGCCGATCACCTGGATGGCGGTGCGCACGATCTCGGCCGTGGTCGCGACGGCACCGCCCACGGTGCCGTCGGCATGGCCGGTGCGAACGAGAAGTGCGGCGAAGACATGCGGGGAACGGGCGGCTTCCATCGCCTGTTCCGGGGTAACGCCCTTGTGCCTCCGCCGCTGGAAAAAGACCTCGGCAAGTTCGTCAATCAGCGGCGAAGTGGCCGGGTCGTGGATCTCGACGCCTTCGTCCGGTACAGCGCCAAGCTCTTCGAAGCGCGCGCGGATCTCTGCTTCCGGCCCGACAAGCGCTATCCGTGCAATGCCCTGCTTGCGGGCGGCGATGGTGGCCTGCACGGCGCGCGGATCGTGGCCCTCGCTTAGCACGATTTTCTTTTGCGAACGCGCCGCATTTCTCAGGATCATTTCGAGCGGTTTCATGTAAGCTCCAATCAGTGGCCGAGAAGGGCAACGCACAATAGGACGAAGACAGCGATAAAGACGGTTTCGGCTACGATCAGCGCAATGGCCTGACCGCCGACGTCGAGGATTCGTTTGAGCGAAGTCTTCATGCCTACCGCGGCAATCGAGATCAACAGTGACCAGCGGCTGAGCGAGGACAGAAGCTCCACCACCCCGGCGGGGATCAGGCCGATGGAATTCAGCGCGGCGAAGATCAGGAAGCCGATCACAAAGAACGGCAGGATCGGCGGACGCTTTCCGTCCATCTGGTCGGCAAAATTGCGGCGCACCAAAACCGAGATCACAAGTACCACTGGCGCCAGCATGGCGACCCGGATCAGCTTGACCAGCGTCGCCACCTCGCCTGTCTCTTCCGAGACCGAGAAACCCGCGCCGACAACCTGGGCAACGTCATGAATGGTACCGCCAAGGAAGACGCCAGAGACCTCGTCGTTGAACTCGAAAATTTCGGTGAGGATCGGATAAGCGATCATCGCCACGGTCGAGAGCACAGTGACTGACAACACGGTAAAGATCAGGTTGCGCTCGGAATGTTCGTTCTTGGGCAGGACCGCCGAGATTGCCATTGCGGCAGAGGCACCGCAGATTGCGACCGATCCGCCGGTCAGGATGCCGAAGCGCCAGCCGCGGCCCAGAACACGTGCGCCGAGGAACCCGAAGAGGATGGTCAGGATCACCGCAGCGATCACGACGAAGATCAATTGCGGCCCGAGGCCGACGATCAGTTCAACCGAGATCCGCGCGCCCAGAAGCGCCACGCCAAACCGCAGGACGGTGCGGGAGGTAAACTCGATCCCAGGTTTGCAGGAGACTTCTTCTGACAGAAAATGAAAGGCGATGCCAAGGAGCAGCGCCATCAGCATGGCCGGTGCGCCGTAATGTTCCGACAGGAACTGTGCCGCCACCGCGACCACCACTGCCACCAGAAACCCCTGGCCGTTGTTCCGCACGAGATGGCCAAGTCCGGACATCGCCAACTTGGATGCGCTTGTCGCCTGCATGTTCATTCCCTTTCCGAATAACACCCACCCGAACGGAACGACGGCCCGGGTGGGCGCGGTACACCGGGACAGTACATTGTCCCGGCGCCCCTTTGCTTCAGCTAGCCAACGGCTGCGGACGCATGTCGTCGCGGTTGATCCCAGCCACCGAAACCGGCTTCTTCATCGCGTCGCGGCGGAAAGGCTCACCCAGTTCCTGGTTCAGCAGCACTTCGATGAAGGTTGTCGTGCCTTCTTTCATTTGTGCCTGCACAGCGGTGTTGAGCGCGTCGGTCAACTCGGCCATGGAAGAGACCTGAACGCCCTCGACGCCGCAGGCCCGGGCGATGCCGGCATAGTCCACGTCCAGCGCCAGCTCGGTCCCGACAAAGTTGTCATCGAACCAGAGAGTCGTGTTGCGCTTTTCCGCGCCCCACTGGTAGTTGCGGAAGATCACCATGGTCACCGGCGGCCAGTCATCGCGGCTGACCGAGACCATCTCGTTCATCGAGATGCCAAAGGCGCCGTCACCGGCAAAGCCCACCACCGGAAGGTCCGGACGGCCGATCTTGGCGCCCACGATGGCCGGGAAGCCATAGCCGCAAGGTCCGAAGAGACCCGGAGCCAGATATTTGCGGCCTTCCTCAAAGGTCGGGTAGGCGTTGCCAATGGCGCAGTTGTTGCCGATGTCGGACGAGATGATCGCCTCTTTCGGCAGCACCTGCTGAATGGCGCGCCATGCCATGCGGGGCGACATCTTTTCCGGCTCGCGGTTGCGCGCGCGTTCGTTCCAGGTGGTGCCCGGATCGTCGTCCTCGTGGTCCATCGAGGTCAGTTCCTGCGCCCAACGCGACTTGGTCTCCGAGATCAGCGTCTTGCGCTCGGTCCGGCTCGCATCGCCCGCGTCATCCGACAGCTGCGCCAGGATACCCTGAGCCACTTTCTTGGCGTCGCCGACGATACCCACGCTTACTGGCTTGGTCAGGCCGATCCGGTCGGGGTTGATGTCGACTTGGATGATTTTGGCGTCTTTCGGCCAGTAGTCGATGCCATAACCCGGCAGGGTCGAGAACGGGTTCAAACGGGTGCCCAGTGCCAGCACCACGTCCGCCTTGGCAATCAGTTCCATCGCCGCTTTCGAGCCGTTGTAGCCCAGCGGACCGACCGATAGCGGGTGCGAACCGGGGAAAGCGTCGTTGTGCTGGTAGCCGCAGCAAACCGGTGCATCCAGCCTTTCGGCCAGCGCCTTCGAGTCCTGAATAGCGCCGCCGATGACCACGCCAGCCCCGTTCAGGATGACCGGGAACTTGGCCGATGACAGCAGCTCCGCCGCTCGGGTCACCGCCTCTTCGCCGCCCGAGGGGCGTTCAAATTCGACGATGGCGGGCAGGTCGATGTCGATCACCTGAGTCCAGTAGTCGCGCGGGATGTTGATCTGTGCCGGGGCGCTGGCGCGCTTGGCCTGAAGGATCACCCGGTTCAGAACTTCGGCCATACGGCTGGGATCGCGTACCTCTTCCTGGTAGGCCACCATGTCTTCCAGCAGCGCCATCTGTTCGACTTCCTGGAAACCGCCCTGACCGATCGTCTTGTTCGCCGCCTGCGGGGTGACGATCAGAAGCGGCGTGTGGTTCCAGTAGGCGGTCTTGATGGGCGTTACGAGGCTGGTGATTCCGGGGCCATTCTGGGCCACCATCATCGACATCTTGCCGGTTGCGCGAGTGTATCCATCCGCGATCATCCCAGCATTGCATTCATGGGCGCAGTCGAAGAACTGGATACCCGCTGCCGGGAACAGGTCGGAAATCGGCATCATGGCCGACCCGATGATCCCGAAGGCCTTTTCGATCCCATGCATTTGCAGGACTTTGACGAAGGCTTCTTCTGTCGTCATTTTCATAGCGTTTCTCCTTTTGAAGATATGGTGCTGATATTGCTAAATAATTTCGTCTCTTAGGTAGTACCAGACATAGGCGAGGCGCTGTCCCGTTCGGCGGAAGGGCGTCAGCAGACCATGGCTCGGAAGGGGTGACGAAAAGATCGGTAGGTCGAAAACCTCGTCCTTGTCGCCAGCGACAAGCTGCGCAAGACGCCGCCCGGCCTGCGCGGAATACATGACCCCGTTGCCGCCGTAGCCCATGGCGTAGTAGACTGTCTCGTTGGGATCCGGCTGAAAAATGCGCGGCATCATGTCGTGGCTGACATCGACCCATCCCCACCAAGAATAGTCGAGGCTGATCCCTTGCAACGCCGGGAACTTGCGAGCCAAACCAGCACGGAGCATTGCCAGGTGCTTGTCGTTTTCGGCGTCGCGGCCGGTCACGGCGCTGCGGCTGCCGATTTGGATCCTGTTGTCCGGCAAAAGACGATAGTAGTGGCGCAGAGTGCGTGTATCCGTCAGCGGCGACATGACCTTGATCCCGCATTCATCCAGCTCCGCTTCGGTCAGCTGCCGGGTCACAATCGAATTCGACAGAATCGGCATTAGCCGGTGTTTGGTCTTGCTATTGAGCCCCGGCGGCGTGTAACCGGCGGTTGCCAAGGCCACGGCCTTGGCACGGACGGTCCCACCGGGCGTGCGCAGATGATGCACGCCATTCTTCTTGTGCCAGCCCATGACCGGGCTGCCGGTATGGATTTTCACGCCGAGATTGCGGGCCATGCGAAGATATCCGAACGCCAGTTTCGCGGCGTGGATGCAGGTACCGTCGGGTTCCCACAACGCGCCCGCGGCTTCCATGTCGCGGGCGTAGCCTTCGTGCAATTCGTCGCGGCTGAGTATCCGTGCGCGATAGCCGAATGTTTCGTTGAGCACTGCGCATTCGGATTTGAGCTTCGGCATGGCTGAATTGCGGTGCGCGATATAGAAGTGTCCGCCCGGCTGAGGATCGCAGTCAATCTCGTCTGACGCGATCAGGTCGCTGAACAGGTCGAAGGCTTCCGAAACCTCGGAATGCATCCGCCGGGCGACATCCGTGCCCCACCGTTTGATCCATTGCGACCTCTTCAGCCGGCCTGAAGAAATCTGCGCCTGCCCCCCGTTTCTGGTGGAACATCCCCAGGCCACGGTATTGGCTTCAAGGACGACAGCTTGGATACCGTGGTTCTTTGCAAGGTGAATGGCCGTGGACAGCCCAGTATAGCCCGAGCCAATGATCACGACATCGGCATCGAAATCAGAGGAAACCGGCCCATCGTCTTGGGGAGGCTCACCTGCAGTCCCGATCCAATATGTCGGCGCATAGCCGCGGTTGTGACCCGGACCCGCGTCAATGATTGGATCGTATTTCGGGTCGTAGCTGGCCGATGGCCAGCGCAAACGATGTGTGTCGTCAACCATGTGCAGGTACCCTCAGACTGCGAGAACGATCAGGCCTTGAACATCGGTCGGTTCTTACGAAGTGCCTGCTTCACAACGATTTTGCCATCGCGAAGAGTGAAAAGGTCGGCGCCCTCGGCTTCGAACCGCATGCCGCTGGCATCGGTACCGCTGAACGTCCACTCCGATACAGCACGATCGCCATGCACGAAGTGGCTGTGATGCGCCCAATGGGCGTCTTCCATGCTAGTCCAGACCGCTTCGAAAGCCGCAGCGATGGCCTCGGCCCCCTCGATCCGATTGCCAAACTTTTCGTCACCTCCAACGGTGTAGAAAACGCAATCGTCGGCGAAGTGGGTCATAACCGTGTCGATGTCGTGCCGGTTAAATGCATCAAAGGTATCTGCCAAGTCCTTCGCGGTGAGAGTTTTCGTCATGTTCCATGCTCCATTGTTCTGTTGGCCTGTGCTGTTCCGAGTTGCTCCCGCCGCGCGAAAGGCAACCCGACTCAGCCTCGATTGCCGCACCATAGGTCGCCGGAAGGCGCCTATGAATACCAACCTTTGCGCACAAAGTTTCATAAACAGCGAACATTTCGATAGCCCGAGAAACTGCTGGTGACGGCGCCACAGGCTTGGCACGCCGCCTTGACGGCTGCGCTCCGTCAAAACATTGCTATTACGTTGAAAAACTCAGCCCCGAGCTGCCATGCCTCCGGGCCGGATCAAGCAGGGTTGGCTCCCGACTTTAGGGCAGAACAGCACTCCCCATTGCCTGCAATGGTTCACCATCGCCACAAGCCCGGCGGCGGTAACCCAAAAGCATGAGCAGCCGGCCACGCGACTTCGAAGGGGTTGAGTTCCGTAATGGTCTCGCCCATCATTGCGCGGCTCCGTGAGTACCCTACGTCAACTCAAGCACATATCTCCATGCCAACGCCGACACCCTCTCTTGTAACGCGCATCGGCGAGGCCGATTTGAAGCTCTTGCGCGTGTTTCGGACCGTCGTGGAAAGCGGAGGGTTATCTGCGGCTGAGAACCAGCTGAATATCGGTCGGTCTACAATTTCGAAGTATCTCGCGGATCTGGAACTTCGTCTCGACCTGAAACTCTGTCATCGGGGACCGTCCGGATTCGCGCTGACAGAGGAAGGCGCAACTGTTCTGGAAGCCGCCGATCGGTTGCTTGCCGCGGTTATGGATTTCCGTATCGAAGTGAATGAGATCAAGCAAAATCTGGTTGGCGTCGTGCGCGTTGCCCTGTTCGATCAATGCGGTTCCAACCCCGAAGCGCGCCTGTCCAGCGCAATTCGGTCTTTCAATCAATCTGCGCCTGCGGTGAACATCGACCTCTCGCTTGAACCGCCCAATCAAATCGAATCCAAGGTTGTGAGCGGTCAGCTGGACATCGGAATCATCGCTGACTACCAACGCTCGGGGAGTTTGAAGTATCATCCTCTCTACGGAGAAAACATGTACCTTTATTGCGGTCGGGGGCATGAATTCTTCGACTGTCCTCAATCCGAGCTTGAGCTGGCGAATGTGCGTTCCGTCAATTACGCGGGCATCGGCGTTACCTCACCGAACCTTCATGCCAGCCAAAAGTTGATGTTGAAGCGTGCCGCCACAGTGCAAAGTGAGCACGCTCTGGCCATCCTTATTCTGTCAGGCTGCTATATTGGTTTCCTGCCGGATCATTTGGCAAGGGACTTCGAAAAACAGGGCCGATTGAAGGCAGTACGGCCTGATGAATTTCACTACCGAACGACGTTCAGCGCCGCTATTCGCCGCAGCCCGGAAACACATCGGATTGCCAAGTTGTTTCTGGACGCGCTTGTAAATGAGCATACTTGACAAGCCGCGAAGTACGGTGCCCCGGGCCAGTCAAGATGAGATATAGCTGAAAGTTGGTGATGGCCCTGAGGGGCGGCATATCATGGCGTTGTTCGCGCGCCGCAATTCTCTGCAGAGAAAAGGATATGCCACATGAAGAATCCTACCACCACGCCGTTGCCGGATGCATCGGGATTTTCACCCGATCCGCTCACGGATGTCTTGCGATCAGGTGCGCGCGAGTTGATCCAGCAAACGGGTGAAGCTGAGCTGTCCGCACTGCTGGTGCTCTGCCCCCCAATAACTGGATCGTTAGAAGCGCGAGTTGTCCGCTAAGTTTCCCAGGCTGGGAGAGGAGCGGAA
>NZ_JBFBVU010000056.1:0-9520 GCF_040689105.1 Meridianimarinicoccus marinus
CATCCTTCTTGTCATGTAGATTCTCCAGTTTCATAAACACCTTATCTCGGTGTCCACGAAACCGGCAGCAGGCCAGTTTGACCTGCGTTGCAGGCATCGACACTCTGAGGTCGCTGCAGGATAGACGGGTGTCCGCAATGTATGCTGCCGCGCAGCATCGCAAAGCGACAGTGAAGGTCTGCTGAGGGCCGGTTACGTCGTTCGAGAGAGCTGAACGCGCTGCTCCACCCACTCGGTTGGAAACGGCTCGAGCAGCCGCGCCAGCGTCACGTCCGATCCCTGCGCCCCGTCGAAAATTGCCCCCACGATATCGGGCGCGAGCAGTGTCAGGCGCAGGACGCGGGTCATGTAGGACGGTGCGATCCCTTCATGCGTGGCCAGTTCGGCAATGGTCGTGAACTCGCCTGACTCCAGCATCCGCTTCCAGCGGAACGCCCGAGCCAGCGCTTTGACCAACGTATTGTCCATCTTGCTGTGCCCAGATGCCCCATCCGGCATCTGCATCTCCTTGCGGCCGCCTCGTTTCACAAGGCGGAAGATGCACCGGATCGGAGAAGACCGGACCGAACGGCTGGATATCGTGCCGGCGCAACTGCAGGTCGTCGTCACTGTCCGTCCAAAATACGCCTGCCGAGCTTGCGCCGAGGGCGTGACCCAGGCACCGGCAACCAGCCACCTGATCGAAGGCGGCCTGCCGACCGAGGGCGCCGTTGCCCATGTGCCGGTCAGCAAATTCTCAGACCATTTGCCTTTATAACGCCAGAGCCAGATCCTGGCGTGCTCCGGGATCGATCTCCACCGCAGCACTTTGGCCGATTGGATCGGCATCGCCGCGTTCCACCTTGACCCGGTCGTGGATCCGTTGGCCGAGCATCTGAAGGCATCCACAATGCTCTTCATGGACGAGACCACGGCCCTGGTCCTCGATCCCGGTCGGGGGCGAACGGAAACCGGTTATCACTGGACCCTGGCTCGGGACGACCGGGGATGGGGCGGAGATGGCCCGCCCGGCGTGGTCTTCACCTATGCCCCCGACCGCGCCGGCCAAAAAGCGGAACGTATCCTGACGGGCTTTGATGGCGTCCTGCAACTCGACGGCTACCAGGGCTACAATCGGCGGACCCGACCAACCCGAAAGGGCGGCGCACCGATCACTGTCGCTCATTGCCGGGCCCATGCGCGCAGGAAGCTGAAGGAGATCTTCGACCGCGACGGCTCCGAGATCGTCGCCGAGGGCCCGCGCCGGATAGCGGAATTCTACCGGATCGAAGCCGAGATCCGTGGCATGGGCCCCGGCCAGCGCCTGTCCGCCCGGCAGACCCGAACCGCACCACTGGTTGCCGACTTTGGCGACTGGATGCAGGCACAACGTCGGCGTATCTCGTCAAAGTCCCGCTTGGGCGAGAAATTCGCCTGTATCCACCGTTATTGGGACGGGCTGCAGACTTTCCTCCACGACGGTCGCGTCGAAATCGACTCCAACAGCGTCGAGAATCTGATCCGCCCAATTGCCCTGATGAGAAAAAAAGCGCTCTTCGCAGGTCACGATGAAAGCGGGCGATCTTGGGCCCGCATCGCATCGCTCATCCGCGACGAGGAGTTTCACCGGATCACACCCACGAAGCTTGCTGTCGATCGCGAGGTTGTACAGCGCCGGATCTCGGGCATTTTCGGCGATCTCAAGCCGGACACGGATCGTCCAGACATGTTTTGGTATCAGTGGCCGTTTCTGGCCCACGATGCGGCCCCTGTTCCACGCAGGGCGACAAGCACGACTGGCGGGAAGGCTTGCAGTAGCCATGACGAATCCTCCCTTTCGCCACTTTCCGCCACAGCGCCAGCCCTCTGCCGGCAGCCAATATCATCATGCCGCGCCGCCGCAGGCCTGCTCCGAGCCCTGGTTTTACCGATGCTGCGGCCAGCGTGAACGTGTAGTTTGCCAACAAAGTGGACGTTGCAATTGGCCCACGCTGTCCGTCTGGTGGTCGATTACTCGGCCGCCAAAGCCTTCTGCCGGCAATAACATGATGCCTTGATCGGCACCTCGGCCCGCGCGGTGGCCTTGTCCAGTTGTCGTTTGATATGGGACGCTTCGGCTGTTTCACCGCGCCGGGTCAGGCATTCGTGCAAGCCGTGCAGGCTCCAGACGTTGCCTGGATGCTGGCAGGCCCTGCTAAGCGTTGCATCCAGACCAAGGTCGGCGCGATAGACTTTTTCCGCCTCCTCCGTCTGGCCCTGGTCAAGAAGAAGAGCGCCGAGCGCGTGGCGGGTGGGCTGCATCCAACCCCAGGGTTCGTCGTAGGGCAGCGTGTCATCAATCTCGACCGATCTGCGCAGGTGTTCGAAAGCGGTCTCATGCTCTCCCTTGTGGTAGGCAAGCTCACCCAGCATCATCTGCTCGGCAACCTTCAGGATGTCGCGGCATGTGTTGTTGAACAGCATTCTGGTTTCAGGCACCCGCTCCAAAGCGTCATAGAACCGGGCTTTTTCGATCTCGGCGTCGGTGATCTTGTGCTGGTTCGCCAAGGCAACCGTTCGCGCGTACCGCATCATGGCGATGGTGACGGAAAAAAGCTCTTCATCGGCCGGCAGATCCTGATCGAGAATTTCCTGCCAGCGTCCGAACCGGATCAGAACATGTTGCTTCATCGGGATGAAGCCTTCGAACCAGTCGGCCATGGGGCGAAGAGTCTCCGAGGGTAATGTGGCAATCAGTTCTTCTGCGGCTTCCAACGCTGCCCCGGGTTGCCCCAGGAACATCGCGCCGTAGATCTTGAAGTGGTAGTTGTGGCAGCGATAAATCGAGTAGAAATTGTCCGGGCCTTCGCGCTCCAGGAACTTCCGGTCGGCAATGATAGCCGTTTGATTGCGAAGCACCACGTTCATGTAATCGCCGCACAAAACGTCGATATGGGTCGGCATATGCAGAAGGTGCCCGGCGTCCGGAACCAGGGTGCTGAGCACATCGCCATGGCGCAGCGCGCGTTCAGGATGCGGCGACATTTCCATCAGGTGGATATACATGTGCAGAAGTCCGGCGTGTTTCCATGCGCCGGGAAGCGTGGAGAACGCCGTGTCGAGCACGCTGATTGCCTCAAGCGTGTCCGCGCCTTCGGCGGGTTTTCCGGTTGGCAGATCCCAAAGCTGCCACGGTGTCCGGTTCATGATCGACTCGGCAAAGAGGGCACACACGTCCAGGTCGTTGCTGAACTCGGCATGAACTCTCCGCATTGCAGCCGCGAAGGCGTCGTTCCAGGGGCTGAAATCCTCGATATCTGACGAGGTTGGATAGCGGGCCGGAATTGCCTCGATCAGGGCACGTTCAATGGGGGTCACCAGATCCAGAAGCGCGGTTGCGGCATCGATTGAACCTCTTGCCAACGCGATGCAGTCGGGCTTCTCGTCGTCCTCGAAGGTTTCCCAGGGTTTGTTGTAGTTCGGTCCGATGCAATACGCGATGCCCCAATGCGCCATCGCGCAGTCGGGGTCGGCGGCAAGAGCCTTCTGAAAGCAAACAATCGCCTCTTCGTGATTATAGGCATATGTCCATGCCAAGCCCCGGTCGAACCACATCTGAGCGCTATCTGACGACGTTGAGATCTTCCGAGTGTAATCGCCGAGGTCATAGTACTCCATCGTGATTTCCCTCCGTCTAAACGCGCCAAGTTTACCACAGAGCGCCTTGCGCCGATAGCAACGCTGAAAGTTGGCAAGTATTGGAGTGCCGCCTTTGGCTTTTGGCTGCTTCGGGCGCGGCGCCGTCTTTCCGAGCTGTCGTGTCGAAGGGCTGCTTCCAACCGCTGGGTATCCGGTGTGTGGAGGCAACGTTCTGAAGATGAAGCATCCGCTTTAACAGACCGCTGAAAAACCCTGCCGCAAGGAACGTCTTCCCGGTGCGGCGGGCTTTGCGGGTTCTTGTGCGTGGGCAAGTGGGCATTGGGCGGCTCTTCCGGCCTCAAGCCGCTGGGATTTTGCATGGCCGGGGTGTCGGGTGGTCCGGCCATCGATGGCTGAATTACGGGATGTCTGGGCGACGTGCGGTGTGACGACCATCTGGCGCAGTTCGGCAACGAAGTCGGTGCTGTAATCACCACGATCCGCAGCGAGGGCCGGGCGCCGTGCCGCTCGGGGTGAATGCCGGTGGAGCATGTCGATGGCGGCACGGCGCTCGGCGTGACCGTCAGCTTGCGCGAGGTCGGTCTGCACGATCAACGCCCACGAACCAACGGAACAGCAGGTTGCAGTCCATCTGCGCCATGAACTGCCGCTCGGATCGGATCGGTGCGATCGAGGCACGGCCCTCTCCCGCATAAAGCCGATCAAACTCAGCATCCAGGGAACGCAGCGCGTCGTTGACGACGGACCTGACCTTGCGCAGCGGATGCCTTGCGGGAATGCGATCCTCGAGATCCACGCAGCTGAACAGCGACCCTGCCGCAGCGTCCGATCCACGCATCGCCACCTCCATACATCCAGTGGAGCCTATGAATCATGTTCCGCGATAGGCGACGAGGCTGGAGTTCTTCAAAGGCCTCTTAAGATATTGCGCCTATTTCTCCACCAACCTGCGTTTTTCGGCCATGGCTTCGCGGCGTTGTTGCTCGATGCCAAGCCGGAATGAGCTTTCGACAAAGTCGATGTGATCATATGCGGCCTGTTCGGCCCGTTTTGGGTCACTGGCAATCACCGCTTGGCCAAGCTCCAGATGCTGTTCAAGCAGCTTGCGGCCGGAGCCGTCAATCGATGTAAGGAAATCGCGGTTGTAGAAGACGCCCTGCTGCGTGAGATTGAAGATTGTCTGCATCATGTGGATCAGCGTCGCGTTCTGGCTGGCGTCGACAATTGCGGTGTGCAGTGCCAAATCGGCCTCGCGGGACAGCTTGGCATCTTGTTCCGTCCAGGCTCGTTCGATGTCCGCCAGGATTTCGGAAATCCGCTCCTTGTCGGCGCGGGTGGCGCGAAGCGCAGCGAGCCGGGCGGCGAACCCCTCCTGTGCGCGACGGTATTCGAGATAGTCGAAGAATGCGGGTTCATGACGCCCGTAAAGCGCCAGCAGAGCGGGCAACATGGCTTGGCCGGTCAGCGGCGCAACAAAGCTGCCTTCGCCGTGCTTGGTGGTGACAAGACCGCGCTCTTCGAGAACCTGCAGCGCTTCGCGCAATTTGGGACGGGACACGCGTAATAGCTCGGCCAGGTCGCGCTCGGATGGCAGTTTGCGACCCTGCTTGAGTATGCCCGAGGCAATCAGCTCCTCGATCTGGGCAACGACCGCGTCAGCGAGCGATTCGTGTCCGACGGGTTCGAAAATCGAATTCGTAGGCATTTTTCACGCTCCTTTCCAATGAAGCCGCGATGTCAGTGGTTAAGTAACATAACCATATCAGACGGAATATCAAGGAGTCCTTTCGGGGAAGGGCAGGCAGGTGGTAGCGCTAAAAATATATTGAAAACAAGAGAGAAACACCAAAGTTGTCTGGCGTCTCGGTACCGGGCAACTGGAACATGTAGCGACGTTTGTTTTGGCCTCAAGGCCTAGTGGTAAAGTAACTTGTGGACTTGATGCAGTGGTAAATGTTATTGACCAATCGGGCCGCCGGACCATCCGCGCCGCTTTTGGGAAAACCTTGCCCTGACGAATTGACGAAACTGGAGGAGACACCATGAACAAGACCCTGACGAGCATTGCTCTGGCCGCGAGCCTGATCGCCGCTCCGGCGGTTGCTGCTGACAAGTTGCTGCTGAAAACCCCGATCGCATTCTCAACCGCCCTGCCGGGCCTTGGATCGCCGATCCCGCGTGTTGCCGAACAGCTGGAGCTGATGTCCGGCGGGACGTTGAAGATGAAGATCTATGAGCCGGGCAAGCTGGTTCCGCCGTTCGAGATCCTTGATGCCGTGTCGTCGGGCAAGATCAACTCGGGCTACACCACGGCGGGCTACTGGGCCGGCAAGATCCCGGCAGCGCCGCTGTTCTCGGCCGTACCGTTCGGCCCCGAGGCCGGGGAATACATGGCGTGGCTGTACTACGGCAATGGCAGGGCGCTCTACCAGGAGATGTACGACCAGGCCGGCTTCAATATTCACGTCATTCCCTGCGCCATCATCGCGCCCGAGACCTCCGGCTGGTTCGCCAAGGAGATCAACACGCCCGAAGACCTCGACGGGCTGAAGATGCGTTTCTTCGGTCTTGGCGGCAAGGTGATGCAGAAGCTCGGCGTTGCCACCTCCCTGCTGCCCGGCGGCGAGATCTTCCCGGCGATGGAGAAGGGCGCCATTGACGCCACCGAATTCTCCATGCCCGCCATCGACGCGCGTCTTGGCTTCCACAAGCTTGTGAAGTTCAACTACTTCCCCGGATGGCACCAGCAGGCGACCGTTTTCGAACTGCTCGTGAACAAGGACGTCTGGAACGAGACCAACGAAACTCATCAGGCGATCATCGAGAACACCTGCAAGGCCTCGATGGCCGACAGCTTTGCTGAAGGTGAAGCGATCCAGCACGACGTGCTTATCGACAACGTCGAGAACAACGGTGTCACCATCAAGCAGTGGTCGCCCGAGATGCTGGAGATCTTCCGCGCCACGTGGATGGAGGTCGCCGAGGAGGAAGCCGCGAACGACGCGTATTTCGCCAAGGTCCTGAACGACATGAACGAGTTCCGCGACGGCTACACGGTCTGGAAAGAGAACGCGTTCCTTCCGCGCAAGTAAGTCGGCGGTGATTGGTGGTCAGAGCTGCGCACTGCAGTGGCTCTGACCGCGCCTTTCCGCACATTGGACCCGATGAGATGCCCAAGTGAGGTATCGGAGGAGAATTAACATGGCAGACCAGTTTGACCCGACAAACGATCCGGTCGAGACATACGAGCACATCACTGAGCATCCGGAGACCGACAATCAGCGCATTGCGGTCATGATCGACACCTTCGTGAAGACGGTTGGCCATGTGGTGATGTGGGCAAACATCCTGCTGATCGCCGCGATCTTCTCACAGGTGGCGCTCCGTTACGTTCTCAATCAGAACTATCCCAAGCTGGACGAGATCCAGTGGCATTTCTACGGCCTCGTAACCATGGTCGGCATATCCTATGCCCTGGTCACCGACAGCCATGTACGCGTGGACCTGGTTCACATGCAACTCAGCCGCAGGACCCAGCGGATCATCGAGATCATCGGGATCCTTACCCTTCTGGTTCCGTTCATCTACCTTATGATTGATCAGGGGTCGGACTACTTCTTCGAAAGCCTCCGGGTCAACGAACGCTCCGACAGCCCCACCGGACTGCCGGCACGCTGGGCGCTCAAGGCCGTGATCCCGGCCAGTTTCATCCTCCTGGCTCTGGCCGCGCTGGCCCGCCTCATCCACGATGTGCACGCGCTCTGGGTGGCCCCGGCGACCGAGCGTTCGGGCGCCAAGCTGCGTCGCGTCCTGCTGGTGCTGTTCTGCTTCGCCGTGATCGGCACCGCACTGACCTTCCTGGTCGAGACGACAGAGGAAAAGCTCGTCATCGCGATGTTCCTGACGTTCATTGCGCTCCTGTTCTCCGGATATCCCGTCGCATGGGTGCTGGCGGGGGTAGGTGTCGCCTATTGCGGGCTGGCCTATCTGTTCGACAATGACCTGATGCTGTGGACCGGTATGGAGAGCACCTTTACCGGGCTCGACTATCTGACCCTTGGCGCAGTGGTGAACCGTGTCTACGCCACCATGTCCAACGCGGTTCTGGTTGCTCTGCCAATGTTCATCTTCATGGGGTTGATGCTGGACGAAAGCGGCGTCGCCGAGCGCCTGATGACCTCGATGCAGCGCCTGTTCGGCACAGTGCGTGGCGGTCTGGCTATCACCGTCACGCTGATCGGTATCGTCCTCGCGGCGTCCACCGGCATCATCGGGGCCTCTGTGGTCCTGCTGGGTGTGCTGTCGCTGCCTTCGATGATGGAACAGAAATACTCGCCTGAGCTGGCCGCCGGTGTGGTGTCGGCGTCCGGCACTCTGGGCATCCTGATCCCGCCGTCGATCATGCTGGTCATCATGGCCGACCAGATGGCTCTTTCGGTCGGAGACCTGTTCATGGCCGCCGTGTTCCCGGGGATCATCATCGGCGTGCTCTACCTGCTCTACATCTTTATCCTGGCTCAGGTGAAACCCGATGTGGCCCCGGTGCCGGACGGCGCAAAACGCCCGGACTGGGCAGCTGTGCGCGACGTGGCGATCGCGGTCGTGCCGACACTACTGCTGATCCTGTCGGTGCTCGGGTCGATCTTTGCCGGCCTGACCACCCCGACCGAGGCATCCGGAATCGGTGCGCTCGGGGCCACCTTGCTCGCCGTCGGCTATCGCAAGATGACTTTTGCCAAGCTCTGGAACGTCCTGGTCTCGACCTTCAACACCACCGCCTACATCTTCGCGATTTTCCTCGGGGCGACAGTATTCTCCTATGTCCTGCGCGAACTGGGCGGCGATGAGTTGATCGAACACGTGGTGCAGAGCACCGGCTTTGGCCCCAACGGTACGGTCCTGTTCATTTTGTTCATCGTCTTCCTGCTGGGGTTCGTCCTGGACTGGATCGAGATCACCCTGATCGTGCTACCGCTGATGCGGCCGATCATCAACGGGCTGGGAATGGACATTCCGGGGTTCGGCGTTCTGGATGAACCGGCGCTGATCTGGTTCGTGATCCTGGTCGCGGTGACCCTGCAGACCAGCTTCCTGACACCGCCCGTTGGTTTCGCGCTGTTCTATCTCAAGGGCGTCTGCCCGCCGGAGATCGAGCTGACGAACATCTATCGGGGCATCATCCCCTTCGTGCTCCTGCAGCTGACAGGATTGGCGCTGGTCTTCCTGTGGCCCACACTCGCCACCTGGCTGCCTGCAGTAGCGTATTGATCGACGCGCGCCCTGCGACTTGAGGATCGTCACAACTTCCAGAACTTCCGGCGCCTCGCGAGGCGCCGGTTGCCCGGGCCGATCTTCAACTGCATTGATGGCGGGGTCGATGTTGAGGCCACACTGAGGGAGAACACCCGCGCCTTCGACAGCTTCGACCTTCGGTTCCTGAGCGAGGGGACATGCGGGTCAACTGTTCGCCTACCGCCCTGCAACGGCTGTTCCACCACCAGCGGGGAATGCGCCGTCACTGCGGCGGCCGAGAAACGCGGCACGATGTTTGGCGTTTCCTCGCTTGGCACCGTGTCACTTTAGGAACTGCGCCAGACGCGCAAGAATCCGCAAGCGTACCAGTTCTGCTTCCCCGAGGATTGCCGGTCTTGGGGTCGACCACGTCAATCGTGGTGCCGCCATAGTCGACAAACAGCCGTTTGCCCGCGGGATGGCGCTGGCGCATCACCGGTGACAGCTTGCCTTCCCAGAAGGTACCATGCTCGCAACAGCGACTTTAATCGTAGCCGTCAGGATGGGACTTTCGGCACTCCTCCCACAATTAGGGTATTCCTCCGGCGAGGGCCGCCTGACGGTCTCTGACTGGTGATGATAGGTCCGACTTTATGCGCGACCTTACATT
>NZ_JBFBVU010000057.1:0-9463 GCF_040689105.1 Meridianimarinicoccus marinus
CTTCTTCCCTGATGCTTGTGGCGGGTTCTCCCGGACCACGTCTACCATCAGATCGAGGCGCAGCACTCCTCAGAGACCGAAGCTGGAAGTGGGGCGAAAGCCGAATACACCATCTGACACGAGGGCGGACGGAGGGGGCCATCTGAACCGTTTGACTGCTGCGGCGTCCCCTACGACTGCCTGTCCCCGCGTTCTTTCACGATCTGCTGGAAGGGTCTGGCCTTGATGCCGCGGTATTTCGCGGTGAATTCGTCTGGATAGTCTGCTTCGTCCCAGGCGCCGATGGTCACGCCCAACCTGCGCGTCTTGACCCGCATCTCGGCCAGCCCCTTTTTCGAAACCGTCGTGCGTTGCGAAGGCCGGCGCGCCCAGTCCGCCAATTGGTCGTACATCTCATCCAGGACGTCGGCATAGTCCGGATCCCCGCCCAGATCGACCAGTTCGTCGGGGTCGTTTTCCAGATCGAACAGAACCGGCGGATTGCCATCCTCGAAATGAACCATCTTCCATTTAGTGTTGGCGATCATGAAGCCCATGGATGAACGCATGTCCGCCTTCAGCGCGTCGCCGAACGGCGCGCCCGAGAAATCGACCTCGCAGATGACATAGCTGCGGGCAAGTTCTTGTGCCTCTCCATGCAGGATCGGGCACAGGCTGTGGCCTTCCAGAATGTGGTCCGGCACCTCCGCTCCCGCGACTTCAACGAAGGTCGGGGCCAGATCGATGGCTTCGATCAGCGCGTCGCAGACCGTACCCCGGGTGGCGTCTGCCGCCGGGCTGGGGTCGTAGACGATCAGCGGGACCCGCGTCGAGACATCGTGGAAGAACATCTTTTCGCCCAGCCAGTGATCGCCCAGAAAATCCCCGTGATCGGAGGTGAGAACGATCATCGTGTCCTCGATCCGGCCGCTGCGTTCCATCCAGTCCAGAAGCACGCCAAGCTGGTCGTCCGCCTGCTTGATCAGCCCCATATAGGCGGGGATGACCGCGTTGCGGACTTCGGGACGGCTGAAGGACGACCCGATCACCCCTTTCATCATCGTCTTGAGAACCGGATGCGCGTTGTCGAATTCGTCCTGCGTCGCGACCTGCGGCAGGACATGCTGCGCGCCATACATGCTGGCATAGGGCTCGGGCACGATATAGGGCCAGTGCGGCTTGATATAGGACAGGTGGCAGCACCAGGGCTGATCAGCGGTTTCAAGAAATTCCATCGCTCGGCGGGTGAAATAGGGGGTTTCGCTGTCCTGTTCCTCGATATTGGCCGGATGGGCCGCGTTCTTGAGGAACCAGCCCGACAGCACGTCGTCCTGCTCGCCGATCGCCGAGTTGGCATAATCATGCCAGGGGTTGTCACTGTCGTATCCCCGGCTGCGGAGATAGGCATTGTAGTGTTCCGCCGCCTTGGAATCGTAGCGCCCGTCCGGGCCGTCGGGATTCACGCCGTCATCACGTTCGACCACGTCAAAGCCGCATTCCGACACCCGCGCGCCGATGATCGATTCAGGACTCAGCCCCAGCCGCGCCATGCCTTCCCGGTCGGGCACCATGTGGGTCTTGCCCACCAGATAACACTCCATGCCCGCCTTGCGCAGGTGATCGCCCATGGTCATCTCGCCGACCTTCAGCGGAATGCCGTTCCAGGTTGCGCCGTGGCTGTGCACATAGCGCCCGGTATAGGTCGACATCCGCGACGATCCGCAGACCGGCGACTGGATGTAGGCGCGGTCGAAACGCATGCCCATGGACGCCAGCCGGTCCATATGCGGGGTTTCAAGATGGGGATGACCGTAGCAGGACAGATAGTCCCGGCGCAGTTGGTCATACATGATGAACAGAATGTTCCTGGCCTTTGCCATCTCGCTCTTTCCTTTTGCTGCGCGTCTAGGCGATGCCCTATGCCGATCGCGGGGCATCTGGATCAGGGGTTTCCCTGGCGGCGGCGTTTCTGGCACTCAGACGGTGGAACACCAGCACACCAATTGCGATCAACACGGCCGCCCCCCAGACCATGGGTGACATGTGCATGATGGCGGCGGCAAGGATCAGCCTGAGGACAACCTCCCATCCCGCCAGCCGGCTTGCGTCGAACCGTGCAAGCGCACTGGCCAGAATGAACAGTGCGAAGACGACCCTGAGCAGCAGAAGGGCCAGGGCGCCGACATGCAGTGTGCCGTCATAGCCAGACAGGTAGGCCCCGGTATCGCCGATGCTGCTTGCCGGGTCGATGATGGCGGCGTCGACGATCAGAAGTTCGGGATACATTGCGAATATGAAGGGGATCACGAACATGACCACTCCCGACCGCACCGCCGAAAAGCCGGAGGCCAGTGGATCCGCCTTGGTGATCGAGGCCGCTGCGAAGGCCGCGATCGCCACGGGCGGCGTGATCGCGCTGGCAACGGCGAAATAGAACACGAACATATGGGCGGTGAAGGTCGCGATGCCGAGCCCGCTGAGCAGTGGCCCCATGAGAAGCGCGACATTGATATAGGCCGGCACCGAAGGCATCCCCATGCCCAGGATCACCGCCAGACACATGGTCACGAAGAGCGCCAGGAGCGTCAAGACCTGCGACCCGCCCGCTCCAAGGTCAAGCCCGTCCAGAAGCGTCAGGATGTCGATCGCCACAAAGCGGGCCAGGCCGGTGAAATTGAGGCAGAAGTCGATGATCGAAACCGCGAGAAACATCAGGTAAAGCTTGGCGATGGTCCGGCCCGCGTCCGACAGGGCATCGAGCAGCAGCCAGGGCGATTTCCGGACCGTCCTGTCCAGGAACAGCAGCGCCGCCAGCAGCACGGTGGCCCACCACCCGGCGCTGCCGGCATCGCCGATCGAATTGCGGAACAGATGCAGGATCCAGGGCAGGTCCGTCGCCCGGCAGGTGCCGTCGACCACAGTGCGCTCGGCCCCCAGCAGGGCACCCAGCCAGCCGCAGCCCACGGATTCCTTGGACGACAGCAGCACCACGAAGATCAGCAGGATCGGCAGGAAAATCTGCAAAAGGTGGATCGGGTCCTCGCGCGACATGCGCATGTCCTCTGTCAGGCTGCCGACGGCATGGATATTCTGACGTCGGGCCTGAAACATGACAGAAAGAAACAGGCAGAGGAAATAGGCGAGCGCTGGAAGAATCGCGGCGATGATCACGTCGGAATAGGGAGTCGCGGTCAGCGCGGCGACCAGAAAGGCCGCCACGCCCATCACCGGGGGCATGATTGATCCGCCCGATGATGCGGCGGCTTCGACACCGCCCGCGAAGGTTGGCGAGAAGCCGCTCTTGATCATCATCGGAATGGTGAGCCTGCCGGTGGACAGGACATTAACAACCGGGCCGCCCGAAATCGTTCCGAAAAGCGAGGACGACACGATGGCCGCATGGGCGGGGCCGCCGCGCAGATGCCGGGTCCAGCGGAATGCGAGCTTGATCAGCGTCTGCCCGCCTGCCGATGCCCCAAAAAGCCCGCCCAGCACGATATAGGGGAAGACCGTGTTCAGAATGACCGACATGAATTGGCCAAGCAGGCCCGAGCCCTGGTTGACCAGGATATCCTGCACCTTGGGTCTGAGATCGGACCAGCTGCGGGGCTCGCCCCCGACCTTCGTCACGAGGTATTTGTTGATGTCATCGGCACCGTAGAAATACCACACGACCACGGTAAGGATCGTGTAAGCTGCCACAAGGATCGCCACGAACACGAGCGGAAAGCCCCAGACCTTGACGTTGTAGCCAAGGAAGATCACGACCGCGAAGCCGACGATCAGGGGCAGCCAGGGGCCGGTGGTTGCCTGACACATCGGGTTGTCGACGACGGTCGGCTCGGGCAGCCCCATCATGGCGGCGTATTCGGCTTCCTTCGCCAGCGCCTCGGTGATCAGCCGCGCCCGCTCGCCGGTGACCTGGTCAATCAGGCAGATGGCATTGTTTTCGACAAGAAAAGAGGCGGATATGGCAAAGGCCGCGACCACCAACAGGATATCTATCGTGTATCCCATTGCTTGCCAGCCACGGCCACGGGTCGACCAGCTGCGCCCGATCGAGTTGTCCATCGCCACGATGATCATGAACAAGGCGAAGACCAGCGGAAACAGCCACTCGGTGGGGAAACTGCGCGCGCGCATGCCAAACAGGGACTGCGCCAGAGAATCCCAACCCGGAATGCCGGGGGTGCTGTTCAGCATTCCGATGGCGACAAGCACCAGAGAAAGAATGAACAGCAGGTTGCGCGTTCTGCTTTTTGTTTCCGCAATGGTGGCCATGTCCGAACGTCCTCGCGTGGGGCCGGGCAACGCCCGTCGGGGCACCCGGCCGCAAAATTCAAAGTCTTATTTGGCGCAGTCCGGAACGGTGTAGCCGGCTTCTTCCCAGGCACGCACCGCACCGGGATGATACTTGAGCGGGTTCGCCCCACACATGCCGGACTTGTCCGCGTCCAGTTGATCAAGGCCGATCATGCCGCCGTAGGGCACTTTCGCCTTAAGCTCGTCGAGCGTGGAGACGTATTCCTTGACCAGGCGATAGGCCAGGTCTTCGTCCATGTTCTTGTTGACGACCGCACCGCCCATCGCCGCGAGGCCGCGGAACATCTCGTCTTCGCTGACGAAGGCCACGTTGTCGGAGAATTCAAGAGCCTCGATCGGGGCCTCATACGGCGCCGATCCGGGGGCTCTCAGGAAACGGCCGGTGGTCTCTGCCTCATAGACGTTCTTGGGGATAGAATAGATGTTCACCCGGCCCGCCGACGACGCCTGAACGATCCGCGGCGACGGATAGAGCTCCGGCGAAACCGCCGCCTCGACGGTGCCCTGCATGATTGCTTCGGTGGCCTGGGCCCAGTTGATCTGGACGCCTTCATAGTCCTTGCCATCTGTCAGGCCGGTCACGATCTGCACCAGTCCGCGGCTGGTATTGACCGCCGCGCCGCCCGGAGGCCCGTTCAGGATCTTGTTGCCGGCGATCGAGTCCCAGCCATCGACCGGGGAGGTGTCATAGGCGAAAAAGGTATAGACGCCGAAAATATACGGGAAGATGAGTCGCAGATTGCCGGCAAGTTCCTGGCCCTGTTCGTCTCCGACAGACGCGTAGGGGCCGAGGCCCTTGCTCAGCAGGAAGGGAATGATGAACGGGGCAGGCGCGATATCGGTCTTGCCCTCGGCGACATTCCGCACCGAATTGGTCAGGGTCTGGCCTTCGGTGATCTGCAGATTGGCCGCGCCCGAGCGCTTGCCGATCTCGGCCAGATGCAGCAGCGTGGTATAGGAAGAACCGCCCGGCGAGCCGGTCTCGGCATTCAAGTTGGTCTGCGCCTCGGCGGGTCCGGTCATTGCGCAGGCCAAGGCGGCAGCTGCGCAGAGCACGGTGTTTCGAATGGTCTTCATCTGACTTCTCCTCCCAGAGTGATGTTACATGTTGCGTTCGGCGAGCCACGCCGTGATCTGGTTGACGACCAGAGCCTGATGTTCGGGTTGTTCACGGTAGTAATGCGTGGCACCTTCGATGCGCTCAAAGGTCTTGTCTTTCATCTGCGCCGCTTCGAAGACGCAGGCCGGGTGCGAGACCGGAACCGCGTCATCCGCCGTGTTCTCGATTACCAGCAGGGGTGCGGTGACATTCCGGATGCAGGCTTCGGCGTCGGCGCGGGAATGATCCGCCGACCATTGCGACAGCCAGGCCCTGAGCGTGGTGAATCGAGCCAGACCCACGGGGCCGGAGTTCACCGTTTCAGGCGCGCCCATGTAGCACCAGTTCGGCTGACGGTCATTCGGCTCCAGCCCCGGGTCCAGGAAGCGCGGGTCTGCCATGGTGCGGTGCACGAGGAACGGGCGCTCCACTTCCTTGGTGCCCCGTGCCTTGAGATCTTCGAGCACCTCCAACGCCTTGTCGGTGATCCGGCGCACACGAAGGATTTGCGCCGCGCGGTATGTCCGGACGAAATCACTGGAAAAGGGCGGTTCGATCTTTCCGCCGTAAAGGTCAAGCTCCGGGTCGCGCGCATCCGGATCAAACTCATCCAGAACGGAAGGGTCGATCCATTCGGCAAGCGTGCGGGCGCGCCCGGTATGCGCCGCGATGAACATCAGCGCATCGGCGGGGATCAGGTCCATTGCGGTCAGATCGTAAGGATCGCCGGCGGGCGTGTCCGTTATCGTCGTGTTCTCCGCCTGCGACTGATACAGTGTGGCCAGCGACCCGCCGCCGCTCCAGCCGCACAGCACCACGTTTTGGTAGCCCAGATCTTCGCGCGCGTAGCGTATGTAGGCGCCCAGATCCGCGACCACCTTTTCCATGATAAGCGCAGTGTCGTTCTTGGCGAAACGCGAGCCGCAACACAGTACATGGCTGCCCGCCGCCGCAAGGGCGACCGGCAGCGGCATCAGGTTCAGGGTGGACGCCGGATGCATGAAAAGCAGCACTGTGTTACTGTCGCGACCCTTGGGAAGGATGCGCTGCCCCTCCAGGAAAACCTTTCCCTGGCTGCCCGTGAACCCGTAGGTTTCGGTGAACGCGGCGGTTTCGGTGAACGAGACGATCACAGGCTCCCGTATCACTTCGTATGAGACCGGCATGCCAGGTCCTCCCTTTGGTCGCATCTTACCCGCGGGCGTTTGCGTGAAGGTCGAGGTCGACGTCCGGCGCCCGTTTCGTCTCGGACCAGATCTGCAGCATTTCCGGCGCTTTTTCCCGCAGCCGGTCTGCCAACTCCTGGGTCAACGTGTCGACGACCAGTTCAAGCCGGTGGCCGCTGGGATCGCGGAAATAGATCGACTGGCACAAGCCGTGATCGGTGGGGCCGAGCACATCGATGCCGCCGGCTTCCAGCCGGTCCCGATAGGCGTTCAGGACATCCATATTTTCCACCTTCAGCGCCAGGTGCTGAACCCAGGCCGGGGTTTCCGGATCGAGGATGTTGCCCTTGTCTTCCGGCAGTTCGAAAAAGGCGATGAAGGAGCCATCGGGCATCTGGAGGAAGATGTGGATGTGCGGTGACCACTCTCCGGTGGACGGAACCTCGTTCTCGGCAACGGCGATATTGAAGTCGAGGTCCAGGTACTTCCTGTAAAACTCGACGGTCTCTTTTGCGTCTTTGCAGCGGTAGGCGGCATGGTGAAGTCCAGCGACGGGCATCTGTCTACTCCTCTCAGATCAGGTGTGTTCGGCTATTGATTGCGTTTGTTTTGTATCCAACACATGGTATTTAGTCAAGCCAATCGCTTATATTTTGTATAGTTGTATACAACGATTGGAGTTTCCGAACAAATTCAGCCTCTCGTGAATGTATCGACCCCGCGAAATCTGCTCGGGTCAAGCGGCCCGTCCGAATGCCCTGGCAGCCGTGCGTATGGCGGGGCATGAAGATGAATGGCGGTTGTTGCGGACGGCAATCCGATCGCAAATCGCGTGCGGCGCATGCCGGATGCTCTCGAAGCGATGTCCCCCCACGCATTGCGCCTTGAGCGTTTGGATGAAGCGCTCAATCATGCGGTTCCGCCAAGGCCAGTGAGGCGGAATGAACCCCTGCTTCAACCGATAGCCGCGGACGATGGCCGTGGATGATTTCGACCCCCAGAGCCGTCTTCCGCGTCGCCATCCAACCCTTGATCCTGCCGTCCGTCGCCATGCCCATCGCTACGTTCTCCCTTGTCGCATGAGCAGGTCTTCACTGGGCGGGGGGGGGCAGGCATGGCACCCTGCTGACGGTGTGGCTTGCAAAGGCATGGCTTCTGGTCCCGAGGCGGACAGAATTGGCAAACGCTGGGAGCGAGCCGGCACCTTGCCAGCCGGGTCCCGATCGCGTTGCGGATCGATGTCGTCAAGAACGGCCCTCGGGGATCGGCTTTGGCTTGGATTCAATGGGCGAGATAATTCTTGATATCAACGTGTCTGGCCCCTAGTAATGGATACCATTCCAGGCCGGCTCGGGCGATCAAGCCACCAGTGCAGCATGGCCCGCCTTGGCGCGACTGTTATTGCGGAACGCGGCACCGTCAGTGAAACCCAGTGACAAGAGCCGTTCGTTCGCACCCGCGCGCAGCCATTGCAGCAGAACAACTTTTAGGAAGAACGACATGCCCAGTGCAACAGACCTCGCGTACGAACGGATCAAGGCCGCTGTCATGTCTGGCGAACTCAAGGCGGGTGACAGGGTCAAGGAGGAACTGCTCGCCGAACAGATCGGCGTAAGCCGAACTCCGATCCGCAATGCCCTGCAGAAACTGTCCGCCCAGGGCTTTATCGAGATGCTGCACCACCAGGGCGCGCGAGTCGCCAACTGGAGCAGTCAGGATATTGGTGAAATCACTGATCTGCGGGCATTGTTGGAGAGTTTCGGGGCCGGCGTTGCCGCGCGAAAAATTCACGCCGGAGAACTTGTCGTGTTGCGAGAGCTTGCCGATGACATGGAGCAGGCGGCGGCCCGGTCCAATGCGGCCGATCTGGAAGAAATAACCCGTCTGAACAGCCAGTTTCACATGAACATCATCAGTGCTTCGGGCAACCGGAGACTGGCGGAAGTGATCGGCAATCTCGCCCATCCTCTGCTCGTCCAGAGACGCTTTTCAACTTTCAGCCCGGCGCGGCTTCAGCGGTCGATGGATCACCACCGCGAAATCATCGACGCTCTGTCCGCGCGCGACCCGGAATGGGCTTCCTCGATCATGCGCTCGCATATCCTTTCCAGCGCAAATATTTCCGCGCAAGAGCACGATATATGAATGCCGGGTGCAGTCATTTGTGGACGGCCCCGGTTTCACAAGGGATTTTGTGAGCTACTTTGATCGAAGCAGTTTGCGGTCATTTGTCCGGCTTGGGCGGGCAGGGCAATTGATCGCCGGCCCTTCCTTTCTGCAATGCTATGCAACACCTGTCGGGCAATGGAAAAAGTCCGCGTGCCGGGCCCCAATCAGATTGGGATGCCCCTGGATATGTAGAAACCTTGCCCCCTGTCTTTGAGGCGAGGCGGCCAACGTGGCGACAAGCAACTGCAGCGAAGCGTTCGGGCGTGATGCTGTGTACCAGATTGCGCGGCTGGGGGTGCCGGTTCGGGAAGTTTCCCGGCGCCTGAGCGTGAACACGCGTTCTCTGTGCAATTGGCGCAAGCTCGTCGCGGCACCGGATGTGAACCCCGGCCAAGGATATGAAGCCCGGAATCTGCCGCTGAAGCGCAAACTGGCAAAGGTGACCGGGGAGCGCGACCTCCTGAACCGAGGCGGATCAGGATTTGATCCGGGGGATCAATGCCCTGTCGACGGCAACGGCGTATGTCGCGCGCGTGTCTCCATCACGTACTCCTTCATTGAGACGCATCGCGAAGAGTTCGGCGTCCGGGCCATGTACCGTGTGCCGTGGGTCATTTCAGCGGCCTCTCTGCAGGGCCCAAGGAACGGCAGTAAAGCTACGCCGAGGGCCGTCTTGCCTCACCGGTATTACTCGTCGGCCATGATGCGTTCGATGAGGTCGGCGTCA
>NZ_JBFBVU010000058.1:0-9192 GCF_040689105.1 Meridianimarinicoccus marinus
GGGACAGGCCACGACAAAGGGCTTGCGGCTGTGGCACAGGCGGAAATGGGCAACCTTCACCTTCTGCCCGACACCGCAGCATTCTGCAGGTAGGGCGGTGAGCCGAAGTTCGATGCGGGTGGCATGGAGGTCTCCTTTCCCATCGATTGCCCCTCGGCGAAGGGCACGCTGGGTCATGCATCTATTCGGCATTCCCTTGGGCGACCGAGGTTCCAAGAGATTGCAGTCGTTGAAAAGTCGCAGCGGTGTCAGGCTAATCTGCTGCCGCACCGGCAATCTCGGCCTCTTGCGCTTTCTTCTTGCGCCAATCTTTCGGGGACATCCCGAAGTTCCGCGTGAAAGCACGGGTCAGGGCCGATGTTTCGGACAGGCCAACCAACTGGGCAATCTCCTTGATCGAGTGGTCGGACTGGGTGAGTAACTCAGAAGCCCGTTCCATCCGAAGCCGGTTGATCACCTTGGACGCAGTTGTTCCGTAGGAGGACAAGCGCTTGTTAAGCACCTTGGTGGTGATGCTGCACATCCGGGCGGCCTCGCTCACCGTCAGTGCCGGATCGGACAGCCTTGACCGCACGAGGATTTCGAAGCCTTCGAGGTAGTCCAGTGGCACATCGACCTGAAACGGTTCATCGATTGCTGTGTCGTGGTTCGCGAGGACCTCGGGGTTGATCGGAAGCGACAACCAGGCCGCCGGGAACCGGATCGAGAATCCCCTGTTGTTGCACTTGATCCCGCGCACGCCGTGAAACTGCGCTGGCAGCAGGGTCGGGTCGCACAGGCGCAGAACGATCTGGGTTGGATCCCATCTGAAGTCGAGAACCCGGTGCAGCAGGGAAATCCAGATCCCGACGAGAAAGGCGTCAGAGTGGCCCGGCGACACCTCGGGACCAAAATTGCGCGTGGAGGTGAAATAGGCGTGCTCTTCCTCGATCAGGAGCCGGACGGACACCGCGTTGCTTTCTTTCGACACGATCTGGGTGAACCGGGTGAAGAAATCGCCAAGGCTCACCGACTGGCCGAGGAGCGCGCCGCGCGGCAGGAAGTTCAACAGGTCTGTCTGTTGTCCTACCAGGGCGCATATATCCGGCCGGGTTATATCGGCGATGGAGGCCAGCGCCGCATAGACCGTGTCATGCGTGATGAAAGCGGCCGGGTTCAGGACCTGCTCCTCGCTCAAACCATGCAACCCAAGCGCGAAAACGGGATCCACATCGAGCCGCCGCATCATCGCCACGACGGGGCCAAGAACCGTGGCGCGCACGAGGGACAAACCGTCTTTCTGTTCTCCTTGCGGCATCCGCATCACCCTTTCGCGTTTCGCAACGCTATGGGTCGCAGCACCGGATGGCCAAGTGGAAATTGACTGAAATTGACCGGATCAGGTCCGAAAAATGCACCACGGGATCAGCGGGTCAAAAGAATGTCGGGGCATATGTGCATAGTGGGAGGACCGGTCCGCAGGAAGACCGACCCCTGGGAGGACACCGAATGACAACACTCAACCTGAAGGCGTTGCTGCCGGCCATGTCCATGGCAATTGCGCTCACGACGCCTGCCATTGCGCAGGATGTCCCCAACATTCCTTCGGAGGTCACGCTGTTCAAGAACGTGATGGTCTTCGACGGGGTGAATGACGGCTTGAAAGTTGTCGACGTGCTCGTCGTCAAGAACAAGATTCACAAGATTGCAGAGGACATTCCCGAATCCGGCACGCGGGAAGTCGAAGTTCGAACGGGCGGAAGCAAGCGCCTGCCCGACCCTGTTGGCGGTATCGACGGCTATTCTTTCATTGTCCAGACCGAACGCGGCATCGAGACCAAAGAGGTCGAGGTCAACGTGATCGACGGCGGCGGGCGCACCTTGATGCCCGGCCTGATCGACAGCCATGTGCATGTGAACATGTACAAGAATGGCTCGATCCCGGGCCTTCAGGACACGACATGGGAGGAGATCGGCGCACGTTCTGCGGCCTTTGCGCAGGAAATGCTGGCGATGGGCTTCACAACGGTGCGTGACATGTGCGGTGCACATGGTGGACTTCGTGCGGTAATCGACGAGGGTTCGCTTCCCGGCCCACGGATCTACTCGTCCGGCACCTGCCTCAGCCAGACCGGTGGTCATGGCGATTGGGGGATCGCCGGGCAACGCAAGAACGAAAGCAATCTTGAACGGCTGGAGATCACGCGGCTTGTTGACGGCCCTGCCGAAGTGCTCCACGGCGCGCGACGGAACTTTGCGCTTGGTGCCAACTACCTCAAGATCATGGTCAGTGGCGGTGTGACCTCGATCAAGGACCCAATCTACCAGTCCGCCGTCACTGACGCGGAGATCGCTGCTGCCGTCGAGGTGGCCGGGGACATGGACTCCTATGTCGCCATGCATGTCTTCATGGACAGCGATCTGTCGCGCGCGCTCGATCTCGGGGTCAAGGTTGTGGATCACGGCCTGACTATCACCGAGCCGACAATGCAGAAGCTGGTAGAGAAGGAAGCGTTCTTCTCACCCAACCTGACCGCGTTGGCGCCCGAGGCGCTGGAGCATCCGATGCACCAGGACCCGACCTTCCCGCCGACGGCGAAGTTCCTGTGGTTGCGGAAAAACAGCGAGCAGTTGTTTGATCTGGTGCGGAAGTACAAGCCGAAGATGGTGTTCGATTCCGACTACGTTCTGCTGACCGGTGTGCCGTACCGGCAGTCGATGGACTTCACCAAAGCGTTCATGGCGCGTGAGTTCGGCAACCTCTGGGCCTTGCAGATGATGACCTCGAATGGCGGCGAGCTGGCCGCGCTGACGGGACGCGGAAACCCCTATCCCGAAGGCAAGCTCGGCGTAATCGAAGAAGGCGCCTATGCCGATATCCTCAT
This sequence comes from Meridianimarinicoccus marinus, assembly GCF_040689105.1. Lineage (NCBI taxonomy): Bacteria > Pseudomonadati > Pseudomonadota > Alphaproteobacteria > Rhodobacterales > Paracoccaceae > Meridianimarinicoccus > Meridianimarinicoccus marinus. The sequence goes on from NZ_JBFBVU010000058.1 coordinate 2,865, forward strand.
CGTTGACGGAAACCCGCTCGAAGACATCACGGCTATCGGCGCTGTCGATACATGGTTCGATGCCGAGCCACGCGGGCAGGACGTGCCGAGCATTCGCGTCATCATGAAGGACGGAAAATTCTACAAGAACACGTTGAACTGAACGTTTGGCGGGGCTCTGGCCCCGCCGTCAACATTGCGGAAGGGCAAACTTATGAAGCATCTTTTCAAGTCCACATTACTGGCGGGAGTGGTGTCGCTCGCTGCCGGCATGTCCTCTGCGCAGGACGAAGCGCTGCCGCAGACCCTGTTCACCAATGTCCATGTTTTTGACGGCGTGAACGAGGCGCGGATCGAAAACGCCAGCGTTCTGGTCGAAGGCACCCTGATCAAGGAGATTTCGACGGAAGGGATCGAAGCGCCCAACGCAACCATGATTGACGGCGGCGGGCGCACGCTCATGCCGGGGATGCATGACCAGCACGTGCATTTGCTGGTGTTCAACCCGCTCAGTGACGGATTGCGCCAAAACATCACGCCCTTCCATCTTGGTGGCGTTGCAACGATCCGGTCCGAGCGCATCCTGATGAACGGGTTCACGACGGTTCGTGACCTCGGCGGACCGGCAAAGTCCATCGCGCGGATCATCGATACCGGTATGTTCCCCGGCCCGAGGATCTATTCTTCCGAGGCCTTCATCACGCAGACATCGGGCCATGCCGATTTCCGCAAGCTGAACGACCGGCATCCAACCCTGTCGGGGCAAGGCCCATCGCATTGGGTCGACACGGACATGAGCTTCATCGCGGATGGCCCGGAGCAGATCCGCATGGCCGTGCGCGAGAACCTGCGGCGCGGGGCAACCCAGATCAAGGTCATGGTCAGCGGCGGGGTCACGTCCGAGTTCGACCCGCTGCATTCGCTTCAGTACCAGGCGGATGAAATCCAGATGGCGGTCAAGACCGCCGAGCAATGGGGCACCTATGTCACCTGCCACGTGTTCACCGAGCAGGCGATCCGCAACTGCATCGACAATGGCGCAAAGACCGTTGAGCACATCCCGTTTTTGACCAAGGAAGCCGCCGAGATCATGGTCGAGAAACAGATCATGTTCGCGACGGCGGTTGCGCCGGTCTATTCCGTGACGACCGAACAGGCGGAAGCCTTCTACACGCCAGCCTCGTTCGCCAAATGGAAGAGCGTCCGTGACGCCGCCGCCAACATGATCGAGGTGATCCAGACGACACCGGGCATGATCGACCTCTACACGCTAGGCACCGATCTCATCAACAACTGGGACCAGACGCTTGAGCAGGACAAAAAGATGAACGACGAGTTCAAATACCTGCACGAGGCCAAGTTCAAACCCTTCGACATCCTGCGCATGGCCACATCGAACGGCGCCCGAATGAACCGCCTGACCGGCCTGAACAATCCCTACCAGGACGGCCCGCACGGCGTGGTCGAGGAAGGCGCTTACGCGGATCTCCTGCTGGTCGATGGCAACCCGCTCGAAGACATCCTGCTTCTGGCCGATCCTGATCCCAACCTGAAGGTCATCATGAAGGACGGCGTGATCTACAAGAACACGCTGGACTGAAGCGGGCGCGGGGCGGTCGGGATGTGGTTCTTGCGATCCTTGCATGAGCAGGCCGAAGAGACGCCAGGATCAACAAGGAAAAACATAAATGAAACAGGCAGGTCTTCTCGCCGCGACTGTTGTCGGCGGCTTCTGGGTGTCATCCGGAGCCATCGCGCAGGATAACGGGCCGCTGGCGCCGCTGGAGGCCGCAGCCACCGCATCGCTCGGCGGTCCGGCCTCAACGCAGGCCCAGCTGGAACAGGACCGGGTCAGGCGGTTGCAGGACTCTCGCTGGCCAGGGCTGGATGCGGCACTGGATCCCCTGGAAGCGTCCCGGCAAAGCTTTGCCGACCGCACCGGCCTGAACCTCTCCTTCGACTACCAGGCCTATTATCAGTCCGCGACCGACAGCCTGACCGATATCGACGAGGCAGCCTTGGGCCAGGCCCGCATTCTTGGCCAGTGGACGCTGCTCAACCGCGGTGGTGAAAACCCCGGGCAACTGGTATTCACCCTGGAGAACCGCCACCTGCTCGGCACGGAGATCGCGCCCGGCGGGCTTACCGGGCAGATCGGCTATGCAGGTGTCACCGCAACGACCTTCAGCGACACCGACACGACCCTCTCCGTCGCCTACTGGTCCCAGACGCTCGCCAACGGACGGGCCGGTTTCGTGGCGGGACGGATCGATCCGGGAGACTACTCGGACATCCTCGGCTACGTGAACCCGCGCACGACCTTCTCCAACTTCGCGATCCTGTTCAGCCCGGTCCTTCCAATCCCCGACCCCGGCTTCGGCATCGCAGGCGGCGGATACCTGACCGACCAGATCTACGCCCTCGGCGTCTTGTCGGATGCAAACGGCTCGCTGACCGATGTGGAGTGGTTCCCCGGTGGTCCAGAGTTCTACAAATACGCCGAGATCGGATGGACACCCGAACGCTCGAAGCGCTTTCTAACAAACGTTCACCTCGGCGTGTTTCACGTCGATGAACGCACCGAGGCAGGCGTGCCGGAAAGCTACGGGGCGATCCTGTCTGCCAACCACACCATCAACGAGGAATTCATGATCTACGGACGCCTGGGCTGGTCAGATGGAGAAGCACCAATCGCCCGGCGCGCGGCCAATGCCGGGCTCATGTGGCGGCCAGGCCTCTATGACGACCTGTTCGGATTCGGCGCAACTGTCGCGGACCCGGTGGACGAAACCCTCGACACCCAGACCACGATGGAAGCCTTCTACCGGTTGGACCTGTCGGACAATGTCGCCCTGACCGCGGATGTGCAGCACATGATCAATCCGGGATTCAACGATCAGGACCCTACCGTGTTCGGCCTAAGGCTGCGGATCAATCTTTGACCTGCGTAGTAGCTGAATAGAAAGTCCTTTGGCTGGGAATGCTGTGTCTGCGCCTGAACGGACCGGACACCATCGCGACCACGGGGCCGCGATCAATCGGATGATTGGCATTGCGTCACGCGGAAGCCTTTACGGCAGAGTATCCGTCAAATTTGGCCTGTTGCTCTGCATTGTCAGGCAATCCAATGAAGCTGTCGGATGCTCTCAAGCGGAGGCAGGTCGGTTCCCTTAGATCTTTCAACAGAAGGCGGCCACGGAGGTCGCCACCGTCAGAAAGGTTGGAACCGATGACAAACACCCTCAGGAACACCGTATTCACCGCCCTTGCCGCTTCGCTCGTCCTGGTCGCCCCGATGGCCGCCAATGCCGGCGACATCGGTGAAAAGGCCCTCAAGGGCGCTGTGGCGGGCGCAGTTCTGACCGAAATCACCGGCGGCGACGCGAAGGACGGCCTGGCGCTTGGCGCTGCGGCCGGTGCCCTCGGCGGCAAGATCGCCGAAGACCGGGATCGCGAAGATCGCAAGGACGACTGCAAGAAGGGTGGCAACAAGCACAAGCGCTGATTCCGCAACGGGATAGCAGGAACGTTTTACCCCTTCCAACCGATGCTGGAGCGATCCGGCAAGTGCTTCAATCCCGGTGTGCTCCAGGCTCGCATGGTTTGTTGCGTCAGGGTGGTTCAGGATGAGGGAGAGACGTGCAAATGTGGGCGCATGATCCGAACAGTCCGGCCTCTGTTCAGATCGTTAGTCCTATGTCAGGGGCGCTTCTGCCGTTGGCTGCTCCCTGAAGTCACTGGGCGGCTGCCCGTACCACCTCCGAAATGCCGTGCTGAAGGTACTGGCGTCGCTATATCCGAGAAGATCGGCGATCTTGGTGGGCGGGAGCGCTGTTGAGCAGATAGTCCCGGGCCAGAGCCTTTCGCAGGTTGGCGACGACTGTTGCGAAGTTCGTGCTCTCATCGGTCAGTCGGTGGGCCAGCGTTCGGGCGCTCATCCCAAGTTCGGCCGCAATTGCGTCCTGCTGGGCTGTACCGGCTGCAAGACGCGCCGTGATTTGCCTTTCAACCAACCGGGCCATGCTGTTCGGCGTTTTCGGCATCTGAGCCAGCGTGTTCTCGCAGATAGCCGAAAGTGTCCGCTGCAGGTTGTCGTCGACCGTCAACAGCGGCACATCCATATCAGCCGCCTTGAAGGCAATGCTGTTCTCCGAGGCACCAAACAGGACATTGCAGCCAAAGAACCTGGCGAGGGCCTCGGTGCCGGTCAGCCGCTGATGCGCGAACTCAACCTTCGTCGACGACATCTCCGAACAGGTCGGCTACGAGGACAACGGATCCTTCCGCCGCCTTTTCAAGAGACAAGTAGGAGTCCCTCCGCAACAAAATCGGCAGCGATACCGGGCTTGAGAGCCGATATCCCGAAGTTTCGTATCTGCTTGCCGGTACGTGAATGCGAGACTTCAGATCGCTTGGTGCTCGCTCCCCAACGGCTCTACTCGCAGCAAAAGCCGCGTTGAAGGTTATTTCCGGCGCTCACCGATCGAGGCAATCCGTGAACACTGGTCGCCAGTCTGGCGACGTCATTCATCGACTTCGCCGTCCGCCATGGCACGAACGAGGCCGCCTTTCTCCGGGCCTGGGGGATTTCCGCGGCAATCTTCCAATAATGGCGCTTCGGCATATCCCGCTGAATGGCTCGCGCTATTAGCCAAACGTCGGAATCTCGCAGATAATCTGCTAGTTTGGGTCTTAAAGGCTGCGAAAGGGGGCGGCATTGAAGACCTACGAAGTCGTAGTAGTTGGTGCCGGCTGGGCAGGATTGAGCGTCAGCTTCGAGCTCGCGCAGAAAGGGCTTGGCCACATCGTTCTTGAGCGCGGCCGAATTGGCGACACTTGGCGCACCCAGCGTTGGGCGTCTTTCCATATGAACACGCCAAATGTACTGACCGTACTGCCTGGCGACCGCTACGAAGGGCCAGCGCCAGAAGGCTTCATGAGCGGTGACGACTTTATTGCGATGCTTGAAAGCTACGTGGAACGCAACTCACTTCCCGTGAGGGAGAACACGACAGTCGTAGACGTCTCCCCGGCGGATGGTGACTTCGAAATTCGGACTTGCGACGACATCATGCGGGCCGACGCGCTCGTGGTTGCGACCGGAAACCTCAACATCCCGGTCCGGCCGGCCATATCCGAAAGGCTGCCGTCTTCAGTGCTTCAACTGGATGGCGCAGACTATCGAGACCCGGCATCGTTACCGGAAGGCGCCATCTTGGTGGTAGGTTGCGGGGATACCGGCGGTCAGATTGCCGAGGAACTGGCGCAAGTGGGACGGCGGGTCTTTCTTTCCACTGGCCGCAATGGTCGCGTCCCTCGCCGCTATCGCGGCCGCGACATCTTTCTCTGGATGTCAGAAAGCAAGCTCAACCAAAGACCGCGGCAACCTGGTGCCAGCCGTGCGCTTGTCGGACGAACCGGCACACTCAGCCTTCAGTCACTGAGCGCCTTGGGCGTGACGCTCGTTGGCAGAGCGCGCAAAATGTCACCCAGCGGGTCGATCCTGTTCGACGACTCGCTGTCCGAAAGCGCCGCATTCGCGGACGACCTGTCCCAGGGGCTGAAGAGCGCGATCGACGAGTACATCCTTCGGGAGAGCATCGAAGCACCTGAAGCCCAACCGGACCCTGGCGAGACAGTTCCGGCTCGATTTCCAAACCCGCCGATCACCAAACTCGATCTTGCCTCTGAAGGCATCCGCACCGTGATCTGGGCAACGGGGCTAACCGGCAATTTCTCGTGGCTCAATATCCCCGGCGCGATCGACAACGAAGGCCGCCCGCTACAAGAACGTTCGTTGTCCGTTCCGGGCGTTTATTTCATAGGCCTCGATAATCCGGAGGCCCAACGCTCGGGCACCGTTCTGGCCGCCGGACATGAAGCCGAGCGCATCGTCAACCACCTTGCATCCGCCCGGTAGCGCGACAGACCTGACCCGGTGGACTTTGGGCGATGCAGCCCAGCTTAATGGCTCTTCTGGATCCATCCGGCATCCATTCAAAAGAGCGTGCCATGAAACGTATGTTCTGAGTACAAATTCCTGTCTGAGGCCTGTCAAACGATCAGGGAATCCCATCAAGAAACCGTCGGATCTCGGCGACAGCAGGCACAGGGGCGTCGCGAAGCCCCATCACGTGGTCATGGTGCTGCAACTCGACCCGTTTCGCCCAAGGATAACGAGCCATGTTGTAGCTCACTGCCTTGCGCGTCAGCATCGAGCCTCGTTTCGGATCCCCGTCAAGATACATCAGTGGAGCGCGGTACGGTCCGGGCTGACCCGCACCGGGTTTGCCGGAGGCTCCAACTCCTGAGTAGGATGGAGCATCATGACAAAGACAACGAACAAGTA
>NZ_JBFBVU010000059.1:0-8783 GCF_040689105.1 Meridianimarinicoccus marinus
AAGGCTGATCCCGGCCAGCACCAGCGCGACCCGGACCGGCGGCAGCAGGTCGCCGGGATGCAACGCCGTGGCGGTCAGCAGGCGTAGGGGCTGGGTGCGGCTGGCCAGCGGTTTCTCGAACATCGGCGGCCCGGTGTCCTGGCCCTCGAAAAGGATCGGGGTTCCGTCCGGCATCGCCAGCCGGACCGAGGCCGCGGGCTGCGTCCGGGACCCGGCCTCGTCCTCAAGAAGCCTCTCGGCATCGATGGTCAGCGCCAGACCGTAGCGCGCCGCATCGGTGTTCGGGCTGCGCTTGACGATCAGATAGGCGCGCTCTGCCGGCATCGGGACCAGCACCGGCGCGCCCGTCGACTGGCGCGCCGCCGCCCGCACACGGTCCTGCAACCCGGCCGGGGCAGCGCCGATCTCGATGCCCTCCGCTTCGGCGTCAAGCGGCACCAGCGCGACGCCGGTGATCCGCGGATAGAAACGCATGACCGCCGCGGCAACCTCGCGGAACAGGTCGGGCCGCTGCGCCGCGCCTGCGACGGCAACGGCCGACAGGGCGGTTATATGCGCGTCGTGCTGATCGGTCCGGCGCGAGACCACCGCATGCAACCGTTCGCTCTGCCCGGTCAGTTCGGCGATCCGCGCGTGCCGCTCGAAGGTCCAGATCCCGCCCAGAGCAAGACAGCAGGCCGCCAGCCAGAGGCCGACCCCGATCCATCGCCCGCGCGGCCCGCGCTCGGCCAGGTCTGTCGGATCCTCCACGGGCTTGCTTTGGTCTGGTGGTGTCACGGCTGTCGCCCTCCTGCCGACACGCTAGCATATCTGTTAGGAGTCGGGGTTGTTGGTCGTCAACACGTGTCAGGCAGAGCCCCCCAGATTTCTGAGTTTAGCGTCCGTGATCGGGTCAAGTTCCGGCAATCGCCGGCGCTCCGCTGGCTTGAAAGCCGAAGGTACGACGGGCCATCCCGGGATAGGATCGCACCATCAGACGCTTGGATCATACACCGTAGACATGCGTATTCGGCGGGCCCATCCGCCCGGAACCCGCAAAGCCGACACGCTTCATGCCGCCTGACCGGACTTGATCCCGGAGATGGCCTGACTGAGATTATTCTCGCTGACTTCATCGGAAGTGAAAGTGCGCATGATTGTAACCGCCAGATTTCTCCCGCGGCGACTGGTTCTTGATCCCGGCGATTATGTCGGGGTCTCCGGCGAAGTTGTTGAGCAAGCTGTGACAGGTATCAACGGACCCTCGTGCTGATGCCAGCATGTCGCGCAACTCGTCGATGCCCTCGTCGGTCAGGGCCGTGATGTAGTCGTCTGTTCCGATGTGGACGCTGACAATGTTGCCGCAGGAGAGGTTGTCGTCGTTGTTGACGTTGGCTTCAAGGAGTTCGGGGTCTTCGTTCAGCGGGTTGGCGACATGGGTGATAGAGCAGACGTAGGTCGTTGCGGACATCACGCGGCCTCGTTGCGTGACTGATCCGTCGGGCTCCGGTTCCAAGGCGCAATTCGGCCAGGCGGTTTTTCATGTGATCGTGGATACGCTCCAAGACGTCGGCCAGTCAGGCCTGCGGATCAAGCCCGTTTGTCCTGGCGGTCTCAATCACGGTCATGGCGCGGGCGAGGGGTTCACCACCGCTGTCGGGGCCGGCGAACAGCCAGTTCCGGCTTCCGACGCCAATGGGTCTCAGCGCGCGCTCGGCAGGATTGTTGTCAATGGCCACGCGCCCGTCTGCCAGGACCAGCGTGACTGCGGGCCAGCGGCTCAGCCCGTCGCGGAACGCCTTGGCCGGATCGCTCTTGCCGGGAATGCGGACCTAGCCCTGTCAAGTTTTCGTGCCGCTCCGGTGGCTCATCCAGGCGACCTTTCGCTCGAAGGCCAGCGGGCTTTTCCAGCCGAGTGCTGAGTGACGTCGGCGTGGATTTTAGAAGCCATTGATGTATTCGAAGATGGCCAGTTCTGCCGGCCGTTGGGTTGGCCAGGATCGCTGCCACAGATGCTCGGCCTTGATCGTCTTGAAGAAGGTCCCGACGGCCGCATTGTCGTAGCAATTGCCGGTGCTTCTCATCGACACCCGGAACCCGTGCTGGCGCAGGATCTTCTGGTCGTCGTGAGAGCAGTATTGGCTGCCGCGGTCGGAGTGGTGGATGCTGTCCTTGGGTGGTCGCCGCAATGCGATGGCCATGTTCAAGGCCCGGATCGCCAGGTCACGTTTCATCCGATTGCCGACGGCCCAGCCGATGAGGCGGCTGGAATGCAGATCAAGGATGACCGCCAGACAGAGCCATCCCTCGTGCGTCCAGACATAGCTGATGTCACCAGCCCATTTCTGGTTCGGGCAGTCTGCGCTGAAGTCGCCGTCCAGCAGGTTCGAGGCGATGTTAAGGCTGTGGTTGCTGTCGGTCGGGGCCTTGAATTTACTGTTCCTCTTCACCGCAATGCTGTTTTGTCGCCTCAAACGGCCAATGCGGCGATGCCCGACATCAAAGCCAAGTTCCTTCAGCTCTTCGGTCATTCGTGGCCTTCCGTAGCTGCCCAGACAAAGGCGGAACCGGTCGCGTGTGTGGGCCAATAACACCATGTCGGTGCGTTGCGCCGGTCTTTCTGTATCCAGAGGCTCGATGTCGAAAATCCGATGCCAAGATCGGCTGCAATCTGGCGGCGGTTCAGGCCGCTGGTCTGCGCTATGCGAACTGCCTCAGCGCGAAACTCCGGGGTTGGTCTCGATGCCATGGTGTCTCTCCTTTGTGGCAAAACACCAAGTCAAAGCAGCGGAACAATTCCGTGACAGGTCCAACCCATGGCGGCCACATGCCTCACTCTCCAACTCATTGCGCAGCCAGATCGAGCGCCCCCCGGAGGCAGACACCATGATGCCCTTCTGCGGAAGCTCCCACGTCGCCGGTTTCTGACCGAGCGCCGGGTTTTCGATGGCGTGTTCCACCACGGCCCTCTCGACATGTTCCGGCACCCGGTTCTTCAGGACCGGCTTGCGGCGGGACAGATCCATCAGGGCCTCCTCGCCGCCCAGCTCGTAGAGCTTCCCGAACCGATAGAAGCTGTTCCGGCTGCATCCCTTGACCTTGCACGCCTGGCTGACGCTGCCGAGTTGCTTGGCAAGTTCCGGCAGCCCGAGCTTCGGTTTGATGATCTTTTCCTGAATGCGTGTCATTGATCCACACTCCTGGCTTGTGCTCCAAAAGAGCAGAAATGTCAGATCAAGTGGTGTGTTTTGCAGATCAGGTCCGGCGCGGCCTTTCGATGCCGTTTTAGCTCCTTCCGTTGGTCGGATCCCAACCCGCCATACAGCTTGCGCCTGCGGTCTAGGTTTGCTCCGCGATGCGCCGCTTGCGGATTGTACCACCGCGGGCCATTCCTTGCCCGACGAGCACGTCACCCATCGGCGCGCAAATGCCCCCTTGCCAGACCGTTGCGATGGCACGGATAGTTCTTCAAACATTCAGTGGCTGCACAAGCTCACGCTCTCGTTGGCGGATCTGGCCCCGGCCAATTCAATACCCAGAGGAGATTTCCACCATGGACACTCAAAGCGATTCGCAATCCTCAAGTGTTTCCCGCACCACCGTGGTCGAAATGGTCGTCGGGCTGGCGGTTCTGGTGGTCATCCACCTGCTGTTCCTGCTGGTCAGCACCGGCCGCATGGCCAATGCCGATGTGGGGCTGACCTGTGCCTTCATCCTGACCCTTGGCACCCTGCTGGACGGGATCCGCGGCAACTGGCGCATGATCGTGCTGGGGCTGGCGCTGGGTCTGCTGACCATCGGGATGGCGATTGTCGAACAATACGTCTGGGTCCTGCTGATCGTGGCCCTGCTGGCCATCGCCATGCTGCTGATCGGCGCGCGGCTGACCCGGCACCGCAAGGCCGGCGCCTGAGATCGCGGGCCGCCCCGGTGCACCCCCCCCGTCCCCCGAGGCAAGGCCGGACCCGCGCATGATCCCGTCGCCCCGCCCCCCCGAACGGCCCGGCCCGGAGCGGCTGGCCATCGATCTGACGATCCGGATCGGGCTGCTGATCCTGTTCATCGTCGTGATCGCCGCGCTGGTGCATCCCTTCGTCTCGGTGATGATCTGGGCGGTGATCCTGACCGTCACCCTCTATCCGGTCTTCTTGTGGATCCGCGATCACCTGGTCGGCAGCGGCATCGTCGCCGCCGGGATCGTCACCGGCCTCAGCCTGGCGCTGATCCTCGGGCCGATCGGCCTGCTCAGTGCCAGTCTCATCGACTCCATGCTGGTGATGGCCGAGGCGGTGCGGGACCGCAGGCTGGACCTCACGACCTTGCCCGCGGCCATCACCGGCCTGCCGACCGTGGGGCCGGAGATCGAGAAATTCTGGACCCTGGCCACCGCCAATACCGGCGACTTCCTGAAACACTATGGCCATACCATGCTGGCGCCCAGCGAATGGCTGCTGAACATCGTCCTCGGCCTGGCCGGAAGTACGCTGGTCTTTGCCATCGCCATCGTGGCCTCGGGCTTCCTGTTCGTGCCGGCGCCGCGCCTGGTGGCCGCCCTGCATGACATCCGGATGCGGATCGTCGGGCCGAAAGGCACCGATTTCGTGACCCTCGCGGCGGCCACGATCCGCAGCGTGTCGCGCGGCGTCGTGGGCGTGTCGATGCTCCAGGCACTGGTCTTCGGCTGCGTCGCCCTTGTGATGGGAATCCCCCATGCCGGGCTGCTGACGGCGCTGCTTCTGGTGCTGACCATCGTCCAGATCGGCAGCGGCATCGTCCTCTATCCGGTTCTGGCCTGGGTCTGGATCACCCGCGATTTTTCGGCGGCCTTGGTGTTTGGCCTCGCCATGAGCCCGATCTTCGTGCTTGAGAACCTGTTGAAGCCGATCGCCCTGTCCTCCGGCGTCACCACCCCAGCGCTGGTGGTGGCCGTGGGCGTGTTCGGCGGGATGATCGCCTTCGGCTTGCCGGGGCTCTTCGTCGGACCGGTGGCGCTGGCGGTCTTCTTCGAGCTGGTGGTGTTCTGGGTCTGGCCGGACCGCATCCCCGTAGCCCCAGCGCCCGAAGCGACCGAGGCCGAGACCTCAGACAATTGAGCGGGGCTTCGTGCGTCCCGCCTTCAGAAGTTCTCCCCAAGCGCCAGATACAGGTTGACCCGGTTCGTCAGCAGGGCGGCCTGGCTCTGGATCACGTTGATGCGGCGACCGATTGCAAATTCGGTCAGGTTGAGAAGCGCGATCATGTCGATGGTGCCCGCGTCATAGTCCTTCTCGCCCAGTTGCACGGCGTCCTGCGCGTCGTCATAGGACGCCTGCCAGCTGCCAAGCGCCTGCCGCAGCAACTGTTCGTTGGCCATCCGCGCCTCGACCTCGCCGAAGGCCTCCAACACCGTCTGGCCGTAGTTCGCCGTCGCTTCCGCCTGCCGGGCGGTCATGCGCACCACGTCGGCCTGCAGGGCGCCGCCCATGAAGATCGGTTGCAGCAGCCCGACACCGATCTGCAGGAACCCCGGGTTGCCAGCGCCCAGCAGCGCCAGGCTGGGATCGACCAATTTGCCTCCCGCCGCGGTCAGCGAGATCCCCGGCAGCCGGGTCAGCTTTGCCACCTCGACATTGTAGAAGGCCGCGATCACCTGCTCGCGCGCGGCCACCACATCCGGGCGCCGGTCCAGAAGCGACAGCGGCAGACCCGCCGAGAGCGTGCCGGGCATCCGCGGGTAACTACTGGCGGGCTTCAGCTTCAGCGACGGGTACCGCCCCAACAGAACTTCCAGCGCCGCGGCGGCCTCGTTCGACTGCGCGCGCAGCTCGACCCGTGCGGCCTTGGCGGCGTTCAACCGACCCTGCGCCTGCACCACGTCGAAGTCCGACACCACACCCGCGGCTTCGCGCTTTTGCGCCAGCGACACAAGCTGGGCGTATTGATCCACCACATCATCGGCGGCGGCCAGCAACTGGCCGATCTCGATATAGGCGATCCACGACCGGCCCACCGTCGCCGCAATCGACTGGCTGGCCCAGACGGCTTCGTTTGCCACCACAGCGGCATCGGCCACCGCCGCCGCCTGGCCCGAGCGCAGCTTGCCCCAGAGATCCACCTCCCATGACACCGCGATCGCGCCGCCGGTGTGCTGATGCGTGCGATCCGCGTCCAGATTGCGGATCTGGTGCGATCCGGCAGACGCACCCACCCAGGGCATGATCGGGGCACCGGCGATTTCTGCGGTTTGCAGCGCCGCCTGTACCCGCGCCGCAGCCGCTGTCAGATCCCGGTTGTTGGTCAGCGCCTCGTTGACCAGCGATGTCATGCGGGCATCGCGGAAACTGGCGACCCAATGGTCCCCCACCGCCGAACTGGCAGCACCCTTGCTGGACCAGGCCGCCGGGATCGCGGTGGACTCGGGCAGCGCGTCGTCCAGCACCGCAGTGTGCTCGGGTGCCAGCGCAAGTTCGCAGCCCCCCAGCGCCAGCGCGACGGTCAGACCGACCATTGCCCGCGTGCCCAAGCCCTTGAACCGGTGCGCAGTCCCTCGGTTGGCCCCGTCCGATCCGGGATGCCCGGGTTGGTTTGCGCTGTGCCATGGTGCCATGTGGTTGCCTGCTTCTTGCGTCATCTTGGTGTCCATGCGCGCTCCCGCTGTGTCTGGCCTCAGAACGGCATCGGATAGAGGAACCGCTTCCAGGAATAGGTGCGCAGCGCGATCTGCCCGACCCAGGTGAACGGATTGGCCGGGTTGGTCAGCACCAGTGCTGCCCCTTCGGCACCGATCGGCATGTGCGGCGGCGGATCATCCAGCGTGATCTGCACTGCGTAGCGGCCTTCGGGATAGTTCGGCAGGTCGATCCAGGAGGGCAGGCGGCCGGACGGCAGCATCTGGCCCCGGCCGCTGGCCCACCAGATATCCTTGACCGTGGCGTCAAAGGTCTCGCCCGGATAGAGGTTGAGCGCGACGACGACCTTCTGCCCCGGCTTCATGAATTTCAGGTTCTCCTGCCGGTACATGGCCAGAAGATAGGGATCGTCGTCGGCGATGAACGAGGCGATGGCGCCGGCACGGATGATGCCCGCCACCATGCCCGGCTGCACCTGCAGGTTGACGATGCTGCCGTCTGCCGGCGCGTGGATCTGGGTGTTGTCAAGATAGAACTGCGCCTGTTTCAGCGAGGCTTCGGCCTCAAGCACCCCGGTGTTGACGCCGTCGATCTGCGAGTCGAGCGCCGCCTGCGCGCGTTTCAACTGCGCCTGTGCCTCGGCCACCTCGGCCTGCGAGGTCAGCACGTCGGTTTGCCAGCGCTGCGCCTCGGCCTCGGGTGCGGCGCGTTGCGCCGCCAGACCGGTGTAGCGGTCGGCCTGGCTCTGCTTGTAGGTCAATTCAGCCTGGGCGCGGGCCACGGATTCCTCGGCGACCTTGACATCTTCCTGCAGCACCACCGCATTCTGCTTGGCCGCCGCCACGGCCGCCGTCGCGGCATCCACCTGGTATTGATAGAAGCGGGCATCCAGCCGGATCAGCGGATCGCCCTGTTTCACCGCCTGGCCCTCGGTCACCAGCACCTCTTCGACGGTGGTGGGCTGCGGCAAGCGCGGAATGATCTGCACCGTGTGCCGCACCAGCCGAACATCGTTGCTGAGCGGCGACACAAAGCGCATGCCGACCAGCGGCACCAGCGTCAGATGCAGGCCGATGAACACCGTGGTAACGCCCCAGACCGGGGTCAGCCGCAGCCACTTGAACTTGAAAAAGACGATCCAGACAAACAGCGCATAGACAAACGTCATCGCAAAGACAGCAAACACCGATCAGATCTCCCGCTTGTCCGATTGCGGCGCGGTCGGATCGGGACTGCTGCCCGTCTCCCGCCTGTCCGCCTCGGCCGCCGTCTCGTTTTCCAGCCGGCGCATCAGGGCCTCGACCTGTTCCTTGGGAAGATCACGGCCATAGGCAAAGCGCGACAGGCGTTGCAGGTCTTCCAGTTCGTGCTTGCGTTCTTCGTCGGGGAAGTACCGGATGTCGATCTTGTCGGTGGGCTTGAACGCCCAGATCAAGGCCTGGATCCAAGGCACCACCGCCAGGAACCCGACCCACCCCATGGTATAGACCGCCTCGGCATCCGGGTGATTGCGCGAAATCGCGATCCGTCCCGGCAGGCCCAGCAGCCAGACCACGAAGCAGAGCACCCCCAACACCGTCAGCATCAGGCAGCCCGCCATGATGACATCCCAGAAATACGGGCTTGCCTGGAAATTCACCCAGGCCGTTTCAATACGTCCAAACATCTGACCTTCCCCGGCGTCCGGTTTTGTCTGGTCACACCCTCATGCGAGGCTTCACGTTTGTCCATGCCCGCATAGACCCATCCGGCCAGCAGTCAATGGTGTGTGACAATTATTCTGCGAAGTCCGACAGCCTGCGAGGTTTAGCGGATGGTTTCGATCCGCACGGGATCGACGGGCAGGGGGGTGCAGTTCTGCACCAGTCCTAGGTGCCGTCGCGCCTGTTGCAAGGGTCAGGGTGTCGAAACGTTCAAACCGGGCGACGCGTTGGGTCTCTGTCTAATGGCCGTAACCGCCGTCGAATAAGAAGGCGATTGTATATTAGACAAACCCGTGCGTTGAGCGGAAATATCCGCCGGCGTGGCAGGCCAGTTGAACTGATGCGGTGGATGCCCCCACCCAGCGGCATCTCGTATCCATGATGGTTCCATGGGAACCAAGTGGAGGGCACACCAATGACGACTACGATCAACATGCTGGCGATCGATTTGGCGAAGGGCAGCTTTCAGGTTTGCGCGGTCGGAGCGGATGGG